>CP099605.1:2835000-3000000 GCA_024372625.1 Comamonadaceae bacterium OTU4NAUVB1 | reverse complement strand
AAAGACTGGCCATAGTGGGTGATAGCCCCGTACGTGAAATGACCTGTGTGGTACTGAGCTAACGACAAGTAGGGCGGGACACGAGAAATCCTGTCTGAATATGGGGGGACCATCCTCCAAGGCTAAATACTCATCATTGACCGATAGTGAACTAGTACCGTGAGGGAAAGGCGAAAAGAACCCCGGGAGGGGAGTGAAATAGATCCTGAAACCGCGTGCTTACAAAAAGTAGGAGCCCGCAAGGGTGACTGCGTACCTTTTGTATAATGGGTCAGCGACTTACATTCAGTGGCAAGGTTAACCGAATAGGGAAGCCGTAGAGAAATCGAGTCCGAATAGGGCGATCAGTCGCTGGGTGTAGACCCGAAACCAAGTGATCTATCCATGGCCAGGATGAAGGTGCCGTAACAGGTACTGGAGGTCCGAACCGACTAGTGTTGCAAAACTAGCGGATGAGCTGTGGATAGGGGTGAAAGGCTAAACAAACTTGGAAATAGCTGGTTCTCTCCGAAAACTATTTAGGTAGTGCCTCAAGTATTACCATCGGGGGTAGAGCACTGTTTTGGCTAGGGGGTCATGGCGACTTACCAAACCAAGGCAAACTCCGAATACCGATGAGTACAGCTTGGGAGACAGAGCACCGGGTGCTAACGTCCGGACTCAAGAGGGAAACAACCCAGACCGCCAGCTAAGGTCCCTAAAATTGGCTAAGTGGGAAACGAAGTGGGAAGGCTAAAACAGTCAGGATGTTGGCTTAGAAGCAGCCATCATTTAAAGAAAGCGTAATAGCTCACTGATCGAGTCGTCCTGCGCGGAAGATGTAACGGGGCTAAGCCAGTTACCGAAGCTGCGGATTTGCAATTTATTGCAAGTGGTAGGAGAGCGTTCTGTAAGCCTGTGAAGGTGCGTTGTAAGGCGTGCTGGAGGTATCAGAAGTGCGAATGCTGACATGAGTAGCGTTAAAGGGGGTGAAAAGCCCCCTCGCCGTAAGCGCAAGGTTTTCTACGCAACGTTCATCGGCGTAGAGTGAGTCGGCCCCTAAGGCGAGGCAGAGATGCGTAGCTGATGGGAAACAGGTCAATATTCCTGTACCGATGTATAGTGCGATGTGGGGACGGATCTTAATAGGTCATCCGGGTGTTGGACATCCCGGTTTAATTGGATGTAGGCGTACGTTAGGCAAATCCGGCGTACATATACCGAGGCCAATGATCGAGCCAGCTTGCTGGTGAAGTGACTGAACGAGGTTCCAGGAAAAGCCACTAAGCTTCAGCTATACACGACCGTACCGCAAACCGACACTGGTGCGCGAGATGAGTATTCTAAGGCGCTTGAGAGAACTCAGGAGAAGGAACTCGGCAAATTGACACCGTAACTTCGGAAGAAGGTGTGCCCTATTAGTGTGTAGTGAACAACGAAGCATGAATGGGTTGCAAAAAATCGGTGGCTGCGACTGTTTATTAAAAACACAGCACTCTGCAAACACGAAAGTGGACGTATAGGGTGTGACGCCTGCCCGGTGCTGGAAGATTAAATGATGGGGTGCAAGCTCTTGATTGAAGTCCCAGTAAACGGCGGCCGTAACTATAACGGTCCTAAGGTAGCGAAATTCCTTGTCGGGTAAGTTCCGACCTGCACGAATGGCGTAACGATGGCCACACTGTCTCCTCCTGAGACTCAGCGAAGTTGAAATGTTTGTGATGATGCAATCTCCCCGCGGAAAGACGGAAAGACCCCATGAACCTTTACTGTAGCTTTGTATTGGACTTTGAACAGATCTGTGTAGGATAGGTGGGAGGCTTTGAAGCAGGGTCGCTAGATCTTGTGGAGCCAACGTTGAAATACCACCCTGGTGTGTTTGAGGTTCTAACCTAGGTCCATTATCTGGATCGGGGACAGTGCATGGTAGGCAGTTTGACTGGGGCGGTCTCCTCCCAAAGCGTAACGGAGGAGTTCGAAGGTACGCTAGTTACGGTCGGACATCGTGACGATAGTGCAATGGCATAAGCGTGCTTAACTGCGAGACTGACAAGTCGAGCAGATGCGAAAGCAGGACATAGTGATCCGGTGGTTCTGTATGGAAGGGCCATCGCTCAACGGATAAAAGGTACTCTGGGGATAACAGGCTGATACCGCCCAAGAGTTCATATCGACGGCGGTGTTTGGCACCTCGATGTCGGCTCATCTCATCCTGGGGCTGTAGCCGGTCCCAAGGGTATGGCTGTTCGCCATTTAAAGAGGTACGTGAGCTGGGTTTAAAACGTCGTGAGACAGTTTGGTCCCTATCTTCCGTGGGCGCTGCAGATTTGAGGAAGCCTGCTCCTAGTACGAGAGGACCGGAGTGGACACACCTCTGGTGTATCGGTTGTCACGCCAGTGGCATTGCCGAGTAGCTAAGTGTGGAAGAGATAACCGCTGAAAGCATCTAAGCGGGAAACTCGTTTCAAGATGAGATCTGCCGGGGCCTTGAGCCCCCTGAAGAGTCGTTCAAGACCAGGACGTTGATAGGTCAGGTGTGGAAGCGCAGTAATGCGTTAAGCTAACTGATACTAATTGCTCGTGCGGCTTGACCCTATAACTTTGATCGATCAGATCAGGGTGTTATGCCAAGTTGACGCATTCAAAACAATTCGCCAAAAGCTGATTCCAAACTCTATGAATTCGTTCGACTGATCGTGTGATCAGCCGGACAACCCTTTATGCCTGATGACCATAGCGACGTGGTACCACTCCTTCCCATCCCGAACAGGACAGTGAAACGCGTCAGCGCCGATGATAGTGCGGGTTCCCGTGTGAAAGTAGGTCATCGTCAGGCTCTTACAGCCTAGAAAGCCCGGTTGCGAAAGCATCCGGGCTTTCTTCATTGGGGAATCGAGAAGGGGCGTAGGAACTCATCTTATTTAACGCGGAACATCGTGATGAGATACCGGACTGGTGTTGCCGCAGTCTTGCAAGATAAGTGAAAACCCTTACATTAGGGTCATGACCCCCACTTTTTCCGCATTGAAATACGCATTTGGTGGGTGGGTTCGTTCGTTCAGGTTCCAGATGGTGGACACGCAGATCAAGCCTGCAGAACGGTCTGCTCATGTGATTGTTCCCATCCGCTCAATCGGACCCAGGGAGCGGCCACGCGTAGCGCGCCATCTTCTGGACCTGACGTCTGTCGATCGTTACCTTCGTTTCGGCTACGCCGCCTCGGATGAGCAAATTCACAAATATGTGGATGGTCTCGACTTCGAGCGGGACGAGCTTTTTGGCATCTACAACCGTCGACTTGATCTGATCGCCATCGCACACCTCGCGTTCGCGCCTCCTGATCAGTACAGCGATTGCGCGGAGTTTGGTGTCTCTGTGGCCGCCAGTGCCCGAGGACGCGGTTATGGTTCGCGGTTGTTCGAGCGTGCGGTGGTGGTGGCACGCAACGAGGGCGTGGGCATGATGTTCATTCATGCACTAAGTGAAAATGCAGCCATGCTGAAGATTGCCCGCAAGGCAGGAGCCACGGTCGTACGCAGTGGTTCCGAGTCGGAAGCACATCTGCAGTTGCCTTCGGCAACCTTTGACAGCCATCTCAGCGAGATGGCGCTCGAGCATTTTGCCGAGGTGGACTTCCACTTGAAGACCCGTGCCAAACAGTTTTGGACTTTTCTGGCGGGGCTCCAGGAAATTCGAAGCGGACTTCGTGCCGCACGCGGCAAGTCCTCGGCTTGAGTCCTTGCGTCGTAGAGGCAGGAGGCAATCCGTTATCCTTGCACCTCCTCAACTTCGCCCTCCCGCAGTGGCCGAACCTCATCCTGAACGCACTCCCGTTGAACGGGAAGACAAACGCAGCTTTCTTCAGAAACTCGCTGAATTCCTGCATCCTGGCCCCGACTCCCGTGATGAACTGATCGAGACCCTGGCCGACGCCGAAGAGAACGAGGTGATCGGCGCCGAGTCCCGCGTCATGCTCGAAGGGGTCCTGCGCATGGCGGACATGACCGCTGGCGACGTGATGGTCGCCGCACCTCGGATGGATCTGGTCGACATCGATTCACCTTACGAGTTTCTGTTGCACGCGGTGATCGACACGGCGCATTCGCGCTTTCCGGTCTACGAGGGAGAGAAGGAAAACATCATCGGGATCCTGCTTGCGAAAGACCTCCTCAAGCTGCAGCGTGCCCCCGAACTGAACATCCGTGCGCTGCTCCGTCCGGCGGCATTCGTCCCGGAAAGCAAAGGGTTGAATGACCTGCTGCGCGAGTTCCGTGGGAACCGCAATCACTTGGCGATCGTGATCGACGAATTCGGCCGCGTGGCTGGACTCATCACCATCGAAGACGTTCTGGAGCAAATCGTCGGTGAGATCGAGGATGAGTTCGATATCGGCGAAGACGAGGGCGACATCTTCGGTCTGGCCGACCACACCTACCGCGTGTCCGGCGATACCCCCATCGAACGCGTGGCGGAAGCCTTCGGGATCACGCTCGACGCGGACGACCTGAGCGAAGATTTCGACACCATCGGCGGACTGGTGGCCCACAAGATGGGTCATGTGCCGAAGAAGGGCGAACATCACGCCCTGGGGGGGTTCGACTTCGTCGTGCTCCATACCAAGGGCGGTGCCGTCCGCTGGTTCAGGGTGTCCCCCGCGCGCGGCACCGGCGCCTCGGATTGACCACGCGTTCGGAGGCGACGGGCCGCACCCTGCCTGTGCGTCGATCCCTGATTCCCCGTCTCGTCGTCCTTGTCGTGGGCGGTGGTGTCCAGGCAGCGTCGATCGCGGCTCCCTGGAATGGCCGGCCACAATGGTGGTTGCAGGTGCTGGCGTTGGCGATGCTCGTCTGGTGCCTGGATGCGGTGCGCACCGAAGCCCGACCCGGGCATTGGCTGCGCGCCACCCTCCAGGGATGGCTGTTCGCGACGGCCTGGCTGTGCGGCACGTTCTGGTGGCTCTTCATCTCCCTGCACGTCTATGGCGGGCTGGCCGCACCGCTGGCGGTGTTGGCCGTGCTGGCACTGGCGGCGGGACTGTCCTTGTATTACGCGACCGCGTGCGGTGTTTTCGTGGCTTTCGCGTCCCGACGCAGCCCGGTGGGGGCGGCGTCGTTCTTCGCGGCGCTTTGGACATTGGCCGAACTCATGCGAGGCAGCTGGTTCACGGGCTTTCCATGGGGTGCCGGCGGCTATGCGCACCTGGACGGGCCGTTCGCCGGCTATGCGCCCTGGATCGGCGTGTACGGCATCGGTGCGGCGGCGGCGATGGTGGCGGCCTTGGGAACCCTCACGATGCGCGCGCTCTGCGGTGTCGGACACCAGCCGATGACGCGCGGGGTCGATGCATCGGGCAGGCCCGCGGCGCAGCCATCCGGATGGGCTGCAGGCGCCTGGCTCGTCGCCTTGCTGCTCGCTCCCCTCGCCCTCGCCGCGCTGCGTGACGCACCAGACGCGTCCAGCAGTCGGGGCACCGTGGACGTCCAGTTGCTGCAGGGCAACATTCCCCAGGACGAGAAGTTCGTCATGGGCAGCGGCATCGACACGGCGCTCGAGTGGTATGGCGTCCAGCTGCGCGATGCCACGGCATCGCTCGTGATCACGCCGGAGACCGCGCTGCCGCTGTTGCCGTCGCAGTTGCCCGAAGGCTACGTGGATGCCATCGCGGCGCGTTTCGCCACCGGCCATCAGGCGGCCATCGTGGGCATCCCGCTGGAGGGTGCGGGCGGTGCCGCGCCCGTGCCGGCCGGTCCGGGCGAGATCGACTATGGCGACTACCGCAATGCCGTGCTCGGCTTCAAGCCCGGTGCGGATGAGCCCTATCGCTACGAGAAGCACCATCTGGTGCCCTTCGGCGAATTCGTGCCGTCGATGTTCCGCTGGTTCACGAACCTGATGAACATCCCGTTGGGCGACTTCCATCGTGGCGCGCTCGCGCAGACGCCTTTCGTGTGGCAAGGGCAGCGCGTCGCCACGAACATCTGCTACGAGGATTTGTTCGGCGACGAGATCGGTGCCAACTTCCGCGATGCGTCGCGCGCTCCGACGATCCTGTTGAACGTCAGCAACATCGGCTGGTTCGGCGATTCGATCGCCATCGACCAGCATCTGGCGATCTCGCGCATGCGCTCGATCGAGTTCGAACGGCCGATGGTGCGCGCGACGAACACCGGCGCCACGGCGGTGATCGACCATCGGGGGCAGGTGGTGCAGGAACTGCCCCGCCTCACGCGCGGCGTGCTCTCCGCCACCGTCGAGGGCCGTGGCAATTTCACGCCGTTCGCGCGGTGGGTGTCGCGCTTCGGCCTGGCGCCGCTGTGGAGCGTGGCGCTGTGCGTGGCGGTGATCGGCGTCGCCCTCGGCCTGCGGGCGCGTCGCCGGACCCTGGCACGCTAATCGCATCGCGAGGTGGGCAGGCCGGACTCGAATCCGGCCGTGCCGATGCCGTCGCGGGCATCTCGACGGTCCGGAACACCGTTAACCTCGTGCCGCCGCGCGGCACCGACGGTCTCCGGACCCACGGACGGCGCACGGCATGCCATTTCCTCCATCCTTTCTCCTGGATTCCCCATGCACCCTCGCCATCGACTCCGCCTCTTCGCCGCGGCCCTGTGCCTCTCGGCCGTCACCCTGGTGCAGGCCCAACAGGCCGCGTTGCCCAACGTCACGATCCTCGCGACTGGCGGCACCATCGCCGGCGCGGGCGCCTCGGCCATCAACAGCGCGACCTACGCGGCGGCGAAGGTCGGCGTCGACAAGCTCATCGCCGGCCTGCCGGAACTGTCGAAGGTGGCCAACGTCAAGGGGGAACAGGTGTTCCAGGTCGCCTCCGAGAGCCTGACGGACGACAACCTGCTCGCGCTCGCGAGGCGCGTGTCGGCGCTGTCCAAGCAGGCCGACGTCGACGGCATCGTCATCACCCACGGCACCGACACCCTGGAGGAGACCGCGTACTTCCTGACCCTGACGGTGCACACGGCCAAGCCGATCGTGGTGGTCGGCTCGATGCGGCCGGGGACGGCGCTGTCGGCCGACGGCGCGCTCAACCTCTACAACGCCGTCAACGTCGCGGCCAGCAAGGACGCCGGCGGCAAGGGCGTGCTGGTGACGATGAACGACGAGATCCAGAGCGGTCGGGACGTGAGCAAGACCGTCAACATCAAGACCGAGGCCTTCAAGAGTCAGTGGGGCCCGCTCGGCATGATCGTGGAAGGACGCAACTACTGGTTCCGCGCGCCGGTCAAGCGCCACACGATGCAGTCGGAATTCGACATCGACGCCATCACGGCCCTGCCGCCGGTGCAGATCGCCTATGGCTACGAAGGCGTGTCGCCGGTGGCCATCGACGCGCTGGGCGCGAGCGGCATCCAGGCGCTGATCCACGGCGGCACGGGCAACGGCTCGGTGGCCGACCGGATCGTGCCGCACCTGCAGAAGGTGCGTGCCGGCGGCGTCGCCGTCATCCGCAGTTCGCGCGTGCCCGACGGCTTCGTGATCCGCAACGCCGAACAGCCCGACGACAAGTACGACTGGGTGGTGGCGCACGACCTGCGTCCGCAAAAGGCCCGCATCCTGGCAATGGTGGCCATGACGAAGACGCGCGACACGAAGGAACTGCAGCGCATCTTCTGGGAATATTGAGCGGTCGCGACGCGAGCGCGATGGCGCACCGCGTGTCGCCGCCAGCCCCCGGCGCGTCGCGGCTCAGGCGCCGGGGGCTGCCGAACGCCGCGCCCGGCGCCGTTCGGCATGGCCCAGGGTGATGACGCACACGGTCAGCCAGGCGGCGCCGGAGAGCAGGCCGGCGGCGACGTCGCTGGCGAAGTGGACCTGCAGGAAGATCCGGCTGCAGGCCGTGGTGAGCACCATGGCGATGGCGGCCATCACGACCGGCGTGTGCCAGCGCGGCGGCAGCAGGCGCAGGCCCAGCACCGCCAGCATGCCGTAGGTGACCAGCGCGCCCGAGCTGTGACCGCTCGGGAAACTGAAGCCCGTGGCCAGCGCGAAGCCGTGGTCATGCACCGGCCGGACGCGCTCGAAGATCTGCTTGAGCGACGGGTTGAGCACCGCGTTGCCCGCCAGCGCCAGCAGCCACCCCCACATCAGCACGGGCCGTCGCGCGCGCCACAGCATCACCGCGACAACCGCGGCCAGCACGATCAGCACCGACGGATCGCCCACGTGCGTGAAGTGGCCGAAGAACCGCAGCGCGGCGCGTGGCAGGTGGGCCCCGATGGCGTCGGCCAGGGCCTGGTCGGCCAGGCCCAGCGAGCGTCCCGGTGCGATCTGCCAGGCGATCCACGCGAACAGCAGGGCCGCCATCACGATGCCACCGAAGCCCACGGCCAGTCCGCCGAGCAGCCGTTCCGGCCGGGGCTCGCTCTGCGCGTCGGCGCGCTGGCGTCGATGCCGCAGTGTCGCGTGGAGGGCGCCGCCCGTCGCGGTCGCCGTCACTAGCAACACCAGAAAGGCCGTGAGCGCATGCGGCCCGACGCGCTGGGCCAGCTCGACCAGCGAGGAGGATTCGTTCATCGCGGTCCGCCCGCGGCGCGCGCCATGGCGCCCGCGCCCACGGTCGACGCGTCCAGCACCAGATCGTGCGACGCGGCCCGCAGGAAGCGCTCCTCGCCCGTCGCGCAGTCCCAGCGTTCCACCGTGCAGCGGCGTCCGGGGGATGTGGAGGTGCCGTCATCGGCCCACCGGCGCACCAGGTTCACGGAATTCGGCTGTCCGGAACGCAGTCGCGTCGAGACGGCCGTGCCCGCCTGCACCGCCCACATGGCGCGCGGGCAGTCCGGAAAGGCCGCCTGCAGCGGCCGCACGAAGGGCAGGTGGATGTGACCGCCGAGCACCAGGTCGGCGCCCGCCGCCGACCAGCGCGCGATCGCGACATCGCGCCCGTGCAGGCGGTTGCGCTCGTCCTCCGGCCGCGTCACGACCACCGGCTGGTGCGTCACCACGATGCGCACCTGACCGGGACGCGCGCGCGAAAGCCGTTGCGCGACGCGGTCGATCTGCGCCGGCGACACCTCGCCGTCCTCGTGGCGGTACCAGCGCGTCGTGTTGACGCCGATCACCAGCCAGGCGTCGGACTCGAACACCGGTTCGAGGTCGTCGCCGAACGCTCGCGCATAGCGCGCATAGGGTTTGAGCAAGCGCGCGCCGAGCTGGAACAGCGGGATGTCGTGATTGCCGGGGATCGCCACCACGTCGCGCAGGCCCAGGCGGTCGGCGAACGCCCGCGCGGCGTCGAACTGCGCCCGGGTCGCGCGCTGGGTGATGTCGCCCGAGAACACCACCACGTCCGGCGACTGCTCGTGCACCAGCCGCTCGAGCGCGCGCACCGCGGTTCGCACCTCGGTACCGAAGTGCGGGTCCGAGATCTGCAGCAGCACCCCCGACGCGCTCATGGCTTAGCCGCTTCCAGCTCGGGCGCCACCTCCGGGCGGATCAGCCACAGCGGCTCGGGCGCGACGTGGAACACCAGCGGCATGTCGAGCCAGCCGAGTTCGCCGTCGGTGGCCACCTTGACGCGGGGCGGCCTGCGGCCCGAGGACCTGCCGCGCGGCTTGACGGTGAGCGATTCGAACGCGAAGCTGGTGACGCCCTCGGCCGCGCCCAGGCGGCCGAGGGCACCGCGCAACAGCAGCCCGGCGAGCCCGAACGCCCCGGCGGGCTTGAGCGCGACGGCCGCCAGCACGCGCTCGTTCTCCAGCAGTTCCGCCTCCGGCAGCCCGACCTGGCGCAACTGCAGCGGGTTGTTGCCCACGAACAGCGTGGGCGTGCGGATGTCGCGCTCCTCGCCATGGAACGCCAGGTGCAGGTCCCATTGCCGGTGACCGCGCAGCATCGTCATCAGCGCCGCGCCGAAGGCCACGAAGCGGCTGCGGCCGTACTCGCGCTTGAAGGCCTCGCGCTCCTCGAGCAGTTCCGCATACAGCCCCATGCTGGCGTTCACCAGGAAGACGCGATCGTTCACCAGGCCGACCTGCACCGCGCGCGGCCGTTCGTGGAGCAGCACGTCGAGCGCCGCGCCGGTCTCGGCCGGGATGCCGTTGGCGCGGCTGAAATAGTTGAAGGTGCCCTGCGGCAGCACGCCGAAGGCGCAGCCGCTGCCCAGCGTGGCCTGCGCCACCGTGTTGATGGTCCCGTCCCCGCCGGCGGCCACCACGATGCCGCCGACCGGGCGGGCCGCCTCCACCGCCTCCCGCGCCAGCACCCGCACGCGGTCCGGACCGTCGATCAGGAAGATCCGCACTGCGCGACCGGCCGCCTCGCAGGCCGCCTCGATTTCGCGGCGGACCGCCTCGGTGTCGGAGCGACCCGAGCCGGCATTGAGCACGATGAACAGTGGCGTATCGGCTCGGAGGGTGGGTGCGGACATGGTGGGAGTGGATCGGTGGCGGCGCGAGGCGGGATTCAGGTTATGCGTCCGTGGACCGTCGCGATGCAGCAGGCGCCGTCCCGCGCGCCTGTGGGAGAGCGGCGCCACGTGCCGCGAACCGGCCCGTAAAATCGCGGCCTTCGCGGATCCGTCCCTGCCGCAGTCCCTCCAAAGTCCGGCCCCGCGCCGGCCCGCCGCCTCATGTTGACCTTCCAGCAAATCATCCTCACCCTCCAGTCGTACTGGGCCGACCAGGGCTGCGCGCTGCTGCAGCCCTACGACATGGAGGTCGGCGCCGGCACCTCGCACACGGCGACCTTCCTTCGCGCCCTCGGCCCCGAGCCCTGGAAAGCGGGCTACGTCCAACCCAGTCGCCGCCCCAAGGACGGCCGCTACGGCGAGAACCCCAACCGCCTGCAGCACTACTACCAGTACCAGGTGGTGCTCAAGCCGGCACCGGCCGACATCCTGGAGCTGTACCTGGGTTCGTTGACCGCCCTGGGCTTCGACCTGAGGAAGAACGACATCCGCTTCGTCGAGGACGACTGGGAGAACCCCACGCTCGGCGCCTGGGGCCTGGGCTGGGAGGTCTGGCTCAACGGCATGGAGGTGACGCAGTTCACCTACTTCCAGCAGGTCGGCGGCATCGACTGCCGCCCCATCACGGGCGAGATCACCTACGGCCTGGAGCGCCTGGCGATGTACCTGCAGGGCGTGGACAACGTCTACGACCTGACCTGGACCGAGGGCCTCACCTACGGCGACGTCTACAGGCAGAACGAGGTCGAACAGTCGACCTACAACTTCGAGCACAGCGACGCCGAGTTCCTGTTCACCGCCTTCGCCGCGCACGAGAAGCAGGCCCGCCACCTGATGGAGGCCCAGCTCGCCCTGCCGGCCTACGAGCAGGTGCTCAAGGCCGCCCACAGCTTCAACCTGCTCGATGCGCGGGGCGCCATCAGCGTGACCGAACGCGCCGCCTACATCGGCCGCATCCGCAACCTCGCGCGCGGCGTCGCGCAGAGCTACTACGACAGCCGCGAACGGCTGGGCTTCCCGATGGCGCCGCACGAATGGGTCGCGCAGATGCCCAAGCTCCCGGCCAAGAAGGCGGCCTGAAGACCATGACCATGACATCCAACCTGCTCGTCGAACTCTTCGTCGAGGAACTGCCGCCCAAGGCCCTGAAGCAGCTCGGCGATGCCTTTGCCGGCGTGCTGCGCGACCAGCTCGTCGCGCAGGGCCTGGCCGATGCCGCCTCGACGCTCACCGCCTACGCCTCGCCGCGCCGGCTCGGCGCCCACCTCGCGGGTGTCGCCGGGCGCGCCGCCGACAAGGCCGTGTCGCAGAAGCTGATGCCTGTCTCCGTCGGGCTCGACGCCGCCGGCAACGCCACGCCGGCCCTGCTCAAGCGGCTCGCCGCACTGGGTGCGGACGCTTCCGCGGTGCCCGCGCTGCGGCGCGCGCCCGACGGCAAGGGCGAAGCGCTCTTCCACGACAGCACCGCGCGTGGCGCGACCCTGGCCGAGGGCCTGCAGAAGGCGCTGACCGAGGCCATCGCCCGGCTGCCGATCCCCAAGGTGATGAGCTACCAGCTCGAATCGGGCTGCGAGCTGCCCGGCTGGAGCAGCGTGAGCTTCGTGCGCCCGGCGCACGGCCTGGTGGCCCTGCACGGCGGCGACGTCGTCGCCGTGGAGGCGTTGGGGCTGAAGGCCGGGCGCGAGACGCACGGCCACCGCTTCGAGGCCCGGGTCGACCCGGTGGTGCTGGCCGATGCCGACGCCTATGCGCGCCAGCTCGCCGAGGAGGGCGCCGTCATCGCCGGCTTCGCCGAGCGTCGCGCCGAGATCGCGCGCCAGCTCGATGCCGCCGCCCAGCGCATCGGCGGCGGCGTGCGGCCGATCGACGACGCGGCGCTGCTCGACGAGGTCACCGCGCTGGTCGAGCGGCCGAACGTGCTGGTGTGCGAGTTCGAGCCCGAGTTCCTGGAAGTGCCCCAGGAGTGCCTGATCCTGACGATGAAGGCCAACCAGAAGTACTTCCCGCTGCTCGATGCGTCGGGACGGCTGACCAACCGTTTCCTCGTCGTGAGCAACATCTCGCCCGACGACGCCAGCGCGGTGGTCGGCGGCAACGAGCGCGTGGTGCGCCCGCGCCTGGCGGATGCCAAGTTCTTCTTCGACCAGGACCGCCGCAAGACCCTCGCCTCGCGCGTCGAGTCGCTCGACAAGGTGGTCTATCACAACAAGCTGGGCAGTCAGGGGGAGCGGGTCGAGCGGGTGATGCGCATCGCGCAGGGCATCGCCGGGCAACTGGCCGACGCCGGGCTGGCCGCAAAGTCGGTGCAGGCGGCGCGGCTGGCCAAGGCCGACCTCGTGACCGACATGGTGGGCGAGTTTCCGGAACTGCAGGGCACCATGGGCCGCTACTACGCGCTGCACGACGGACTCGACGCCGACGTGGCCGACGCCATCGAGGACCACTACAAGCCGCGCTTCGCCGGCGACACCCTGCCGCGCGGCGATGTCGGGGTCGTGGTCGCGCTGGCCGACAAGCTCGAGACGCTGGTGGGCATGTTCGGCATCGGCAACCTGCCCACCGGCGACCGCGACCCGTTCGCGCTGCGCCGGCACGCGCTGGGCGTGCTGCGGATGCTGGGCGAGAAGGACCTGCCGCTGGACGTGGACCGCCTCGTCGACCAGGCCTTCGGCATGTTCGACCGCACGCCCACCGACCTGCCCGGCGCCGTCGGCGACACCACGCCGACGTCGCCCTTCGACGGCGCCGTCGCGGAGCGCAAGGCGCTGCTGCTGACCTTCCTCTACGACCGCCTCGCCGGCAGCCTGCGCGAGCAGGGCGCCAGCGCGCAGGAGGTCGACGCCGTCCTGGCCTCCCGCCCGCAGCGCCTGGGCACCGTCCCCAGGCTGCTCGCGGCCGTGCGCGCCTTCGCCGCGCTGCCCGAGGCACCCGCGCTCGCCGCGGCCAACAAGCGCATCGGCAACATTCTGAAGAAGTCGCCCCAGGCCGATGCCCATGTCAGCGAGCTGCTGCTGCAAGAGCCCGCCGAGCGGGCGCTGCACGCGGCCATGGCGCGGGTGCTGCCGGAGGCCGACGCCCGTTTCGAAGCCGGCGACTACACCGCGTCGCTCCAGGCCCTGGCCGCGTTGCGCGCGCCGGTGGACGCCTTCTTCGACGACGTGATGGTCAACGCCGAGCAGATCGACCTGCGCCTGAACCGGCTGGGCCTGCTCAAGTTGCTGCACGCGGCGATGAACCGCGTGGCGCAACTCGAACGGCTCGCGGCCTGATGGCGACCGTGCCGGCGACCCCGTTCCGATCCCGTCCGAGTGCCCGGGGCTGTGCATGTCCGCCATGAAACTCGTCATCCTCGACCGCAACGGCAGCGTCAACCTGCACCGCGACGATTTCGTCAAGAGCGAGGTCGAATGGACGCCCCTGCCCGGCGCGCTCGAGGCCATCGCCCGGCTCAACCACGCCGGCTGGCACGTGGTCATCGCGTCGAACCAGTCGGGTCTGGGGCGCGGGCTGTTCGACGTCGCCACGCTCAACGCCATGCACGCCAAGATGCACAAGATGCTCGCGGCCGTCGGCGGGCGCGTCGACGCGGTCTTCTACTGTCCGCACAGTCCCGACGAGGACTGCGCCTGCCGCAAGCCCCGCCCGGGGCTGTTCCAGCAGATCGGCGAGCGCTACGGCATCGACCTGGCCGACGTGCCGACGGCCGGCGACAGCCTGCGCGACGTGCAGGCCGGCGCCGCGGCCGGTTGCGAGCCGCACCTGCTGCTCACCGGCATGGGCGCGGCATGCCGCGGCGTCGACCCGCTGCCGCCCGAGTACCCGGCGGCCACGCGGGTCCACGAGAACCTGCCGGCCTTCGTCGAGTTCCTGCTCGCGCGCGAGGCCCGGCGCGCGGCCGACGCCGCCGCGCAGCAGGCGGCCGAGCGATGAGGCGCCCCGGCGCGGCCGCGACGCTGCTGGCCTTCGTGCGCTCGGTGGTGCACATGCTCTGGATGCTGGCCACGGTGATCCCGTGGGGGCTCATCATGGTCGTCGCCTCGGTCTGGCGGCGCGGCGAGCCGCTCTACTGGATGGCCGAACGCTGGCTCGGCTGGGCGATGGCCGGGGCGCGCGTCATCCTGGGCATCCGCACCCGGGTCGTCGGTCTGGAGAACCTGCCGCACGAGAAGCGCGCCGGCGCGGTGCTGCTGGTCAAGCACCAGTCGACGCTGGAGACCTTCCTGATGCCCACGCTGATGCCGCATCCGCTGGCCTACGTGTTCAAGAAGGAGCTGATCTACGTGCCGTTCTTCGGCTGGGCCATGGCCCGGCTCGACATGATCCACATCGATCGCAAGCAGGGCGCGCGCGCCTTCAGCAAGGTGGTGGCGCAGGGCCGGGTGCTGCTGGCCCAGGGCATCTGGATCATCATGTTCCCCGAGGGCACGCGCATCCCGCGCGGCCAGCGCGGCGTCTACAAGAACGGCGGCACGCGCCTGGCGATCCAGACCGGGGCGCCGGTGATCCCGGTGGCCGTGACCTCGGCGCGGGTGTGGCCGCGCAAGGCCTTCATCAAGTACCCGGGCGTGGTCGACGTGTCGATCGGCCCGGCCATCCCGACCACCGGTCGCAAGGCGGAGGAACTGATGAACGAGGTCGAGGCATGGATCGAGGGCGAGATGCGCCGGCTCGATCCGGAGGCCTACACCGAATGACGGGCGCGACGCGATGGGCCGCGGGCACGGCATCCTGACGGCGCTGTCGACGACGCCCGGGACGGCGCGCTTCGTCCATCCGCGCGCCACGCGCGAGGCGCAGCTCGGCGAGGTCCGGGTCGCCTACGAGTTCACGCGCGGCGCGCGCCGCACCATCGGCTTCGTGATCGGCATCGAAGGCCTGTCGGTGCGCGCGCCGCGCTGGGTGGCCCTGGGCGATGTCGATCAGGCGGTGCGCGACAAGGCCGG
Organism: Comamonadaceae bacterium OTU4NAUVB1; assembly: GCA_024372625.1. Lineage (NCBI taxonomy): Bacteria > Pseudomonadati > Pseudomonadota > Betaproteobacteria > Burkholderiales > Comamonadaceae > Comamonadaceae bacterium OTU4NAUVB1. The sequence goes on along the minus strand of CP099605.1, from coordinate 2,984,658 downwards.
CTGGATCCTGCGCAAGCTCGCCGAGACACGCCAGCGTCACGAGCGCATCGAAGCCGCGCGCATCGATTGGCACGACGGCACCGTCCTGCCCTTCCTGGGTCGATCGCTGGCGGTGCGGCTCGATCCGTCGCGCGCCGCCGGACGCGCAAGCGGTGCGGTGCTCGACGAGGTCCCGTCGGACGACGTCGCATCGCCGCGGGTGCTGTGGCTCCCGCTCGCTCCCGACGCCGCGCCCGAGCTGATCCGCGACGCCACGCGCGCCTGGCTCATGCGGCAGGCGCGGTGCCTGTTCACCGAGCGGCTCGACCATTTCGCGCCGCGCATCGGCGTGCATTGGAAGCAGCTGGGCCTGTCGAACGCGGCGACCCGCTGGGGCAGCGCCAGTTCGACCGGCGCGATCCGCCTGCACTGGCGGCTCATGCACTTCCATCCGGAGGTCATCGACTATGTGGTCGTCCACGAACTGAGCCACCTGCGCGTGATGGACCACAGCCCGCGCTTCTGGGCCACCGTGGCGGCCGCGATGCCCGACCATGCCGCGCTGCGCCGGCGGCTCAAGGACGAGACCGTGCCGCGCTGGTGAACGCCGGCGGCCGGGCGCGTGGCCGTGGCGGGCGTCGCACTGCGGCTATTCTCGAACGCATGACACTCGATCTCGCGCATTTCGACGCCGCCATCGTCGACCTCGACGGCACCCTGGTCGACACCCTGGGCGACTTCGTCGCCGCGCTCAACGCCATGCTGGCCGACCTCTCGCTGCCCGCCGTCGACGCGCGGGCCGTCGAGGCGATGGTCGGCAAGGGCTCCGAACACCTCGTGCGGTCGGTGCTGCGGCATCTCGCGGCGCCCGAGTCGCTGTACGACCGCGCCTTCGACGGCTATCAGCGTCACTACGAGACCGTCAACGGACGGCATTCGAGCGTCTACGACGGCGCGGTCGAGGGCCTGCGCGTCCTGCGCGACCGCGGCCTGCGGTTGGCCTGCCTGACCAACAAGCCCGGCGCCTTCGCCCGGCCGCTGCTCGCCGCCAAGGGGCTGGACGCCTTCTTCGAGGTGGTTTTCGGCGGCGACGCCTTCGAGCGCAAGAAGCCCGATCCGCTGCCGCTGCTGAAGACCTGCGAGGCGCTCGGCAGCACGCCCTCGCGCACGCTCATGGTCGGCGACTCCAGCAACGACGCCCGCGCCGCCCGTGCCGCCGGCTGCCCGGTGGTGCTGGTGACCTACGGCTACAACCATGGCGAGCCGGTGCGCGCGGTCGATGCCGACGGCTTCCTCGACACGCTCGCGGCGCTGGATGCACTGGGCAGCGCGAAATCGCTCGGCTAAACTCGCTCCTCCATGCGCATGCCCACCCACGTCGTTCGAACAGGCCCAGGCAGCCGGGGAGCCTGGCCCTGGCGCAAGCCATCGTCCTCGCCCATCTGAAGGCACGGCGCACGCCGTGCGCCCGAGGTCCCGCTCCTTCCCTGCAGCGGCACCGCATTCCCCGAACGACACCGCCGGCGGCCCGCACCCTCGAAGCGCCCGCCGGTCCAGGAAACCCCATCCGTGATCACCGAACTCGAATTCAAGAGCCTCAGCGCGCAGGGCTACAACCGCATCCCGCTGATGGCCGAGGCCTTCGCCGACCTCGAGACGCCGCTGTCCCTCTACCTCAAGCTGGCCCATGCCCGTGACGGCGGCAAATACAGCTTCCTGCTCGAATCCGTCGTCGGCGGCGAGCGCTTCGGGCGCTACAGCTTCATCGGCCTGCCCGCGCGCACGCTGATCCGTGCGAGCGGCTTCGGTGCCGCGGCGCGCACCGAGGTCGTCACCGACGGCCGCGTGGTCGAGACCGCCGAGGGCAATCCGCTCGACTTCATCGCCGCCTACCAGCAGCGCTTCAAGGTCGCGCTGCGCCCGGGGCTGCCGCGCTTCTGCGGCGGTCTGGCGGGCTACTTCGGCTACGACGCGGTGCGCTACATCGAGAAGAAGCTGGAGGACAGCTGCCCGCCCGACACGCTGGGCTGCCCCGACATCCTGCTGCTGCAGTGCGAGGAGCTGGCGGTCATCGACAACCTCTCGGGCAAGCTCTACCTGATCGTCTATGCCGACCCGGCCCAGCCCGAGGCCTATGCCGTGGCCAAGCGCCGGCTGCGCGAGCTGCGCGAACAGCTGAAATACTCGGTCAGCGCGCCTCAGGTCAGGCCGACGCCGTCGCATCCGCCCGAGCGCTCCTTCGCCAAGGCCGACTACATCGCCGCCGTCGAGCGCGCCAAGGAACTCATCGCCGCGGGCGACTTCATGCAGGTGCAGATCGGCCAGCGCATCAGCAAGCGGTTCACGGAGTCGCCCCTGTCGCTCTACCGGGCGCTGCGCTCGCTCAATCCGTCGCCTTACATGTTCTATTACGACCTGGGCGACTTCCACGTCGTGGCCGCCTCGCCGGAGATCCTGGTGCGCCAGGAGCGCCTGGCCGACGGCGAGCAGAAGGTGACGATCCGCCCGCTCGCCGGCACGCGCCCGCGCGGCGCCTCGATCGAACTCGACAAGGCCGCCGAGCACGAACTCGTCAACGACCCCAAGGAACGCGCCGAACACGTGATGCTCATCGACCTGGCGCGTAACGACATCGGCCGCATCGCCAAGACCGGCACCGTGAAGGTCACCGAGGCTTTCGCGGTCGAGCGCTACAGCCATGTGATGCACATCGTGAGCAACGTCGAGGGCACGCTGAAGGACGGCATGACCGCCATCGACGTGCTCAAGGCCACGTTCCCGGCCGGCACGCTCACCGGGGCGCCCAAGGTGCACGCGATGGAGCTCATCGACCGGCTCGAGCCCGTCAAGCGCGGGCTCTACGGCGGTGCCTGCGGCTACATCAGCTACGCGGGCGACATGGACGTCGCCATCACGATCCGCACCGGCATCGTCAAGGATCAGGTGCTGCACGTGCAGGCCGCCGCCGGCGTGGTGGCCGACTCGGTGCCCGAGCTGGAGTGGAAGGAGACCGAGGCCAAGGCGCGCGCGCTGCTGCGCGCCGCCGAGCTGGTCGAGGAGGGGCTCGAATGACGGCCGGCGACGCGCAGCAGCACGGCCTGGCCGCCAGCGATTTCTCGCACGAGATCATCGGCGCCGCCGTCGAGGTCCAGCGCGTGCTGGGCACCGGCCTGCCCGGCGCGGTGTACGCGGCGGCGCTGGCCGTCGAGCTGGCCGAGCGCGAGATCGGCTTCGCGCGCGACGTGGCGGTGACGGCGGCCTACAAGGGCCGGCCGCTGGGCGAGGTCGGCCGGGCCGACTTCGTCGTCGAGCAGGCCATGGTGGTGCAGGTGCGGGCGGTCGACGCGCTCGACGACCTGCACCGCATGCAGGCCCAGGCGGTGGTGCGCCTGTCGGGCCACCGGCTCGGGCTGCTGATCAATTTCAACGTGTTCCCGGTGGTCAAGGGCGTGCACCGGATCGGAGCGAAGCCATGAAACTGCTGATGATCGACAACTACGACAGCTTCACCTACAACATCGTCCAGTACCTGGGCGAACTCGGCGCCGAGGTCGAGGTGGTGCGCAACGACGAGGTCACGCTGGCAGAGATCGGCGAACGCATCGCGGCGGGCACGCAGCGGCTGGTGGTCTCGCCGGGGCCGTGCTCGCCGGCCGAGGCGGGCGTCTCGGTGGCGGCGATCCGCGAGTTCGCCGGCACGCTGCCGATCCTGGGCGTGTGCCTGGGTCACCAGGCGATCGGCGCGGCCTTCGGCGCCACCATCGTGCGCGCGCAGCAACTCATGCACGGCAAGACCAGCGAGATCACGACCACGCGCGAGGGCGTCTTCACCGGTTTGCCCGAGCGCTTCACCGTCAACCGCTACCACTCGCTGTCGATCGAGCGCGCGAGCCGCCCGGCCGAGCTGGCCGTCACCGCCTGGACCGACGACGGCGAGATCATGGGCGTGCGCCACACCGGCTTCGACCAGGCCGTGCGCGTCGAAGGCGTGCAGTTCCACCCCGAATCCATCCTCACCGAGCACGGCCACGCCATGCTGAAGAATTTCCTCGACTGAAGGACCACCGCCGATGAACGCCCTGAGCCCCACCATCGACCTGCGCAGCGACACCGTCACGCAGCCGACTCCGGCGATGCGCGAGGCCATGGCCGCCGCGCCGCTGGGCGACGATGTGTTCGGCGCCGACCCGAGCGTCAACGCGCTGCAGGAGCGGATCGCCGCGCTGCTGGGCTTCGAGGCGGGGCTGTTCATGCCCACCGGCACCCAGAGCAACCTGTGCGCCGTGCTCGCGCACTGCGGGCGCGGCGACGAGTACATCGTCGGCCAGCAGGCGCACTGCTACCGCTGGGAGGGCGGCGGCGCGGCGGTGCTGGGCAGCGTGCAGCCCCAGCCGCTCGACCACGCGGCCGACGGCACCCTGCCGCTGGCCCAGATCGAGGCGGCCATCAAGCCCGACGATGCGCATTTCGCCCGCACGCGCCTGCTGGCGCTGGAGAACACGCTCGGCGGGCGGCTGCTGCCGTTCGATTACGTGCGTGCCGCGACCGAGCTGGCCCGCGCCAAGGGCCTGCAGCGCCACCTCGACGGTGCCCGGCTCTTCAACGCCGCCACGGCCCAGGCCGAACGCGCGGGCACGCTGGCCGTGGGCGACCGGTCCGACTCCGTGGCCGCCGAGGCGCGCCGCATCGCCCAGTGCTTCGACAGCGTGTCGGTGTGCTTCAGCAAGGGCCTGGGCGCGCCGGTGGGTTCGGCGCTGTGCGGTTCGAAGGACTTCATCGCGCGCGCCCACCGCATCCGCAAGATGGCCGGCGGCGGCATGCGCCAGGCCGGGTTCCTGGCGGCGGCCGCGTCGCACGCGCTCGACCACCACGTGGCGCGACTGGCCGACGACCACGCGCTGGCCCAGCGCCTGGCCGACAGCCTCGCCGGCATCGACGGCCTGCGCGTGGAGGCGCCGCAGACCAACATCGTGTTCGTCGACCTCGAAGGTCCGGCCCGGACCCGCGCCGCCGACCTGCTGGCCTTCCTCGCGACGCGCGGCATCCTGGTCACCGGCCTCTACCGCCTGCGCTTCGTCACGCACCTCGACGTCGACGTGGCCGGCGTGGACGCCGCGGCGGAGGCCATCCGCGCCTTCTTCGCCTCCTGAGGCACCGCCCATCCCGCACCCGATCCGGAACCGACCCACCATGCCCATCACACCGCAGGAAGCGCTGCAGCGCACCATCGAGCACCGCGAGGTGTTCCACGACGAGATGCTGCACATCGTGCGGCTCATCATGAGCGGCGAGTGTTCGCCGGTCATGATGGCCGCGCTTATCACCGGGCTGCGCGTCAAGAAGGAGACCATCGGCGAGATCACCGCCGCCGCGCAGGTGATGCGCGAGGTCTCCACCAAGGTGGCGGTGGCCGACCGCACCCACCTGGTGGACATCGTGGGCACCGGCGGCGACGGCTCGCACACCTTCAACATCTCCACCTGCGCCATGTTCGTCGCCGCGGCGGCCGGCGCCAAGGTCAGCAAGCACGGCGGGCGCAGCGTGAGCAGCAAGTCCGGCAGCGCCGACGTGCTGGAGGCCCTGGGGGTGGAGATCAACCTGTCGCCCGAGCGCATCGCCCGGTGCATCGCCGAGGTCGGCATCGGCTTCATGTTCGCGCCCAACCACCATCCGGCGATGAAGAACGTCGCGCCGGTGCGCAAGGAGCTCGGCATCAAGACGATCTTCAACATCCTCGGGCCACTCACGAATCCGGCCGACGCGCCCAACATCCTGATGGGCGTCTTCCATCCCGACCTGGTGGGCATCCAGGTGCGCGCATTGCAGCGCCTGGGCGCCGAGCACGCGCTGGTGGTCCACGGACGCGACGGCATGGACGAGATCTCCCTGGGCGCCGCCACGCTGGTGGGGGAACTCCATCACGGCGAGATCCGCGAGTACGAGCTGCACCCCGAGGACTTCGGCCTGGCCATGTCCAGCAACCGCGCGTTGCGCGTGGAGACGCCCGCGCAGTCGATGGCGATGCTGCGCGGCGTGCTCGACGGCGTGCCCGGCCCGGCGCAGGACATCGTCGTCATCAACGCCGCCGCCGCCCTGTACGCGGCCGGCGTGGCCGACTCCATCGCCACGGGCATGACGAAAGCCCGCGATGCCATCGCCAGCGGCGCGGCGCGGGCCCGGCTGGCCCGGCTGGTCGACCTCACCCGCGCCCTGTCGGCCGCGACGGCCGCCGGGGCGGTCTGAAAGAACGAAGGAACCCCAGAACATGTCAGACATCCTGAAGAAGATCGTCGCCGTCAAGCACGAGGAAGTCGCCGACGCACGGCGCCGCCGGTCCCTGGAGGCCATGCGTTTCGATGCCGAGAGCCGCGTGCTCACGCGCGATTTCGAAGGCGCGCTGCGCCGCCGCATCGCCGCCGGCCAGGCGGCGGTGATCGCCGAGGTCAAGAAGGCCAGTCCCAGCAAGGGCGTGCTGCGCGAGGACTTCGAACCCGCCGACATCGCCCAGAGCTACGCCGAGGGCGATGGATCGATCGGCGCGGCCTGCCTGTCGGTGCTGACCGACCGACAGTTCTTCCAGGGCAGCGTCGATTTTCTGAAGCAGGCCCGGGCCTCGTGCGACCTGCCGGTGCTGCGCAAGGACTTCCTGGTCGACCCCTACCAGGTCTATGAATCGCGCGCGATGGGCGCCGACGCGATCCTGCTGATCGCCGCCTGCCTCGACGACGCGCAGATGAAGGATTTCGAACTCATCGCGCGCGACCTGGGCATGGCCGTGCTGGTCGAGGTGCACGACGGCGCCGAACTCGACCGGGCCCTGAAGCTGCGGACGCCGCTGATCGGCATCAACAACCGCGATCTCAGCACCTTCGACGTCTCGATCGAGACCACGCTCGGACTGCGCGCGCGCGTGCCGTCGGACCGAGTGCTGGTCACCGAGTCGGGCATCGGCACGCGCGAGGACGTCGCGCGGCTGCGCGAAGCCGGCGTGCAGGCGTTCCTGGTCGGCGAGGCCTTCATGCGCGCGGGCGACCCCGGCACGGCGCTCGCGGAGCTGTTCGCATGACCGAGCCCGCGCCGACCCAGCTCGCGAGCGCCGATCCGGCCGACTGGCCCGTGGCGCCGGGCTGGCAGCCGCTGGTCGACGCCTTCTTCGCCGAACCGGCCGGCGTCCGGCTGCAGGCCTTCCTGAAGGAGCGCCTGGAGGCGGGCGCCGTCGTCTTCCCGCCACAGCCCCTGCGGGCGCTCGAACTTACGCCGCCCGACGAGGTGCGGGTGGTGATCCTCGGCCAGGACCCCTACCATGGCCGCGGCCAGGCCGAGGGACTCGCGTTCTCGGTGGCCCCGGGCGTGCCGCTGCCGCCGTCGCTGCGCAACATCTTCAAGGAGTTGCAGCGTGACCTGGGCACCCCGCCACCGAAATTCCCGCATCCCGGCGGCAGCCTGGTCCAGTGGGCCCGTCACGGCGTGCTGCTCCTGAACACCTGCCTGACGGTGGAGGAGGGCCAGGCCGCCAGCCACGCCGGCAAGGGCTGGGAGGTGCTGACCGACGCCGTCATCCGACACATCGCCGAAGGCGAGCGCGATGTCGTCTTCATGCTGTGGGGCTCGCACGCGCAGAGCAAGAAAACCCTGATCGACCTCCAGCGGCACAAGGTGCTGGTGGCGAACCACCCGTCGCCGCTGTCGGCGTTGCGCCCGCCGCTGCCCTTCATCGGATGCGGCCACTTCGGACAGGCCAAGGCCTGGCGCGAGGCACACGGGTACTGAAGCCGGGGTCGGTTCGGCTGTGTAGAATCCGCTCGCTGACGTTCAAAAGTCGCGCGGAGTCATGAAGTTATGCTATATTCCGCGATTCGCCGGAGAGGTGGCCGAGTGGTTAATGGCAGCAGACTGTAAATCTGCCCTCTTACGAGTACGCTGGTTCGAATCCAGCCCTCTCCACCAGCGAAGCGAAACGGATTTCAGGACGCTTTGGATGCAAGTGCACAAGATCCCGGCCGTGTGGTCGGGATCGAACTGCGGGAGTAGTTCAATGGTAGAACCCTAGCCTTCCAAGCTAATGACGCGGGTTCGATTCCCGTCTCCCGCTCCACGGGTCCGTTTGGTTGCGAGTTTTCAGGCTTTTCGAAGCCAGGCCCTTTTGGCTCAGTGGTAGAGCACTCCCTTGGTAAGGGAGAGGTCGCGGGTCCGATTCCCGCAAAGGGCACCAGTTTCCGGGGTTGCGTCATGGATGGCGCGGCCCCAAATGAACGTGTTGTTGAACCAGTTAATTTTCGGAGTCGAGAATGGCAAAAGGTAAATTCACCCGCACCAAGCCCCACGTGAACGTGGGCACGATCGGCCACGTGGACCATGGCAAGACGACGCTGACGGCGGCGATCGCGACGGTGCTGTCGGCGAAGTTCGGCGGTGAGGCCAAGGCCTACGACCAGATCGACGCGGCGCCCGAGGAGAAGGCGCGCGGCATCACGATCAACACCGCGCACGTCGAGTACGAGACGGCCAACCGTCACTACGCGCACGTGGACTGCCCGGGCCACGCCGACTACGTGAAGAACATGATCACCGGCGCCGCCCAGATGGACGGTGCGATCCTGGTGTGCTCGGCGGCCGACGGCCCGATGCCCCAGACGCGCGAGCACATCCTGCTGGCGCGCCAGGTGGGCGTGGGCTACATCATCGTGTTCCTGAACAAGTGCGACATGGTCGACGATGCCGAGCTGCTCGAGCTCGTCGAGATGGAAGTGCGCGAGCTGCTGGACAAGTACGACTTCCCCGGCGACGACACCCCGATCATCCACGGCTCGGCCAAGCTCGCCCTGGAAGGCGACAAGGGCAAGCTGGGCGAGGAGGCCATCATGAAGCTGGCCGAGGCGCTGGACACCTACATCCCGACGCCCGAGCGCGCCGTGGACGGCACGTTCCTGATGCCGGTGGAGGACGTGTTCTCGATCTCGGGTCGTGGCACGGTGGTCACCGGCGCGGTGGAGCGCGGCGTGATCAAGGTGGGCGAGGAAATCGAGATCGTGGGCATCCGCCCGACGGTCAAGACCATCTGCACGGGCGTGGAGATGTTCCGCAAGCTGCTCGACCAGGGTCAGGCCGGCGACAACGTGGGCGTGCTGCTGCGCGGCACGAAGCGCGAAGAAGTCGAGCGCGGCCAGGTGCTGTGCAAGCCCGGCTCGATCAAGCCGCACACGCACTTCACCGCCGAGGTGTACGTGCTGAGCAAGGACGAGGGTGGCCGTCACACGCCGTTCTTCAACAACTACCGCCCGCAGTTCTACTTCCGCACGACGGACGTGACCGGCGCGATCGAGCTGCCCCAGGACAAGGAGATGGTCATGCCCGGCGACAACGTCAGCATCACCGTCAAGCTCATCAACCCCATCGCCATGGAAGAAGGCCTGCGCTTCGCCATCCGCGAGGGTGGCCGCACCGTGGGTTCGGGCGTCGTCGCCAAGATCCTCGCCTGATCGGGATGATTGAAGGGGTATAGCTCAATTGGCAGAGCGTCGGTCTCCAAAACCGAAGGTTGTAGGTTCGATTCCTACTGCCCCTGCCACTTGAAGTGGCGCACCAAAGGCCCGTCGCAACCCGACGGGCTTCGGCGTCTCAAGTGGCGCGATGAATTGAAGGCCGCTACGCGGTCACAGGGATCTGCCGAAGATGGCTACAACTCAAATCGAAACCGTCAGCACCGGCGCAGACAAGGCCAAGCTCGCCGGGTCCGTGGTACTGGCGCTGGGCGCCATCGTGGCCTTCTACCTGCTCGGGCGACAGGGCTCGTGGGTGCAGTGGGCTGCCTTGCTCGTTGGCTTGGCCGCTGCGGTGGTCGTGTTCGCGAGTTCCGAGAATGGTCGCCAGTTGTGGGCTTTCGGACGTGATTCCTGGCGTGAAGTCAAGAAGGTGGTCTGGCCCGCGCGCAAGGAAGCGATGCAGATGACGGCCTATGTGTTCGCCTTCGTGGCGATCATGTCGATCTTTCTTTGGGCAACGGACAAGACCCTGGAATGGGTGTTCTTCGACCTCATCCTGGGCTGGAGAAAATAATGACCGATGCGATCGAACCCACCGTGGTGGAAAATCCGTCCGAAGACGTGCCCGTGCTGGCCCCGCCGACGAACCCCGACCTGCGCTGGTACGTGGTGCATGCCTACTCGGGCATGGAGAAGGCCGTCGAGCGCAACATCACCGAGCGCATCAATCGCGCTGGCATGCAGAACATGTTCGGCCGCATCCTGGTGCCGACCGAAGAAGTGGTCGAGATCAAGAACGGCCAGAAGCGCACGACGGAGCGGCGTTTCTTCCCGGGCTATGTGCTGGTCGAGATGATCATGAACGACGAGAGCTGGCACCTCGTCAAACATACCAACAAGGTCACCGGCTTCGTCGGTGGCGCGAAGAACCGGCCGGCACCGATTTCCCAGAAGGAAGTCGAGGACATCGTGAGTCAGATGCAGCAGGGCACCGAGAAGCCGCGTCACAAGGTCGAGTTCATGTCGGGCGAGTTCGTGCGCGTCAAGGAAGGCCCTTTCACCGACTTCAACGGCACGGTCGAGGAAGTCAACTACGAGAAGAGCAAGGTGCGCGTTTCAGTCATGATCTTCGGCCGCGCAACGCCGGTCGAACTCGAATTCAGTCAGGTCGAAAAGACCTGATGCTCCGACGGGAGGGATGAGGTTGCGACCTCGTTTCTTCCGGCGAGATTTCTATTTGGTGTTCGCCGCCTTTCCGGCTCGGCGGCGAACTCGACATCGAAGAGCCGTTCAACCCCGGGGAGCTCGAGCCTTGTGCTCGTGCGTCATCACCCGCAAGGAGCAAAGTCATGGCGAAAAAAATCGTCGGCTTCATCAAGCTGCAAGTCCCAGCTGGTAAGGCCAACCCGTCACCGCCCATCGGTCCCGCACTGGGCCAGCGCGGTCTGAACATCATGGAGTTCTGCAAGGCGTTCAACGCCCAGACCCAGGGCGTCGAGCCGGGTCTGCCGCTGCCCGTGGTCATCACCGCGTTCGCGGACAAGAGCTTCACCTTCATCATCAAGACGCCGCCGGCGGTCACCTTGATCAAGAAGGCCATCAAGCTGGACAAGGGTTCGGCCCGTCCGCACACCGACAAGGTCGGCAAGATCACGCGCGAACAGCTCGAAGAGATCGCCAAGACCAAGATGAAGGATCTGACGGCCGCCGACCTCGATGCCGCGGTCCGCACGATTGCCGGATCTGCCCGCTCGATGGGCGTGAATGTGGAGGGCGTGTAAATGTCCAAGCTGACCAAGAAGCAAAAGTCCTTCGAGGGCAAGGTCGACAGCACCAAGCTGTACCCGCTGCTGGATGCCATCGGCATCATCAAGGAAGCCGCCACCGCCAAGTTCGATGAGTCCATCGACGTGGCCGTGCAACTCGGCATCGATGCCAAGAAGTCCGACCAGGTCGTCCGTGGCGCCGTCGTGCTGCCCAACGGCACCGGCAAGACCAAGCGCGTCGCCGTGTTCGCCCAGGGCGCCAAGGCGGAGGAAGCCAAGGCTGCCGGCGCCGACATCGTCGGCATGGACGATCTGGCAGCGATGGTCAAGGCTGGCGACATGCCTTTCGATGTCGTGATCGCCGCGCCGGACGCCATGCGCGTCGTCGGTACGCTGGGTCAGATCCTGGGTCCGCGTGGACTGATGCCCAACCCCAAGGTTGGCACGGTCACGCCCGATGTCGCTCAGGCCGTGCGCAACGCCAAGGCCGGTCAGGTCCAGTTCCGCGTCGACAAGGCGGGCATCGTGCACGGCACGATCGGTCGTCGTTCGTTCGACACCGACAAGCTCCAGGGCAACCTGGCGGCGCTGATCGATGCGCTGGTCAAGGCCAAGCCGGCGACCAGCAAGGGCGTGTACCTGCGCAAGGTTGCCGTGTCGTCGACGATGGGTCTGGGCGTGCGCGTCGACACCCAGACGATCGCGCAGCAGAGCTGATCGAAAGATTTGCCGTGTCCCGCGTGGACACGGCGATGTGGTGGGTCACTGGGGCGGTGCTTCTTCGAGAGAAGGAACATTGCCACGGCGGGCCATCCAAGACCGCTGGTGTGCAGTCCCCTGCACTTAATCGACGGCTTCTCGCGAGGCAGTCCACCAGCGCAGATGGCGATCCCACTGCAAGGAACGTGTTTCCGAAACAGTTGGTCGCTGCATGAAGCGCGCTTCGAGGCTTTGGCCGAGGAGCGCATCAAAAGGAGTAGACCTTGAGTCTGAATCGCAGTGAGAAAGAAGCGGTCATCACCGATGTGACCACCCTCGCCGCCCAAGCTCAAACGCTCGTTCTGGCGGAATACCGTGGCATCACGGTTGCCGACATGACCAAATTGCGCAATACCGCGCGCAGCCAGGGCGTGACGCTCAGCGTGTTGAAGAACACGCTGGCACGCCGTGCTGTCGCAGGAAGCGCATTCGAAGTCATCGGCGACCAGATGACCGGTCCGCTGATCTACGGTTTTTCCGTCGACGCCGTGGCCGCCGCGAAAGTGGTGTCCGATTTCGCGAAGACCAACGACAAGTTGGTGATTCGCGGCGGTGCCTTCGCCGGCAAGAGCCTGGACGTGAACGGCGTGAAGCAACTGGCCAGCATCCCTTCCAAGGAAGTGCTGCTCGCCCAGTTGCTGGGCCTGATGCAATCGCCCGTCTCCCGTACCGCCCGCGTGCTCGCGGCGCTGGCCGAGAAGCGTGGTGGCGGCGAAACGGCAGCCAGCGAAGAAGCACCGGCGGCCACCGAGGCGCAGCCGGCTTGAGCGCGGCTTGCGTTCTGGAACATTCAACCCAATTGTTAGGAAACAAAAATGGCATTCGATAAAGACGCATTTCTGACCGCGCTCGACAGCATGACGGTCCTGGAACTCAACGACCTGGTGAAAGCCATCGAAGAGAAGTTCGGCGTGAGCGCGGCGGCCATGTCCGCTCCCGCTGCCGGCGGTGGCGCTGCGGCGCCGGTCGCCGAAGAGCAGACCGAGTTCAACGTCATGCTGCTGGAAGCCGGCGCGAACAAGGTGTCGGCGATCAAGGCCGTGCGCGAAATCACCGGCCTGGGCCTCAAGGAAGCCAAGGACCTGGTGGAAGCCGCTCCCAAGGCCGTCAAGGAAGGCCTGTCGAAGGCAGATGCCGAAGCCGCCAAGAAGAAGCTGGAAGATGCCGGCGCCAAGGTGGAACTGAAGTAATTTTCCCCCTCTAAAAGGCTGGAGGTGCCTGAAAAGGTCCTCCAGCCTTTGGCGCTTTCAGAGCGCACCCGCAAGCTGGCGTCCCGACGCGGTTTGCGAGTGTCTTCTGACCCCGACTGCAGAAGAACCCTTGGTTCGGGCGATGTGCAACGCATCGCCGTCCGCCAACGGCTGGTAGTGGCCAGCCGCCAAGGAGCACGGTGCGCGAGCATCGGACTAAGTCGCTGAAGATTTCAAGCCCCGGAGCTCTCATGGCCCAAACGTCCTCCTACAGCTACACCGAACGCAAGCGCATCCGAAAGAACTTCGGCAACCGCGACAGCGTCGTCGAGATTCCCTACCTCCTGCAGATGCAGAAGGATGCCTACACCGCTTTCCTGCAAGCCGGCATCGCTCCGACCAAGCGCACCATCGACGGCCTCCAGGCCGCATTCACCGCCGCGTTCCCGATCGTTTCGCACAACGGTTTCGTGGAGATGAAGTTCCTCGAGTACAACCTGGCGAAGCCGGCGTTCGACGTGCGCGAGTGCCAGACCCGTGGCCTGACCTTCGCATCGGCCGTGCGCGCCAAGGTGCAGCTCATCATCTATGACCGCGAGTCGTCGACATCGCAGTCGAAGGTCGTGAAGGAAGTGAAGGAGCAGGAGGTCTACATGGGCGAAGTGCCGCTCATGACCGAGAAGGGCTCGTTCATCATCAACGGCACCGAGCGCGTCATCGTGTCGCAGCTCCACCGCTCGCCGGGCGTGTTCTTCGAGCACGACAAGGGCAAGACCCACAGCTCGGGCAAGCTCCTGTTCTCCGCGCGCGTGATTCCCTACCGTGGTTCGTGGCTCGATTTCGAGTTCGATCCCAAGGACATGCTGTACTTCCGCGTCGACCGCCGCCGCAAGATGCCCGTCACGATCCTGCTCAAGGCCATCGGCCTGAACCCGGAATCGATCCTCGCGAACTTCTTCGTGAACGACAACTTCCGCCTGATGGACAGCGGCGCGCAGATGGAATTCGTCGCCGAGCGCCTGCGCGGCGAGGTCGCGCGCTTCGACATCACCGACAAGGCCGGCAAGGTCGTGGTCGCCAAGGACAAGCGCATCACCGCCCGCCACACGCGCGAGCTCGAGCAATCGGAGACCACCCACATCAGCGTGCCGGAAGACTTCCTGGTCGGCCGCGTGGTGGCGCGCAACATCGTCGACGGCGACACGGGCGAGATCCTGGCCAAGGCCAACGACGAACTGACGGAAGCGCTGCTCAAGAAGCTGCGCACCGCCGGCGTGCAGGATCTGCAGGTCATCTACACCAACGAACTCGACCAGGGCGCCTACATCTCGCAGACGCTGCGCATCGACGAGACGGTCGACGAGTTCGCCGCGCGCGTGGCCATCTACCGCATGATGCGCCCCGGCGAGCCGCCGACCGAAGACGCCGTGCAGGCCCTGTTCCAGCGCCTGTTCTACAACCCGGACACGTACGACCTGTCGCGCGTGGGCCGCATGAAGTTCAACGCCAAGGTCGGTCGCGACGAGTCGACCGGCCCGATGGTGCTGACCAACGAGGACATCCTGCACGTCGTCAAGATCCTGGTGGACCTGCGCAACGGCAACGGCGAGGTCGACGACATCGACCACCTCGGCAACCGCCGCGTGCGTTGCGTCGGCGAACTGGCCGAGAACCAGTACCGCACCGGCCTGGCGCGCATCGAGAAGGCCGTGAAGGAGCGTCTGGGTCAGGCGGAGCAGGAACCCCTGATGCCGCACGACCTGATCAACAGCAAGCCCATCTCGGCCGCGTTGAAGGAATTCTTCGGCGCGTCGCAGCTCTCGCAGTTCATGGACCAGACCAATCCGCTGTCCGAGATCACGCACAAGCGTCGCGTCTCGGCCCTCGGCCCGGGCGGTCTGACGCGCGAGCGCGCCGGCTTCGAGGTGCGCGACGTGCACGTAACCCACTACGGTCGCGTCTGCCCGATCGAGACGCCCGAAGGCCCGAACATCGGCCTGATCAATTCGCTGGCCCTGTATGCCCGCCTGAACGAGTACGGCTTCATCGAGACGCCGTACCGCCGCGTGGTCGACAGCAAGGTCACGATGGACATCGACTACCTGTCGGCCATCGAGGAAGGCAAATACGTCATCGCCCAGGCCAACGCGGCACTGGACAAGGACGGCGTGCTGACCGGCGATCTGGTGTCGGCCCGCGAAGCCGGTGAATCGATCCTGGTGGGCGCCGAGCGGGTCCAGTACATGGACGTCTCGCCCGCGCAGATCGTCT
Organism: Comamonadaceae bacterium OTU4NAUVB1; assembly: GCA_024372625.1. NCBI lineage: Bacteria > Pseudomonadati > Pseudomonadota > Betaproteobacteria > Burkholderiales > Comamonadaceae > Comamonadaceae bacterium OTU4NAUVB1. The sequence continues at coordinate 2,969,211 of CP099605.1, read as the reverse complement.
CGGTGGCAGCCTCGCTCGTGCCCTTCCTGGAGCACGACGACGCCAACCGCGCGCTGATGGGCGCCAACATGCAGCGCCAGGCCGTGCCGGTGCTGCGTCCCGAGAAGCCGTTCGTCGGCACCGGCATCGAGCGCGTCTCCGCGGTCGACTCCGGCACCGTGGTCACCGCCACGCGCGGCGGCATCGTCGACTACGTCGATGCGACGCGTGTCGTGGTGCGCGTGAACGACGCGGAAGCCGCGGCCGGCGAGGTCGGCGTGGACATCTACAACCTGATCAAGTACCAGCGTTCGAACCAGAACACCAACATCCACCAGCGTCCGATCGTCCAGCGCGGCGACAAGATCGCCAAGGGCGACGTGGTGGCCGACGGTGCCTCGACCGACCTGGGCGAACTGGCCCTCGGCCAGAACATGCTGATCGGCTTCATGCCCTGGAACGGCTACAACTTCGAAGACTCGATCCTGATCTCCGAACGCGTGGTCGCCGAGGACCGCTACACCTCGATCCACATCGAGGAGCTGGTGGTGATGGCGCGCGACACCAAGCTGGGCGCCGAGGAAATCACGCGCGACATCCCGAACCTGGCCGAGCAGCAGCTCAACCGCCTGGACGAGTCCGGAATCATCTACGTGGGTGCCGAGGTCATGCCCGGCGACACGCTGGTGGGCAAGGTCACGCCCAAGGGCGAGACCACGCTGACGCCGGAAGAGAAGCTGCTGCGCGCGATCTTCGGCGAGAAGGCCTCCGACGTGAAGGACACCTCGCTGCGCGTCGACCAGGGCTCGCAAGGCACGGTCATCGACGTGCAGGTGTTCACCCGAGAGGGCATCCAGCGCGACAAGCGCGCCCAGCAGATCATCGACGACGAGCTCAAGCGCTTCCGCCTCGACCTAAACGACCAGCTGCGCATCGTCGAGGCCGACGCGTTCGACCGGATCGAGAAACTGCTCAACGGCAAGACCGCCAACGGCGGCCCGAACAAGCTGGCCAAGGGCACCAAGCTCGACAAGGCCTACCTGTCGTCGATCGAGAAGTTCCACTGGTTCGACATCCGTCCGGCGGAGGACGACGTGGCCTCGCAGCTCGAGTCGATCAAGAACTCGCTGGAGCAGACGCGCCACAGCTTCGACCTCGCCTTCGAGGAAAAGCGCAAGAAGCTCACGCAGGGTGACGAGCTGCCCGCGGGCGTGCTCAAGATGGTCAAGGTCTACCTGGCCGTCAAGCGCCGCCTGCAGCCGGGCGACAAGATGGCCGGCCGCCACGGCAACAAGGGCGTGGTCTCCAAGATCGTTCCGGTCGAGGACATGCCCCACATGGCCGACGGCACGCCGTGCGACATCTGCCTGAATCCGCTGGGCGTGCCCTCGCGGATGAACGTCGGCCAGGTCCTGGAAGTGCATTTGGGCTGGGCCGGCAAGGGCGTCGGCCAGCGCATCGGCGACCTGCTCCAGGCCGAGTCCAAGATCGCCGAACTGCGCGCGTTCCTGGACCAGCTCTACAACGGCTCCGGCCGCAAGGAGGATCTGGCCCAGCTGAGCGACACCGAGGTGCTGGAGATGGCGGCCAACCTGTCGAGCGGCGCCACCTTCGCGACGCCGGTGTTCGACGGCGCCTCCGAGGAAGAGATCCGCGGCATGCTCAAGCTCGCCTATCCGGACGAGATCGCCAAGCTCAAGGGCCTGACCGAGACGCGCACGCAGGCCTACCTGTACGACGGGCGCACCGGCGAGCAGTTCGAGCGTCCGGTCACCGTCGGCTACATGCACTTCCTGAAGCTGCACCACCTGGTGGACGACAAGATGCATGCCCGCTCCACGGGTCCGTACTCGCTCGTCACCCAGCAGCCCCTGGGCGGCAAGGCCCAGTTCGGCGGCCAGCGCTTCGGCGAGATGGAAGTGTGGGCGCTGGAAGCCTATGGCGCCGCCTACGTGCTGCAGGAAATGCTGACGGTGAAGTCCGACGACGTCGTGGGCCGCACCAAGGTGTACGAGTCCATCGTCAAGGGCGAACACTCCATCGAAGCCGGCATGCCGGAATCGTTCAATGTGCTGGTCAAGGAAATCCGTTCCCTGGGCCTGGACATCGAACTCGAACGTTCATAAGCAGACAAGGAAAGAGTCACATGAAGTCATTACTCGACCTGTTCAAGCAATTCACGCCCGACGAGCATTTCGATGCCATCAAGATCGGCATGGCCTCGCCGGAGAAGATCCGTTCGTGGTCGTTCGGCGAGGTGAAGAAGCCCGAGACGATCAACTACCGCACCTTCAAGCCCGAGCGCGACGGCCTGTTCTGCGCCAAGATCTTCGGCCCCATCAAGGACTACGAGTGCCTGTGCGGCAAGTACAAGCGCCTGAAGCACCGTGGCGTCATCTGCGAGAAGTGCGGCGTCGAAGTCACGCAGACCAAGGTCCGCCGCGAGCGCATGGGTCACATCGACCTGGCCGCACCGTGCGCGCACATCTGGTTCCTGAAGTCGCTGCCGTCGCGCCTGGGCCTGGTGCTCGACATGACGCTGCGTGACATCGAGCGCGTGCTGTACTTCGAAGCCTACGTGATCACCGACCCCGGCATGACCCCGCTGAAGAAGCGCGACATCATGTCCGAGGACGACTACGACACCAAGCGCCGCGAGTTCGGCGACGAGTTCGTCGCCAAGATGGGCGCTGAAGGCATCCGTGACCTGCTCGAGGGCATCGAGCTCGACAGCGAGATCGAGCGCCTGCGTGGCGACCTGACCGGCTCCGAAGTCAAGGTCAAGAAGAACTCCAAGCGCCTGAAGGTGCTGGAGGCCTTCCGCAAGTCGGGCATCAAGCCGCAATGGATGGTGCTGGAAGTGCTGCCCGTGCTGCCGCCGGACCTGCGTCCGCTGGTGCCGCTGGACGGTGGCCGCTTCGCGACCTCCGACCTGAACGACCTGTACCGCCGCGTCATCAACCGCAATTCGCGCCTGCGCCGTCTGCTGGAGCTGAAGGCCCCGGAGATCATCGCGCGCAACGAGAAGCGGATGCTGCAGGAAGCGGTCGATTCGCTGCTGGACAACGGCCGCCGAGGCAAGGCCATGACGGGCGCCAACAAGCGCGCGCTGAAGTCGCTGGCCGACATGATCAAGGGCAAGTCGGGTCGCTTCCGGCAGAACCTGCTGGGCAAGCGCGTCGACTACTCGGGCCGTTCGGTCATCGTGGTGGGCCCGACGCTCAAGCTGCACCAGTGCGGCCTGCCCAAGCTGATGGCGCTCGAACTCTTCAAGCCGTTCATCTTCTCGCGCCTCGAGGCCATGGGCATCGCGACGACGATCAAGGCGGCCAAGAAGGAAGTCGAATCCGGCACGCCGGTGGTGTGGGACATCCTCGAGGAGGTGATCCGCGAGCATCCCGTGATGCTCAACCGCGCCCCCACGCTGCACCGCCTGGGCATCCAGGCGTTCGAGCCGATCCTGATCGAAGGCAAGGCGATCCAGCTGCACCCGCTCGTCTGCGCGGCGTTCAACGCCGACTTCGACGGCGACCAGATGGCCGTCCACGTGCCGCTGTCGGTGGAAGCGCAGATGGAAGCCCGCACGCTGATGCTGGCCTCCAACAACGTGCTGTTCCCGGCTTCGGGCGAACCCTCGATCGTGCCGTCGCAGGACGTGGTGCTGGGCCTGTACTACACGACCCGCGACCGCATCAACGGCAAGGGCGAGGGCCTGATCTTCTCCGACCTCGGTGAAGTCCAGCGCGCGCTCGACGCCAACGAGGTCGAACTGACCGCCAAGATCTCCGTGCGCATCACCGAGTACACGAAGGACAAGGAAACCGGCGAATTCACGCCGTCGACCTCGCTCGTCTACACGACCGTGGGCCGCGCGCTGCTCTCCGAGATCCTGCCCAAGGGACTGCCGTTCTCCAACATCAACAAGGCGCTGAAGAAGAAGGAGATCTCCAAGCTCATCAACGTCTCGTTCCGCAAGTGCGGCCTGAAGGAGACCGTGGTGTTCGCCGACAAGCTGCTGCAAAACGGCTTCCGCCTGGCGACGAAGGCCGGCATCTCCATCGCCATCGACGACATGCTGGTGCCCGCCGAGAAGCACGGTATCATCGACCGCTCGGCCAAGGAAGTGAAGGAGATCGAGCAGCAGTACGTCTCCGGCCTGGTGACGTCCGGCGAGCGCTACAACAAGGTGGTGGACATCTGGGGCAAGGCCGGCGACGAGGTGTCGAAGGTCATGATGGCCAAGCTGTCCAAGCAGAAGGTCATCGACCGCCACGGCAAGGAAGTCGAGCAGGAGTCGTTCAACTCCATCTACATGATGGCCGACTCGGGCGCGCGCGGTTCCGCCGCGCAGATCCGCCAGGTCGCCGGCATGCGGGGCCTGATGGCGAAGCCCGACGGCTCCATCATCGAGACGCCCATCACCGCGAATTTCCGCGAAGGCCTCAACGTGCTGGAGTACTTCATCTCCACGCACGGCGCCCGAAAGGGCCTGGCCGACACGGCGCTCAAGACCGCGAACTCGGGCTACCTCACGCGTCGCCTGGTCGACGTGACGCAGGACCTGGTCGTGATCGAGCAGGATTGCGGCACGCACGGTGGCTATCTGATGCGCGCCATCGTCGAGGGCGGCGAGGTCATCGAGTCGCTGCGCGACCGCATCCTGGGCCGTTCCGCCGCCGACGACGTGCTGCATCCCGAGACGCAGGCCGTGCTGCTCAACGCCGGCCAGATGTTCGACGAGGACAACATCGAGATGCTCGAGGCGCAGGGCGTCGACGAGGTCAAGGTGCGCACCGCGCTCACGTGCGAGACGCGCTTCGGCATTTGCGCGACCTGCTACGGCCGCGACCTGGGCCGCGGTGGCCTGATCAACATCGGCGAAGCGGTCGGCGTGATCGCCGCGCAGTCGATCGGCGAACCCGGCACGCAGCTGACGATGCGGACCTTCCACATCGGCGGCGCCGCCTCGCGCGCGGCCATCGCCTCCAGCGTGGAAGCCAAGTCGAACGGCTCGATCGGCTTCAACGCCACGATGCGCTACGTGACCAACAGCAAGGGCGAGCTGGTGGTGATCTCGCGTTCGGGCGAGATCGTCATCCACGACGAGCACGGTCGCGAGCGCGAACGCCACAAGGTGCCTTACGGCGCCGTGCTGGCGATCAAGGCCGACCAGCAGGTCAAGGCCGGTGCCATCCTCGCCAACTGGGATCCGCTCACGCGCCCCATCATCACGGAATTCGCCGGCCAGGCGAAGTTCGAGAACGTCGAGGAAGGCCTCACCGTGGCCAAGCAGGTCGACGAGGTGACCGGCCTGTCCACCCTCGTGGTGATCGATCCGAAGCGCCGCGGCGCGGCCAAGGTCGTGCGTCCGCAGGTGAAGCTGGTCGATGCCCAGGGCCAGGAGGTGAAGATCCCCGGCACCGACCACTCGGTGACCATCGGCTTCCCGATCGGCGCCCTGGTGCAGATCCGCGACGGCCAGGACGTGGGTCCGGGCGAGGTGCTGGCGCGCATTCCGGTCGAAGGCCAGAAGACGCGCGACATCACCGGCGGTCTGCCCCGCGTGGCCGAGCTGTTCGAGGCCCGCTCGCCCAAGGACAAGGGCATGCTGGCGGAGATGACCGGCACGGTGTCGTTCGGCAAGGAGACCAAGGGCAAGCTGCGCCTGCAGATCACCGACCCGGAAGGCAACGTCTACGAGGAACTCGTGCCCAAGGAGAAGAACATCCTGGTGCACGAGGGCCAGGTGGTGAACAAGGGCGAGAGCGTGGTCGACGGACCGGCGGACCCGCAGGACATCCTGCGCCTGCTGGGCTCGGAGGAACTCGCGCGCTACATCGTCGACGAGGTGCAGGACGTCTATCGCCTGCAGGGCGTGAAGATCAACGACAAGCACATCGAGGTGATCGTTCGCCAGATGCTGCGCCGTGTCGTGGTCGACAACATCGGCGACACCACCTACATCTCCGGCGAACAGATCGAACGCAGCGAAATGCTCAACACCAACGACGCCCTGCGCGCCGAAGGCAAGATCCCCGCGACGTTCACCAACCTGCTGCTGGGCATCACGAAGGCGTCGCTGTCGACCGACTCGTTCATCTCCGCCGCATCGTTCCAGGAGACGACGCGCGTGCTGACCGAAGCGGCCATCATGGGCAAGCGCGACGAGCTGCGCGGTCTGAAGGAGAACGTCATCGTCGGTCGCCTGATCCCCGCGGGCACCGGCATGGCGTACCACCAGGCACGCAAGGCCAAGGACCTCATGGACGAGGCCGAGCGCCGTGCGATCGCCGACTCCGAGGCCGCCGAACTGGCCGGCTCCGGCAGCGACGACGCCACCACCACGGCGACGACCGCCGACGCGAGCGAAGGCGCCGCAGCCGAGTAATCCGGGTGCCTTGCGTTCGACCCCTGGTGGCCGGTCCATGACCGGCCACCTGCTGCGCCCCCTTTCCGCTCGCGGAAAGGGGGCGTTTCTACGACAGGAGCTCCCGCCATGATCCACGTCCCCGAATCCTTCGGCTACTGGGTCGGCGCCGCCGTGCTGCTGTTCTGGTTCGTCGGTGCCTACAACCGCCTGGTGCGCCTGCGCTCGGCGACGCTGCAGGCCTACGCGGTGCTCGATGCCGCGCTGGTGCGGCAACTCGACTTCGTCCAGGCGCAGGCCGTGGCGGCGCTGGCGACCCACGCCGGAACCGCCGGGGTGCCCCGGGAGGCGTCGGTCGAGGCCTCCGGCGCGCACGTCGCGGTCACGGTCGCGCCCGGTCCCGGCGCGGCCGCCTACGTCTCCCTCAAGGCCACCACCACCCAGCTGTCGACCCTGCTCGCGACGACGCGTCTGCGCCCGCTCGACGGACAGCGCATGGCCGCGCTCGACACCGCGCTGCACGTGATGCTGGGGGTCTGGCAGGCCTTGCATCCCGACGCCGTGGTGCGCTTCGCCACCGCCGCCGTCGGCGAGGAGGCCGCCGGACTGCCCATCGCATGGCCCGAACCCTCGCCGGACGCGGAGGTCGCGCGCGGACAGTTCAACCTGGCCGTGGCGAATTACAACCGGGCGATCCGGCAGTTCCCGGCCGTGCTCGTGGCCTGGGTGATGCGGATGCAGGGCGCCGCACCGTTGCGCTGATGCACCGGCCGGTCTTTCGACTCCTTTACCATCGGCGCAACTTGTCCCAAGACTCTCCTCCTCATTCCACCGCCGTGCCCGTCGCGCAGCCGCCGCTGTGGCGGCAGCTCCAGCTGACCGCGGGCGCGTTGGCCGCCATCCGTGGCGGCATGTCGGGCTCGGTCGCCTTCGAGGCCATCGAGCCGGCGCTGCGCCCGGGTGTCCAGTCGTTGGGATTCCAGGTGCTGCGCCGGCTCGGTCGCGCCGAGGCACTGCGCCGCCACCTCGCCAAGCGCACGCCGCCGCCGCAGGCCGATGCCCTGCTGTGCACCGCCCTGGCGCTCGCCTGGGACCCCGCCGTGGCGCCCTACGAGCCCTTCACGCTGGTCGACCAGGCGGTCGAGGCCGCCAAGCGCAATCCGGCCACGCGCGCGCAGGCCAGCTTCGTCAACGCCTGCCTGCGCCGGTTCCTGCGCGAGCGCGACGAACTCGTCGCCGCCACGGACCACGAGCCGGTCGCCCAGTGGAACCACCCGCGCTGGTGGATCGAGCGCCTGCGGCACGACCATCCGCGCGACTGGCAGCGCGTGCTGCAGGCGAGCAACCGGCAGGCGCCGATGACCCTGCGGGTCAATGCGCGCAGGACGAGCGTCGCGGCCTACCTCGAGGCCCTGCGCGGCATCGGAGTCGACGCGATGCCGGTCGGCGCGAGCGGGCTGCAGCTGTCGCAGGCACGCCCGGTACAGCAGCTGCCGGGGTTCGGGGCGGGTGACAGTTCGGTCCAGGACGCGGCGGCGCAGCTTGCCGCGCCGCTGCTCATGAAGGGCCTCGCGCCGGCCGTCGCCGGCATGCCGCTGCGCGTCCTCGACGCCTGCGCGGCGCCCGGCGGCAAGACCGCGCACCTGCTCGAACTGGCCGGCGCGGTGCCGCTCGAGGTGACGGCCATCGAAGTCGATGCCGTGCGCAGCCAGCGCATCGGCGAGACCCTCGCCCGCCTGGGCCTGGAGGCACGGGTGCGGGTGGCCGATGCCGGTCGTCCGGCCACGTGGTGGGACGGCACGCCCTTCGACGCCATCCTGCTCGACGCACCCTGCACGGCCTCGGGCATCGTGCGGCGCCACCCGGACGTGCGCTGGCTGCGGCGCGAGAGCGACACCGGGCAGCTCGCGCTGCAGCAGGCGATGCTCCTGGCCGCACTGTGGCCCCTGGTGCGTCCGGGCGGTCGTCTGCTCTATTGCACCTGTTCGGTGTTCCGCGACGAAGGCTCGCACCAGATCGAGTCGTTCCTTGCACACAACACCGATGCGCGATTGAAGCCGTCGCCGGGGCATTTGCTGCCGCAGTCGGGCGCGAATGCCCACGGCGTCCCGGACAATGCCCTCGGTGACCACGACGGCTTCTTCTACGCACTGCTCGAAAAGACCTCACGCTGACCTTTCTCCGTCGGCGAGCGCCCAGCCGCGTGGGCGGCGCGAGGTCCTCCAGGGCCTGCTGCTCCTGGGCGTCGTCGCCTCGATCGCCGTGCCGCCGACGCGGGCACGGGCACAGACGCCCCACAACGCCACCATCACGCAGATGCGGCTCGAACGCGGCGACGACGGCATCTACCTCAACGCGCATGTCGACTTCCAGCTGCCGCTGCTGATCCAGGAGGTGCTCGAGAAGGGCATCGCGATCCACTTCGTCGCCGAGGCCGATGTCTACCGCGAGCGCTGGTACTGGACCGACCGCCGCGTCGCCCAGTCGACGCGCCAGGTGCGCCTGGCCTTCCAGCCCCTCACGCGCCGCTGGCGCGTCAACGCGGTCGCGGGCAACGGGAGCGCGGGACTGGGCGTCCAGCTCAACCAGAATTTCGACACCCTCGACGACGCGCTCGAGGGCGTGAGGCGCATCGGCCGGCTGCGCCTGGGCGATGCCGGAGAGATCGCCGAGGACACGACCTACCTCGTGGCGTTCCGCTTCCGGCTCGACACCTCCCAGCTGCCGCGGCCGTTCCAGATCGGCGTGGTGGGCCTGGCCGACTGGGACATCTCGGTCGATCGCAGCGCGCGCCTGGCGCTGGAGAAGGCGTCATGACGCCGCAGCGCGGGCCGTCACCGGTTCCCGCCGGCGCGGGGGAAAGCGTGCCGCGCGCCGCGCGCCGGGCCAAGGCGGTGCGCTGGACCATCGGCGTGATCGCGGCGCTGGTCACGGCGATCGGCCTGGTGTTGATGTTCCTGCTCGCGGTATCGACCAACAACCGTGTCTTCTACGAGGAGAACTACACCCGGCTCTTCGGCATCAACGTGGTGGTCGCGACGCTGCTGCTGCTGGTGATCGGCTGGGTCGCGGTGCGACTGGTGCGCCGGCTGCGACAGGGCAAGTTCGGCAGCCGGCTGCTGATCAAGCTGGCGGCCATCTTCGCGCTGGTGGGCGTGGTGCCGGGCGTGCTGGTGTACTTCGTCTCCTACCAGTTCGTCTCGCGCTCGATCGAGAGCTGGTTCGACGTCAAGGTCGAGGGCGCGCTCGACGCCGGCCTCAACCTCGGGCGAGCCACGCTGGACTCGCTTTCGGACGACCTGGCGGTCAAGACGCGCGCGGCCAGCGGCCAGCTCTCGCAGGTGGCCGATGCCAGCGCCGGTCTGGCGCTCGAGCGCATCCGCGACCAGCTCGGTGCCAGCGACGTCGTGCTGTGGACCGGCACCGGTCAGGTCGTCGCCGGCGCGGGCGCCTCGCGCTTCCAGCTCAATCCCGAGCGGCCGACGCAGCAGCAGTTTCGGCAGGTGCGCGCCGATCGCCCCATCGCGCACATCGAGGGTCTGGACGAAGCGCCCGCGGTGCAGGGCGCCGCGCCGCCGAGCGCGGTCGTGCGGGCGCTGGCGCTGGTGCAGCGCCCGGGCTTCGAATTCAACACCGAGCCGCGCTACCTGCAGGTGACGCTGCCGCTGCCGCCGGCGGTGGTGGCCAATGCCCTGGCCGTGCAGGAGGCCAACCGCGAATACCAGGAACGCTCGCTCGCGCGGGAGGGGCTGCGGCGCATGTACATCGGCACGCTCACGCTGTGCCTGTTCCTGGCGGTGTTCGGTGCCGTGCTGCTGGCGGTGCTGTTCGGCAACGGCCTCGCGCGGCCGCTGCTGGTGCTGGCCGACGGCGTGCGCCAGGTCGCCGCCGGCGACCTGCGTCCGACGGCGGTGCTGCGCGGCAAGGACGAACTCGGTGGCCTCACGCGCTCGTTCGCCGTCATGACCCAGCAGCTCGCCGACGCGCGCGCGGCCGTGGAGAAGACCGTGGGCGAACTCGACGCCGCGCGCGGCAACCTGCAGACCATCCTGGACAACCTCACGTCCGGGGTGATCGTGCTCGACGCCGCCGGCACCGTGCTCTCCACCAATCCCGGGGCTACCCGCGTCCTGCGCGCGCCCCTGGCCGCCTTCGAGGGGCGCCCGCTGCGCGACGTGCCGGGTCTGGCGGACTTCGCGCACAACGTCCAGCAGCAGTTCGACGACTTCGAGGTCGAACGCATCCAGCACGGGCTCGACCACTGGCAGCACGCCTTCGAGCTGCGCGCGAGCAGCTTCGACATGGAGCAGGACGCCATCAGCCTGGTCGCGCGCGGCGCCGAACTCCCCGGGGCCGAGCGCCTCCTGGTCTTCGACGACATCTCGGAGATCGCCTCGGCGCAACGCGCCCAGGCCTGGGGCGAGGTCGCGCGCCGGCTCGCGCACGAGATCAAGAACCCGCTCACGCCGATCCAGCTGTCGGCCGAGCGGCTGGAGATGAAACTCTCGGGCAAGGTCGCGCCGCCGGAGCAGGCGATCCTCACGAAGTCGGTCAAGACCATCGTCGACCAGGTCGACGCGATGAAGCGGCTGGTCAACGAATTCCGCGACTATGCGCGCCTGCCGGCGGCCGACCTGCGTCCCGTCGACCTCAACACGCTGGTGGCCGACGTGCTGCAGCTCTACGCCGCCGACACCTTGCCCGTGGTGCTGCGCTGCGAGCTCGACGAGCGTTGCCCCCCGGTGCGCGGCGATGCCCAGCAGATCCGCCAGATCATCCACAACCTGCTGCAGAACGCCCAGGACGCCGCCGAGGCCGCCATGACCGCCACCGGCCGCGCCGGCGAAGTCACGCTGCGCACGCGACTGGGCGATTCGGGCCGGCGCGTGCGCCTGACGGTGCAGGACACCGGCCCCGGCTTCGCCGAGCACATCCTCAAGCGCGCCTTCGAGCCCTACGTCACCACCAAGACCAAGGGCACCGGGCTCGGCCTGGCCGTGGTCAAGAAGATCGCCGAGGAGCACGGCGCCCGCATCGAGCTGTCGAATCGTGTTACCGACGGCGTGACGACCGGTGCGCAAGTCTCGCTATCATTTGCGCTGGCCGAAGAGCCGCCGGGAGCGCTCGCTCACACCGACGAAGCCAGACCATCCATCGGCTGAGCGCCATCGACGAGGCGCTCTTCAAACAGCGCACAGGCATCGATAGCATTCATGGCAAATATTCTCGTGGTCGACGACGAACTGGGCATCCGGGACCTGCTGTTCGAAATACTCAATGACGAAGGCCACCACGTGGAGCTCGCCGAGAACGCCGCCGAGGCGCGTGCCGCGCGCCAGCGCGCCCGTCCCGACCTGGTGCTGCTGGACATCTGGATGCCCGACACCGACGGCGTCACGCTGCTCAAGGAATGGTCGACCGCCGGCCTCCTGAGCATGCCGGTCATCATGATGAGCGGCCACGCCACCATCGACACGGCGGTCGACGCGACACGCATCGGCGCCTTCGCCTTCCTGGAGAAACCGATCACACTGGCCAAGCTGCTCAAGGCCGTCGAGCAGGGACTGGCGCGGGAGAGCGCGCGGCGCGCGGCGGCCAACGTGGTGCCGCCGGCCAGCGGTTTCTCCGCGGCCGTGACCACCTCGGGCAGCGAAAGCACGCTCATCACGCCCTCGGCGGCGGCTTTCCCGGTGACCTCGCTGCCGGTGGCCGCCGATGCCGGACCGCAATCGCGCCAGAGCTTCGACCTGGACCGTCCCCTGCGCGACGCGCGCGACGGTTTCGAGAAGGCCTATTTCGAGTTTCATCTGGCCATGGAAGGCGGCTCCATGACGCGCGTGGCCGAGAAGACGGGTCTCGAACGCACCCATCTGTATCGAAAACTCAAGCAACTCGGTGTCGACCTCTCGCGCGGGCGTCGCAACGCTGTATAATCGCTGGCTGCACTCATGGCCCGGTAGCTCAGTTGGTAGAGCAGCGGATTGAAAATCCGCGTGTCGTTGGTTCGATTCCGACCCAGGCCACCACCTTCCAAGACCCCTGATCCTTCACCGGATCAGGGGTTTTTCGCATTTCAGGGCGCTGGTTTCCGTCGGGTCCGCCCCAGGGCGCGGCATCGGCGGTGGAACGGATCGATTCAGACATCGCCGCAAGGCGCTGCCGTTGCAGATCGTCACAATTGCCGCCGCCTCCGGTGGCGTGGCCATGGAGGTCTTCCTTCCTCCAACGCCCCGACCGGGGTCCTTCGCCATGAAACGCTTTCAGCTCGACGACACCGCCGTCATCCTCATCGATCACCAGGTGGGCACCAACACCTGGGCCACCTCCACGCCGCTGGCGCTGCTGCAGCGCAACGTCGTCATCCTGGCGCGCTTCGCCGCCGGCGTCGGGCTCCCGGTGGTGCTCACGTCCAGCCAGGAGACCAACGTCGATGCGCAGGGACCGCTCATGCCGCAACTGCGCGAGGTGCTGCCCGAGGCCTTCGCCGCGCGCATCCGGCGCACGGGCATCGTCAACGCATGGGACGATCCGGCCTTCGCCGATGCCTGCCGGCGCACCGGCAGGAAGAACTTCGTCATGGCCGGCGTCACCACCGACGTCTGCATGGTGGGGCCCGCCATCAGCGCGGTGGCCGAGGGCTTCGACGTCCAGGTGGTGGCCGACGCCTGCGGCTCGTCCAGCCGGATCGCCGAGGACATGAGCTACCGCCGCATGGCGCTCGGCGGCGTGCGCCTGACCAGCACCAACGCCATCGTCGCGGAACTGGTGCGCGACTGGGCCACGCCGGCCGGCGCCGTGGCGTTTCCGCTCCTGACCTGATCCGGCGGTCCGCCTCGACGCGCGCGCCGCCGCCGTCCGCGGCACCGTCCACATGCTGATTTCGCGGGCATCGCGTCGCAGGCCGCGCCGGACAACGATCCCGGCGACAGCCCACAAGGTTGTCCACACAGTTGTCCACGGTTCGCGGGCAAAACTCCGACGCTATCGGCACGGGGTCGCGATGCGGTGAAGCGCGCTGGACGCGGTCTGCCGGCCACGCTACCCTGCACGGCCGCGCGCCGTGCCATGGGCGCGGCGCGGCGCGAAAAGAATCACCATCTTCCGGTCTGAGAGGTCCTCCGTGAAAGTCGAGCAACCGCACCGCATCGTGATCGTCGGCGGGGGCGCCGGAGGACTGGAACTGGCGACCCGGCTGGGCGACCGGCTGGGCAAGCCGGGCAAGGCCCACGTCACCCTGATCGACAAGGCGCGCACCCATTTCTGGAAGCCGCACCTGCACGAGATCGCCGCCGGCAGCGTCGACGTGAACGACCACGCGACCAACTACCTGGCGCAGTCGCACTGGCACGGCTTCCGCTACCGCATCGGCGAGGTCACCGGCCTGGACCGCGCGCGCCGCAAGGTGCTGGTGGCTTCCGCGCAGGACGACGAGGGGCTGCCCATCACGCCGGCCTACGAGCGCGGCTACGACACGCTGGTGCTCGCCGCCGGCAGCCAGACCAACGACTTCGGCACGCCCGGCGTCGCCGAGCACGCCATCGCGCTGGAGACGCCCAAGCAGGCCGAACGCTTCCACAGCCGGCTGGTCAACGCCTGCATGAGCGCGCACGTGCGGGGCACGCAGAACGAGTCGCGGCTGGTGGAGATCGCCATCATCGGCGCCGGCGCCACGGGCGTGGAGCTGGCCGCGGAGCTGCACCGTTCCATGCGCACGCTGGTGTCCTATGGCCTGGACCGGATCGACCCCGAGACGGACATCCGCATCCACCTGATCGAGGCCGGCCCGCGCATCCTGCCGGCGCTGTCCGAGCGCATCGCGCAGGCGGCCACCGAACTGCTCGGGACCATGAACGTGCGGGTGATGGTCGGCACGCGCGTCACGGCGGTCACGCACGACGGCGTGCAGCTCGCGGGCGAGCGTTTCCTGCGGGCGCAGCTGGTGGTGTGGGCGGCGGGCGTGAAGGCCGCGGGCTGGCTCAAGGACCTGGGCGGGCTGGAGACCAACCCGTTCAACCAGCTGGTGGTCGGGCCGACGCTGCAGACCACGCGCGACGAGGCGGTCTTCGCCATCGGCGACTGCGCCGCCGCGCCCTGGCTCAAGCACGGCGGCAACGTGCCGCCCCGGGCGCAGGCCGCGCACCAGCAGGCCTCGCACCTGGCGCGCGAACTGGCGCGGCGCCTGCGCGGGCAGCCGATGCGCGAATGGCAGTACCGCGACTTCGGCTCGCTGGTGTCGCTGGGCGACAGCTCGCCCGTGGGCAACCTCATGGGCGGGCTGGTCGGGGGCAACCTGTGGGTCGAGGGGCTGTTCGCCCGGGCCATGTACCAGTCGCTCTTCAAGATGCACGAGGTCGCCATCCACGGCGTCTGGAAGACCGCGCTGGGCACGGCCTCGCGCGCCCTCACGCGCGGCACCGGACCGCGCGTGAAGCTGCACTGAACGGCCAAGCGCGGCCGGTCGCGCCCGGGCCGCGTGTTCAGGCCGGGCTCGAGCGCAGGCCGTAGACCTTGTCGCCCACGAACAGGTACTCCACGCGCATCACCGCGGTCTCGCCACGTTCGTCCTGGGTCGTGAAGCCGACGGCGGCGATGCGCTCGCCGGGCTTGATCTCCGCCACGTTCCAGGCCCCCATGCGCGTGAGCGGGGCGAGCTCGACGGTCCAGCGCCGGTCGGCGCGGCGCGGCACGGTCGCCTTCGCCAGCAGCGCCGGACCGTCGACGCCGGCGCCCTGGGCCGGCACCGGCCGGCGCGCCAGGTCGGCGGGCACGGCGAGGCCGGGCGTGGTCTCCAGCGTCAGTTCGGCATGCGGGTTCTGCCACCGGCTGGCCACGACGCGGCCTTCGAGGTAGATCGGGCGCGCCTGGTCGAAGCCGCTCCAGCCGTGGTGCGCCCGGGCGAGCGAGGTCGCCAGGGGCGCGGCCACCGCCGTGGCGGCGGCGAGCACGAAGCGCCGGCGGGACGATGCGGGAGCGGAGATGCGGAGGGGGGAAGGCGGCGGGATCGGCATGGCGGGGCTCCTTGTGTCGGATGGACGGGACGATCGGTCTCAGTAGGCCAGCCAGCGTCCGCAGACCAGGACGCCGAGCCAGAGCGCAGTGGACACCAGCATCTGTAGCCGTGCCGTCGGGTCGAGTTTGCGCAGCGACCCGCGGCCGTGGAACCAGGCGGCGTTGCAGCCCGCCAGCGTCAGCAGCCCCATCTTCAGCAGGAAGGTGCGGTGGGCGAGCAGTTCGGCCGCCTGCGTGGCGAACATCAGCAGGCCGCTGGCCGCGACGAGCGCGAAGCCGACCGCCGCCAGGCCGAGCGAGAGCCGCGCGAGCGGCAGCACCGGCAGCGAGGCGGCACCGCCCCAGACGCGCACCTCCAGCGCCACCAGGTTGCCCAGCAGCAGGGCGATGCCCAGGATGTGGAGGGTTTCGAGCGCCGGATAGGCCCAGGGATTCGATTGCAGCGAAGCGAGGAACATGGGTTTGCGCAGAGGCCGTGGGGGTGGAAGACGGGGAGACCGCCAAAAACGCGGGGTCGATGCGAAGACGCACCGTTTTCGCGCGTTGGCGACGGTATAAGCGATGTTCGCGCGCCGATGGCCACGACCGTTTTTCTTCCGGGTCGGCCCGCCTGAACGATCCCCCAAGCAGATTGATGAACAAACAAGAAGACGAACCGGGCCGAGGCCCGGTTCCGACGGCAGGCGAGCGCGCCGCGTCCCTCGGCGGCGTGGCCGTCGCGGCCCCCGCCACGGCCTCCGGGGCGAACGTGGCGCCCGATGTCCCCGGCCCCGCCGCCAATGCGATCCGCGACGATGCCGACCCCGTGATCGCCATCGCCATCGAGGCCGATGCCACGCTCGGCCATGCCTCCATCCAGAACGCCGTGCCGGTGCTGCGCTCGCTGCGGCTGACGCACCGCGGTCCCCGCGCGCTGGCCGACGTCGAGGTGCGCATCGCCTGCAATCCGCCCTTCGCGCAGGGCGCGCGCCTGCGCTTCGACCGCCTGGCGCCGGGCGAGACGCGCCGCTTCGCGCCGGTGGACCTGCGACCCGACCACGCCTGGCTCGGCGACCTGGGGGAATCGGTGCGCGCCGCCATCGAGGTCACGGTGAGCACCGAGGGCGTGGAGATCGCCCGGGAGGCCCGTCCCGTGGAGGTGCTGGCCCACGACCAGTGGGCCGGCACGCGCGCGCTGCCCGAGCTGCTGGCGGCCTTCTGCATGCCCAACAACCCGGCGGTCGACACCCTGGTGGGCAAGGCCTCGCGCCTGCTGCGCGAGGCGCACGGCGAGCTGTCGATGAACGGCTACCAGTCCCGCAGCCGCGACACGGTCTGGAAGCAGGTCTCGGCGATCTACAGCACGCTCGGCGCCGAGGGGCTGCAGTACGTCGAGCCGCCGGCCTCCTTCGGCAGCGACGGCCAGAAGATCCGCACGCCCGACCGCATCCTCGCGCACCGCGTCGCCACCTGCCTCGACCTGGCGATGCTGTTCGCCTCGGCCTTCGAGCAGGCCGGGCTGCGCCCGGTGGTGCTGGTCAAGGAAGGCCACGCCTGGGTCGGTGTCTGGCTTCACCCGGCGAGCTTCGCCGATCCGCTGACCGACGACGTGCAGGCCGTGCGCAAGCGCGTGGACAGCGGCGAGCTGCTGGTCTTCGAGACCACCGGCGTGGCCCACCACCACAGCATCCGGCCGTCGCTGCGCGTGGCCATGGAGCAGGGCCTGGCGCACCTGCGCGACGACGACGGCTTCCGCTACGCCATCGACATCCACCGCGCGCGCGAGCTGCAGATCAAGCCGCTGCCCTCGCGCGCGCCGGCCCCGGGCGACGGTGCGCCCGGCGAGGCCGGGGAGGAGCCGCCCGCGGCGATCGAGCCGACGCCGCCGCTGCCCGCGCTGGACGCCGACACGCTCGTCGCGCTCGACGGCCCGGCCGATGACACGCCCGAGGGCCGGCTCGCCCAGTGGAAGTCGAAGCTGCTGGACCTGACGCTGCGCAACAGGCTGCTGAACTTCAAGCCGACCAAGGCGACGCTGCACCTGGTCGCGCCCGACCTCGCGCGGCTGGAGGACGCCCTGGCCGAGGGCCGCGACTTCCACCTGCGGGCGCTGCCGACGCTGATGGAGGGGCTCGATCCGCGCGTGGCGCAGGTGCACGCCAGCCGGGGCACCGGCCGGGCGCCGCTCGACGACATGGCGCTCGACGCGCTGGGCCAGCGCGAACTGCTCGCGCGCGTCGCCCCCGAGGCGCTGGACGGCCACCTGCTGGCCATCCACGCGGCCGCCCGCATCGGGCTGGAGGAGGGCGGGGCCAACACGCTCTACCTGGCCCTGGGCCTGCTGCAGTGGACCGAGGACGAGAAGGCCGAGACGGTGCACGCCGCGCCGATCCTGCTGATCCCGGTGACGCTGCAGCGCCAGTCGGTGCGCGCGGGCTTCCGGCTGGCGCGCCACGACGACGAGGCGATCGTCAACCCGACCCTGCTGCAGCTGCTGCGCACGAACTTCGAGCTGCGCGTGACGGGGCTCGACGCCATTCCCGTGGACGAGAAGGGCGTCGACGTCGCGCGCGTGCTGCAGGCCTTCCGGCTGGCGGTGGCGGAGATCCCGAAGTGGGAGGTGCTAGAGCAGGCCCACCTGGGCATCTTCTCCTTCACCAAGTACCTGATGTGGCGCGACCTGCAGGACCGCACCGAGCAGCTCAAGGCCAACCGCGTGGTGCGCCACCTGATCGACCACCCGGGCGAGGCCTTCGCGCAGGCGTCCCACGACCCGGCCGAGTTCGAGCGCCTCGACGAGACGCACCGCCCGCAGGACATCCTCGCGCCGCTGCTGGCCGACTCGTCCCAGCTCAAGGCCATCTGCGCCATCGACGCCGGGCGCGACCTGGTGCTCGAGGGCCCGCCCGGCACGGGCAAGTCGCAGACCATCACCAACCTCATCGCGCACTCGCTGGCCAAGGGCAAGACGGTGCTGTTCGTCTCGGAGAAGATGGCCGCGCTGTCGGTCGTCCACCGGCGCCTCGCCGACATCGGCCTGGGGCCGTTCTGCCTCGAACTGCACTCGTCCAAGTCGAAGAAGTCCGAGGTGCTGCAGCAGCTCGCCGGCTCGCTCGACCTGGCCGGCCAGCGCACCGCCGACGACTGGTCGCGCGAGGCCGAGCGGCTGGCCGTGCTGCGCCAGGACCTCAACGGCCTGGTCGACGCCCTGCACCGCGAACATCCGAACGGCCTGACCGTCCACGAGACCATGGGCACGTCCATCGCGCACACGGGCGAGCGCACCGCTTCGATGCCCTGGAGCGATCCGCTCGTGCACGACCGCGCCGCGCTCGACCGCCTGCGCGAGGCGGCGCGCCGCATCCAGGCGCTCGCCGGCGCCCTCGGCGACCTGCGTGGCCATCCGCTCGCGTGCGTCGGGCGGCCCGACTGGTCGCCGGGCTGGGGCGACGAGCTCATGGCGCAGGCGCAGGCGCTGGAGCGCGCCGCCACGGTGCTGCGCGAGCGCACCGCCACGCTGGCCGCGCAGCTGGGCATCGGCGCGAGCGGCATGGGCCTGCGCGCGCACGGCCTGCTCGACGAGCTCGCCGACCTGCTGCTGGCCGCGCCCGGCGTGCCCACCGGCCTCGCGCGCGAGGCGCACGACGCGCCCACGCGCGCGCGGCTGCAGGCGCTCGCGCGCCACGGCGCGGCGCGCAACGCCGCCTGGCTGCGCCTGGGCGACGGCTGGAGCGCGACGCTCGCCAAGCTGAACGCGGTCGAGCTGCTGGGCGAATGGTCGCTCGCCACTTCGACCTGGTGGCCGAAGTCGCTGCTCGCCCAGCGCGCGATCACGGGCCGGCTCTCGGGCTTCCGCGCCGACGGCCGGCGCCCGGCGCCCGAGCAGGTGCGCGCCATGCTCGGCCCGCTCGGCGAGGTCAACGACGAGGACGCCTTCCTGCGCGCCGCGCAGGCCGATGCGCAGGCGCTGCTCGACGACGCCTACGCCGGCGCCGACACCGACTGGGCCGCGCTCGCCGCGCACGAGGCCTGGGCAGGGCGCTTCGCTGAGGCCGTCGCGCGCCTGGCCGGCGGCGACGCGGCGCGTGGCGAGGCGCTGCGCGCCGCGCTGCGGCCCCTGGTGGCCGAGCGACGCGCCGACCTGGCCTCCGGCGGCACGGCCGGCCGCGCGCTGGTCGGCTACCGCGAGGCC
Source organism: Comamonadaceae bacterium OTU4NAUVB1 (assembly GCA_024372625.1). Lineage (NCBI taxonomy): Bacteria > Pseudomonadati > Pseudomonadota > Betaproteobacteria > Burkholderiales > Comamonadaceae > Comamonadaceae bacterium OTU4NAUVB1. The sequence goes on along the minus strand of CP099605.1, from coordinate 2,949,685 downwards.
TGGCTCGACTTGCGCCGGTGCCTGGCGGGCGTCGAGGCGCTGGCGCAGCCGGTGGCGCCGCTCGCGGGCGACGAGGACGCCGACGGCGCCCTCGAACGCCTGCGCGCGCTGATGCAGACCTGGCAGGGCGCGCGGCGCCTGCTGCAGCCGTGGTGCCTGTGGCGCAGCGCCCGCGAGGCCGCCATCGCGCTCGGCCTGCAGGGCGTCGTCGGCGACGTGGAGGCGGGCGCCATCGCGCTGGGCGAGGTCGAATCGCATTTCGAGGTGAGCTACCGCACCTGGTGGCTCAAGCGCACCATCGACCGCGACCCGGTCCTGCGCGGCTTCTCCAGCGCCGACCACGACCGCAAGATCCGCGAGTTCCGCGCCGCCGACGCGCGCTTCCAGAAGCTCACCGAGCGCTACATCGCCGCCACGCTGGCCGGCCGCATCCCGGCGGCCGGCGGCGCGGCGGCGGGCGCCGACAGCGAACTCGGCCGGCTGCGGCGCGAGCGCCAGAAGCAGCGCGGCCACATGCCGGTGCGCCAGCTGGTGCAGGCCCTGCCCACGCTGCTGCCGCGCCTGAAGCCCTGCCTCCTGATGTCGCCGCTGTCGGTGTCGCAGTACCTCGACGCGGGCTACGCGCCGTTCGACCTGGTGGTGTTCGACGAGGCCTCGCAGATCCCGGTGTGGGACGCGGTGGGCGTGATCGCGCGCGGCCGCCAGCTGGCGGTGGTGGGCGACCCCAAGCAGCTGCCGCCGACGAACTTCTTCAACAAGTCCGCCGAGCCCGAGGAGGGCGTGCCCGCCGACGAGCAGGTGCGCGACCTGGAGAGCATCCTGGACGAGTGCCTGGGCGCGGGCATGAACCGCCTGAGCCTGCAGTGGCACTACCGCAGCCGCCACGAGAGCCTCATCACCTTCAGCAACGTCACCTACTACGACTCGCAGCTGGTGACCTTCCCCTCGCCCGTGACCGACGACGTGGCGGTGCGCTTCGAGCGCGTGGCCGGCGTCTACGACCGCGGCGGCTCGCGCACCAACCGCGCCGAGGCCGACGCCATCGTGGCCACCATCGAGGCGCACCACCTCGACGCGGCGCGCGCGCACCTCACGCTCGGCGTGGTGACCTTCAACCAGCCCCAGCAGGCGCTCATCGAGACCCTGCTGGACGCCCGGCGCCGCGCCGAGCCGGCGCTCGACCGCGCCATCGCCGCGCGCTCGCAGGGGACCCAGGAGAAGCTCTTCATCAAGAACCTGGAGAACGTGCAGGGCGACGAGCGCGACGTGATCTTCTTCTCGATCACCTACGGCCCCGACGCGGCCGGCAAGATGACGATGAACTTCGGCCCGCTCAACGGCGAGGGCGGCCACCGCCGCCTGAACGTGGCGATCTCGCGGGCGCGCGAGGCGGTGGTGATCTTCAGCACCCTGCTGCCCGAGCAGATCGACCTGGCCCGCGTGCGCGCGGCCGGCGTGCGCGACCTCAAGCACTATCTGGAGTTCGCCATCGGCGGGGCGCGCGCGCTGTCCGCCCGCAGCCTGCCCACCGGGCTCGACCCGGACAGCCCGTTCGAGGTCGCCGTGATCGGCATGCTGCGCTCGCGCGGCTGGGTGGTGCATCCGCAGGTCGGGTGCTCGGGCTACCGCATCGACCTGGCGGTGGTCGACCCCCGCGCGCCGGGGCGCTACCTGGTGGGCATCGAGTGCGACGGCCGCACCTACCACTCCGGCGCCACCGCGCGCGACCGCGACCGGCTGCGCCAGCACGTCCTCGAAGGGCTCGGCTGGAAGATCCACCGCATCTGGTCGACCGACTGGTGGCTCGACGCGGAAGGCGAGATCGCCAAGGTCGTGAAGCTGCTGGAGGGGCTGGTCGCCGCGCCGCCGGCGGTACCGGGCGCGTCGGCCGCCGTCGCGGACGCGGGCATCGACCCGGACGTGGACGCGGATGCCGGCGCGGGCGACGTCGCGCGCACGGCCATGGCCATGGACGCGGGTGCAGGTGCGGATGCGGATGCGGATGCGGATGCGGGGGTGCACGCGGATCGTGCGGAGGCCGTGCCGGCCGGCGCCGGGCCCGCCGATCCCGTGGCGCCCGAGCCGGTCGCGCGTCCCGTCCTGGCGGTCTACGCGCCGGCCGCGCTGCCGGCCAACGATCCGGCCTCGTTCTTCGACGAGGAGTCCGAACTCGTGCTGGCCGCGCAGCTGCGCGAGGTGGCCGAGGTCGAGGGCCCGCTGCCCGAGGCCGTCCTGTTCGCCCGCGTGGCACGCGCCTGGGGCCTGGAGCGGGTCAGCCCGCGCCTGGCCGACCGGCTGCGCGCGCTGGTGCCGGACGACGTGCCCCGCACCACCGAGCCGGCGCCGGGGGAAGGTCTCGGCAAGCGCTTCTACTGGCCCGCGGGCGCCGATCCCGGCGCGTCGGACGTGGCCCGGGTGGCCGGGGACACCGTGCCGTCCTCGCGCCGCGACATCGGCGACGTCTGCGTCGAGGAGCTGTCGAACCTCGTCAACCACGTGCTGCGCGAGACCGGCGCGGCGACGCGCAAGGACGTGGCCGACGCGGTCTGCGGACTGACCGGCGCGGCGCCCGACACGCCACCGGCCGAAAGCCGCGTCGACCTCGCCATCGACGCCAGCGTCGCCGCCGGCGCGCTGATCGACGAGGACGGTCGCCTGCGACCGGCCGACTGACCCGTCCGGGCCCGGGTCCGGGATGGTGCCCGGACCGTGCTCAGGCGGCCGGCGCGCGCACCCGCACCGGCACCGACTTGGCCGCCGGCACCTTGCTCTCCTGGGCGTAGTGCGCCAGCGGGATCACCGGGTTGCACTCCGGGAAATAGGCCGCGCAGGTGCCCGGGGGCAGGTCGTAGACCGTCACGCGCAGGTTCTTCACCTCGCGCTCGATGCCGTCGCCCGCCGCGCTGGCCAGCGTGACGCGCTGGCCGTTCACCAGGCCCAGCCGGTCGATGTCCAGGGCGCTGAGCAGCAGCACCTCGCGGGTGCCGTCGATGCCGCGCAGGCGGTCGTCGTAGCCGTAGATGGTGGTGTTGAACTGGTCGTTGCTGCGCAGCGTGACCAGGCGCAGCACGTCGGCGCCACCGTCGCCCTCGAAGGCGGCGTGCAGGGCCGCGGGCACCTTGAACTCGGCCTTGCCGCTCTTCGTCTCCCAGCGCCGTTCGGTCGCGGCCAGCGGGCGCGGGAAGCCCCCGGGCTGGTGCATGCGCGCGTTGAAGTCCTTGAAGTCCTTCGGGTAGGTGGTCTCGATGGCGTCGCGCACGAGCGCGTAGTCGGCGCACCAGGCGTCCCAGTCGACCTTCGGGTTGGGATCGAGCGTCGCCTTGGCCAGGCCGGCGACGATGCGCTGCTCCGACAGGAGCCGCGCGCTCGCCGGCGCGTGGTGGCCGCGCGAGGCGTGGATGCGCGCGGTGCTGTCCTCGATCGTCACGGTCTGCACGCCGCCGAGCTGCACGTCGCGCTCGATGCGCCCCAGGCATGGCAGCAGGTAGGCCACCTTGCCGTGCAGCAGGTGACTGCGGTTGAGCTTGGTGGCGACCTGCACGGTGAGTTCGAGCGCCTGCCAGGCCGGCTCCATGCGGTGGTGGTCGGGCACCGCGCGGACGAAGTTGCCGCCCAGCGCGACGAAGGCCTTCACGCGGCCTTCGAGCATGGCCTCGCAGGCCTCCACCGTGTTGAGCCCCTTGTGGCGCGGCGGCTCGAAGCCGTATTGCCCGGCCAGCTGGTCCAGCGGCACCAGCTCGGGCTTCTCCGAGATGCCCACCGTGCGCTGGCCCTGCACGTTGGAGTGGCCGCGCACGGGACACACGCCCGCGCCGCGCCGGCCGATGTGGCCGCCCATGAGCAGCAGGTTGACCAGCATGCGCACGTTGTCCACACCCAGCTTGTGCTGCGTGAGGCCCATGCCGTAGACGCCGATGACGGCCTTGGCCTTGGCGTAGGTGCGCGCCGCCTCGGTCAGCGCCACGCGGGACAGCCCGGATTCGGTCTCCAGCCGCGTCCAGTCCTGTTCGCGCACGAAGCGCGCGAAATCCTCGAAGCCGTGCGTGTGCGTGCCGATGAAGTCGGCATCGATCACCCGTGCCCGGCCCTCGGCGATGGCCGTGTCGTCGAGGTCCAGCAGTGCCTTGCACATGCCGGCGATGGCGGCGATGTCGCCCCCCGCGCGCACCTGCAGGTACTGCGTGGCGATGCGCGTCTCCGAGCGCGTGGCCATCTCGATCGGGCTCTGCGGGTTGGTGAAGGCCTCCAGCCCGCGTTCGCGCAGCGGATTGAAGACGATCACCGGCACGTCGCGCCTGCGGGCCTCCTGCAGCGGATGGAGCATGCGGGGGCTGTTGGTGCCCACGTTCTGGCCGAAGAACAGCAGGCAGTCGGTGTGCTCGAAGTCCTCCAGGCGCACCGTGCCCACCGGCACGCCGATCGCCTCCTTGAGCGCCACGGAGGTGCTCTCGTGGCACATGTTGGAGCTGTCGGGCAGGTTGTTGGTGCCGTAGAGCCGCGCGAACAGCTGGTACATGTAGGAGGTCTCCAGCGAGGCCCGGCCCGAAGCGTAGAAGACCGTCTGGTCCGGCCCGCCGGTGTCCTTCAGGGCGCGCAGCCGCTGGCCGATGTCCGCGAACGCCTCGTGCCAGGCCACCGGCACGTAGCGGTCGCGCCCGGCGTCGTAGCGCAGCGGGTCGGTCAGGCGCCCCTCGTGCTCCAGGTCGTGGTCGGGCCACGCGAGCAGCTCGGTCACGGTGTGGCGCTCGAAGAAGTCGACGCCGGCGCGCAGGCTGGTGAGTTCGGCGAAGGTCGCCTTGGCGCCGTTCTCGCAGAACTCCGCCGTGTGGGCCTTGGCCGGCTTGGCCCAGGCGCAGCTGGTGCAGGCGAAGCCGTCGGCCTTGTTCTGCCGCACCAGTTCGGGCAGGGCGCCGAAGGCCTCGTGGTGCTTGACGTGGTGCGCGAGCGAGGTGGCCGAGCCCCAGCCTCCGACCGGGCCGTCGTAGGCCTCGATCCTGATGGCGGTACCGCTCTCGTGGTCGATCTCGGGGGTCATGGGTGCGTTTCCTGGCGAGGTGGATGAGGGGCGTCGGGCCGTCCGCGCGACGTCGCATGAGACTCATGCTGCCGAGCCTGCAGCCACCGGTACGCCGCCCAGGCGGCCGCGAGCAGGTAGGCGAATCCCCCGGGCACCCACATCACGAGACCGGCGAGCTGCTGGTCCCAGAGTTCGCGCGACTCGCGCCAGTAGAGCGGCCGGGTGGAGAAGGTCAGCAGCGCGCCCAGCGCGCCCGTGTGCATGGCGGTGAACAGCAGCGCCGACGCCGCCGCCAGCGTGCCCTGGCGCCCGCCGCGCAGCACCGACCACCAGAACAGCCAGCCCGTGAACAGGAAGGACGCGTGCTCGGCCACGTGCAGCCAGTTGTCGAACACCGCGGCCATGTAGGGCCCCGGCGCGTGCCAGATCCAGATCGCCGCGGCGTGCAGCAGCGCGCAGGCGCCGGGATGGCGCGTCAGGCGCAGCAACGGGCGCCACGCGGCATCGGCCGCCGGCCCGATGGCGGAGCGCCACTGCGCGAGCGGGCGGGCCAGCACCGCCAGCGGCGCCACCACCAGGATCAGGAGCATGTGCTGCACCATGTGCAAGGCGGTGCTCGATTCGGCCCAGTCGTCGAACGGGCCGAACAGCGCCAGTCCCGCCACCAGCATCGCCGTGTGGAACAGGGCTCGGCCGGCGAAGGTCGGCCGCCGGCGCATCGCGCCGAAGCCATAGCCCAGCCAAGCCATGGCGAACAGTCCCTGCGACAGCCAGATGGGCGCGTGGGCGCCTTCGCCCGTGAAGGCATTGCCGTGCGCGAGAGCCGCCACCGGCAGCAGCGCGAGCGCCGCGCCGAGGCCAGCGCGTGGCGGTGGCGTCAGATGCACGGCCACAGCGCCAGCATCGGCGCGCCGACGAAGACGGCGGCGACGGCCGCCACGCCATAGAGCCAGGCGGCGGCGTTGGCGATGAAATGCACCGTGGCGGCGTCGTCGGGCACGTCGCCGGGCGATGCCGCGCCGGCTTCGGTGCCGCGGCCCGGGCGCGCGCGGGCCGCGGCCGGTCCGGTGTCCGTGCCCGGCGACCGGCGCGCCGCGCGGGCGCAGGTCCATGACGCATGCGCCAGCCACAGCACGAGCACCAGCGTGACCAGCAGCAGCGCGCCGTTGATCGCGTTGAACTGGCGGCGCGCCACGTCCGGCGCGGCGACGGCGCAGCCCACCGACAGGCCGCCGTAGACGACCACGAACCACACCGACCACGCGGCCAGTCCGAGCCCCAGCTGCCACGGATGGCCCGGCGCCAGCCAGGCGACGCGCGGCGCGCGGGTCGAAGGCGCGGGGCGCGGGGCGGTGGCGGGGGGGCTGGACATGGTCGTTGTGGTGCGATGCGTTCAGTGAGCGAAGGCCAGCGGCAGCAGCGCGAAGGCCAGCCAGGCGACGGCCGCCGCCCCGGCGGTGAAGCTCCAGAACGACGCCACCACCACCGGCTCGTAGGGCGCGGCCGCGCCGACGTGGCCGCGCCGCACCCGCAGCGCCTGCAGCACCGACAGCACCAGCGCCAGCGCCGTGTGCAGCAGCAGGAACGACAGCAGGAAGGCGAGCATGGCGTCGTGCGCGCTGCGCGTGGGTGCGAGCGGCGCGAGCGCGAGCAGCGCGGCGAGTCCGGCGGCGGCCGCCAGCGCGCAGCCCGCGGCGGCCCACAGGCTGCCGAGCAGCGCGGGCGCCGCGCGCGCGACCGTCGAGGCGTCCGTGCCGCTGCCCTTGTCGTCGCCGTTCTCGTCCCCCTTCCCGTCCCCCGCGTCCCGGCAGCCGCGCAGGCGTCGCACCACCCCGTGCATCGACCAGCGCCCCGCGCCCAGCAGCAGCGCCACGCCCAGCAGCGGCCAGGTGCCCACCGGCGAGGCGGCCGGTGGCTGCCACGCGGGCGCCACGGTCCACAGGAACAGCCAGCCGAACACCAGCGAGCCGTAGAGCGACGCGTCCGCCAGCATCGTCAGGCCCATGCCCCAGAGGCCGGGGCCGTCGAAGGTGTGGGTGTGCAGCTTCAGGCCGTCGGGCAGGTCGGCCGCCTCGGTGCCGCTCATGCACGGATGGCCCCCGTTGAGCCACGACCAGCGCAGCAGCACCGCCGCCACCACCAGGCCGGTCGCCAGCGCGGCGACGTAGAGCTTGAGCAGCAATAGGATGCACAGCGCCGCCAGCAGCAGGCTCGCCACCAGCGGCAGCCAGGAACTGCCCGGCAGGTGGAACACCTCGCGCGGCCGGCCGCTGACGGGGTCGCTGCCGAGCGTCTCGCGCCGGCCGTGGCTGGCGTCGGCGAGCGCGTGGCGGCCCTCGGCGATGGTCTGGGGCAACTCGGGCGCGTCCCACAGCGGATGGCGCAGCGGCAGGGCGGGCTGGCTGGCGAAGTTGTAGGAGGGCGCGGGCATGGCCATGGCCCATTCCATGGTGTCGGCGCCCCACGGGTTGGGCGGCGCCTTGCGCCCGAAGCGGAAGTGCAGGGCGATGTCCAGCAGCACCGTCGCCACGCCGAAGGCCATCAGGAAGCTGAAGACCGAGGAGATCAGGTTGGGCACGTCCCAGCCCAGGCCGGTGTCGTAGGTGTAGACGCGGCGCGGCATGCCCAGCAGGCCGGTCCAGTGCATGACCAGGAAGGTGCCGTTGAAGCCGACGAAGGTGACCCAGAAACCGATCTTCGAGAGCCGCTCCGAGGGCATCCGCCCGCTGAAGTGCGGCAGCCAGTAGTACACCCCCGCGATCAGCGGGAACAGCATGCCGCCCACCAGCACGTAGTGGAAGTGCGCCACCACGAAGTGCGTGTCGTGGACCTGCCAGTTGAAGGGCACCAGCGCCAGCATCACGCCCGTGAGGCCGCCGGCGACGAACACCGTCAGGAAGGCGCCGACCCACAGCATCGGCGCGCGCCACACCGGCCGCCCGGTCCACAGCGTGGCGATCCAGGCGAACAGCTGCACGCCCGTCGGAATGCCCACCAGCATGCTGGCCGCCGAGAAGAAGGCCTGCCCCAGCGCCGGGATGCCGAGCGTGAACATGTGGTGCACCCACAGCCCGAAGCTGATGAAGCCGATGGCGATGAGCGAGACCACCACCCAGCGGTAGCCCACCAGCGGGCGGCGCGCGAACACCGGCACGATGGTCGAGATGACGCCGGCGGCCGGCAGGAAGACGATGTAGACCTCCGGGTGGCCGAAGAGCCAGAACAGGTGCGCCCACAGCAGCGGGTCGCCCCCGCGCAGGGTGTCGAAGAAGGCCCAGCCGGCGGCGCGCTCCAGCTCCAGCAGGATCGAGCCGAGGATCAGCGGCGGGAAGCCCACCACGATCATCAGCGAGGTCACCAGCATCGACCACGCGAACACCGGCATGCGCTCGAGCGACATGCCCGCGGCGCGCGTGCGCAGGATCGACACCGCGATCTCGATGCCCGCGGCCATGGTCGCGATCTCGACGAAGGTGATGCCCAGCAGCCAGAAGTCGGAGTTCAGCCCGGGCGTGTAGACGTCGCTCGACAGCGGCGTGTACATGAACCAGCCGGCGTCGGGCGCCAGGCCGAACAGCAGGCTGCTGCAGAAGATGATCCCGCCGAAGAGGTAGCACCAGTAGCCGAAGGCCGACAGGCGCGGGAACACCAGGTCGCGCGCGCCCAGCATCTTGGGCAGCAGGTAGGCCGCCAGCCCCTGCAGGATCGGCACCGCGAACAGGAACATCATGATGGTCCCGTGCATGGTGAAGGCCTGGTTGTAGGCCTCCGCGCCCATGAAGTCGTGGTTGGGCAGCGCCAGCTGCGCGCGCATGAGCATCGACAGCAGCCCGGCCAGCACGAAGAACACCCCGCCGGTGACCATGAAGCGCTTGGCGATGGTGGAGTGGTTGACCACCGAGAGCGCGCGCCAGCCGCGCGGGTTGCCCCAGACCTGCTCGAGCCGGTCGTGCAGCGCGTCGCGCCCGGGGGCGCCGGACGCCGTGGAGGAAGGGGTGGCGTCGCCGCCGTCGCTGCTCATCGCTTCGTGCTTCCTCTGCCGTCGCCGGCGGTCTCCCGGACGGTGTCGGGCGCGGGCTCGCCCTGCGCCCGCCCGTCCCGCAGCCAGGCGTCGAAATCGGCCGGCTCCATCGCGATCACGGTCATGGTCATGTGGGCGTGGCCGGCGCCGCAGAACTCCGCGCACTGGCCGCGGTAGGTGCCCGCGCGGTCGGCCTGAAGGCGCACGACCAGGGTGCGACCGGGCACCGCGTCGAGCTTGCCGCCCAGGCGCGGCACCCAGAACGAATGGATCACGTCGACGCTCTGGGTGTGCACGTCGACGGGGCGGCCGACCGGCACGCGCATCTCGTTCCTCAGGCGAACGCCGTTGGCCGGATAGTGCATCTCCCACCACCACCGGTGGCCGATGGCGTCCACGCGCAGCGGCGCCGGGCCGGTCCCGGGCAGGGGCAGCTGGTGGAAGCCCGAGGGCGAGCCGAAGACCAGCAGCGCGACGATGCTCGCGCCCGGCAGCACCAGGCCGCCGCCGACCAGCCAGCGGCGCTGGACGCGTCGCGCCGCGTCCTCGTCGAGCGCCTCGGCGCGCGGGCGCATCGCCAGCAACCAGATCGCGCAGATGCCCGCGAGCACCGCGACGGCGACGCCGAACATCCACCACCACACCGTGGCGATCGCCGCCGCCGACGGTCCGGCCGGGTCCAGCACCGACTGCGGACCGGCGCAGGCGGCAAGCCCGCACAGGACGGCCACCCCGGTGGCGCGGGTCAGAATGCCCGCATGAGCACCCCGAGCGCGACCCCTCCCGATTCGTCCCCCGTGATCTCCTCCACCCTCTCGGCCGGCGGCCCGACCGACGAGCCGATCCTCAGCCGCGCCGCCATCGCCGGCCATCCGCTGCATCCCATGCTGATCCACTTCCCCGTGGCGGCGCTCATCGGCCTGGTGGGCGCCGACGCGGCCTACGTCTGGAACGGCGACCCGTTCTGGGCGCGCGCGGGGTTGTGGCTGTCCGGCGTCGGCGCGCTGGGTGGCTGGGGCGCCAGCGTGGCGGGGCTGGTCGACCTGATCACCGTCGGGCGCATCCGGCGCCTGGTGACGGCCTGGGGCCACGCCCTCATCGCCGTGATGATGCTGTCCATGGCCTCGATGAACTGGATGCTCCGCCTGGGGGGCGAGCCCGGCGCGAACGTGGTGCCGTGGGGCGCCGGCATCACGGGGGTGACGGCCGCCTTCATCGCCCTGGCGGCCTACCTGGGCGGACGGCTGGTCTACGAGCACGCGGTGGCGGTCGATACGTCCGACTAGACGGGGGCGTGGCGGTGTCATCGCGGCGGCCTCAGAACGGCTTGCGCAGCGCCAGCCACGCGATGGTGGCGAACCACAGCAGCGAGAGCGCGCAGACGGCGTAGGCGGCCTTCGTCCAGGGGCTGTCCTGGCGCTCGACGCGCAGCACCAGCAGGCCGCAGGACGCATGGCCGAGCACCAGCAGGCCGACCACGCCGAGCTTGGCGATCAGCCAGGGCGCGAGCGGCCCGTACAGCATGAAGATGGCCGTGCCCGAGGCGATGGCCAGCAGCGCCGCCGGGGTCGCGACGCCGACGAACAGGCCGCGCAGCAGGGTGCGGCGATGGGCGTTGGAGAACAGCGCCGGGCTGGTCTCGCGGCTCGCCAGCGCCAGTGCGACGGTCAGGTAGAACAGCGATCCGGCCCATGCGATGACCGCGCTCACGTGGAACAGCTTGAGCCAGGGCATCGGTCAGGCGAAGGGGACGAAGGGGGCGAGGGACGACGGCGGGGACATCTCGGGGAGCGATCCGTGCGAAAGACACCCAGTCTTCCGCAGTTCGCTTTTCGCGCCTGTAGGAACGTGTCGCCGACCCCCGGCGAAGCGGCTAGAAATCCACCAGGCTCAGACCGATGCTCAGCACCGTGCGCTTGCGGTTGTAGTCGACCAGGGTGTCGCCGTAGCCGTGGAAGAGCTGGGTGTGCAGGCGCAGGTTGCTGGTGACCGGGTCGCCCAGCGCCTTGAGCCACTCCAGGCGCAGCGAGCCGTGGCCGTTGCTGCGCAGGTTGTTGCGCAGCGTGAGTCCGAAGGTGTTGTCGCGGTCGAAGTTCCAGCGTCCGATGAACTCGGCGCGCCCGATGTAGTCGGCGATGTCGGGGTTGTCGTCCTTGGCGGGGTCCTCGGCGATGCGGTTCCAGAACCGCGCGGCGATCTGGAAGCGGCTGTCGAGCTCGACGCCGGTCATCAGGTAGGTGCGGTTCCAGCTGCGCGACAGCGGCAGCGTCTGGCCGTTGGACTGGTGGGCGATGCCCGCGCCCAGGTAGCGCCAGCGCCAGCCCCCGGGCAGGGTCAGGTCGGTCGGATAAACATACATCATCTCCGGCTCGTGGTCGGTGCTGCGGAACGGGCGCGAGATCGCGCCGTTGAAGAGCTGCCAGCTCGACTGCTGGGTGTAGCCGAACCACAGCGAGTCCTTGCGCTGCGGGTCGTTGCCCGTGAGCAGGCCCTGGGCGAGCTTGGTGCGCACCGACAGGCCGATGCGCATCTCGTTGGCCTGGTAGGCGATGGGCGTGCCGGTGTGGCCGGCCGAGGGCGAGGTGGGCGTGTCGGGCCGGTCCGTGGCGGCGGTGGCCGAGACGCTCAGCGGCCGGTAGCCGCGAAAGCCGAAGGTGCCGCAGTCGCTGCCTTCCTCCAGCTCCCAGAAGCGCGAGAAGGCCGAGTACTGGCGGTCGCGACAGCCCTCGCTGGCCGCCACGACGATCACCGGCCTGAGCGGCACGGCCGGGTCGGCGACGGGCTGCGCGCTGGCGAGCGCGGCGTTGCCGGGGACGGCCGACGCCGCGGCCGCCGCGGTGGTCGGCGCGACGGCGGGGCGCACGCCGGTCGCGGCCAGCGGCTGCGTGGGCAGGGGCGCTGCCGCCGGCAGCTGCTGCTGCTCCTGCGCCCAGCGGTCGAAGCACGCCAGGCGCGCTTCCTTGCTGTCGTCCAGGCGCTGGCAGGCCTGCCAGCTCAGGCCGGGGGCGGCGACCGGGCCCGGCGCGGCGCGGCCGGCGTCGGTTTGCGCCTGGGCCTGCGCCGCCACGGCCAGGCCCAGGCCGGCGAACACTGCGCGGGTCGATCGCGTCCGCCGGCGCGGCCGGTCCGACGAAAGTGCGGGGAGTGGAGCGGGCATCGTCGTCATGGGCGGTCGTCGGTCTTTTGGAGCACGAAGGTGCGGAGGCTGTCGTCGCGCGCGTCGCGCCGGCTGCCGCGGAAGGACCGGCCGCAGGAGCCCGGTTCCAGGTCGGCCGACCAGACCGCGTCGATGGCGCGGCCGTCGGCCGATTCGTCCAGCGTGAGCACGCCGGCGTCGTCGACGTCGCCGGCCACCTGCGCGTCGGCGCCGGGCGCGGTCGAGCCCGGCGGGCGCGTCAGCGTGCCGCGCACGCTGCCGGCGTATTCGGGGTGGCGCGCGAGCCGCAGCACGGCCAGCGCCGGCGCGACGCCGTCCTCGAAGCGCGCCTCCCAGCGGCCGTGGAGCATCTCGGGGGCCAGTTCGTCGGCGCTGCGCGGGCAGTCGGCCGCGACGACGACGCCCGGGGGCGCGACGGCATCGGCGCGTTGCGCTCGGGCCGCGCCGCCGACGATCGACAGCGCCGCGAGGAGCAGCGGCAGCGTCGCTGCCCGCGCGCCGCGTCGGGCCGGGCGCCGCGCGCGGCCGGCCGCAAGGTGGGAAAGGGTCGTCATGGCGCGCATCGGGGCCTCGGGGCAGCGGGGATCGGGGTCGGCCTCATGGCGCGGCGGCCGATGCGGCCGCCGCCGCCGCGCTCTCCTGCGCGCGGCGCGCGAACTCGGCGCGCAGCGCGCGGATCTTCTCGCGCGGGTCCTCCTTGGCGGAGGTCGGGTCGAGCGCCATCTCGGCGATGAAGCGGCTGGGCTGGGCGGCGACCGTCTCGCGGCCCTTCTTGCGCCGCTTGGTCCAGCTCACCGCCAGGGTGCGCTGGGCGCGCGTGATGCCCACGTACATCAGCCGGCGTTCCTCCTGCAGGCGCGTGAGGGTGTCCTCGCTGACCATCTGCTGGCGGCCGTCGTCGTCGTCGAGCTTGAAGGGCAGCAGGCCCTCGTTGACGCCGATGAGCATCACGTGCGGCCACTCCAGCCCCTTGGCCGCGTGCAGGGTCGACAGCGTGACCACGTCCTGGTCCTGGTCGCCCCGGTCGCTGATGGTGGAGAGCAGCGAGATGGTCTGCGCCACCTCCAGCAGGCTCTTGCGCTCGCTCGCCTGCGGGGTCGCGCCGGAGGCGTCGTCGACCTCGCCGCCGCAGCGCGCGGCCATCCAGTCGCAGAACTCCAGCACGTTGGTCCAGCGGCTGGCGGCGGCCTGCTCGCTGTCCTCGCCGTCGTAGAGGTGGCGCTCGTAGTCGATCTCCTTGAGCCATTCGGCCAGGAAGGCGCGCGCGCCTTCCGCGCCCATCGTCTGGCGGGCCCTGTGTTCCAGGTCGTTCACGTAGCGGCCGAACTCGTGCAGGCCGCCGATCGCGCGCTGCGGGATCACGCTGGGCAGCGAGGCGCTGAACAGGGCGCCGAACAGGCTGAGCTTGTACTGGCTCGCGAAGGTGCCCAGCGCGGCGAGCGTGGTGTGGCCGATGCCGCGCTTGGGCGTGGTCACCGCGCGCAGGAAGGCCGGGTCGTCGTCGCTGTTGACCCACAGGCGGAACCAGCCGCACAGGTCCTTGATCTCGGCGCGGTCGAAGAAGCTCTGGCCGCCGGAGACCTTGTAGGGGATCTGCGCCTTGCGCAGCGCCTGCTCGAAGACGCGCGCCATGTGGTTGGCGCGGTAGAGGATGGCGAAGTCGCGGAACGCCTTGTGCTGATCGCCCTGCGTCACGGTGGCGCCGCCGCGCAGGCTCTGGATGCGCGCCACGGCGCGCTCGGCCTCGTGGGCCTCGTTGTCGGCGTCGACGATGCGCACCGGCTCGCCCTCGCCGAGCTCGCTGAACAGCGTCTTCGGGAACAGCTTGGGGTTGGGGCCGATGACGTTGTTGGCCGCGCGCAGGATGGCGCTGGTGGAGCGGTAGTTCTGCTCCAGCTTCACGACCTTGAGCGCCGGATAGTCGATCGGCAGCTTCCTCAGGTTGTCCAGCGTGGCGCCGCGCCAGCCGTAGATCGACTGGTCGTCGTCGCCCACGGCGGTGAAGCGTCCGCGTTCGCCCACCAGCGCCTTGAGCACCTCGTACTGCGTGGCGTTGGTGTCCTGGTACTCGTCGACCAGCACGTGGCCGAGCGCCTCCTGCCACTTGGCGCGCACGGCGTCGTGCTCCCGCAGCAGCTTCAGCGGCAGGCCGATCAGGTCGTCGAAGTCGACGCTCTGGTAGGCCGCCAGGCGCTCCTCGTAGCGCGCCATGACCTGCGCCACGATGCGCTCGGCGTCGTCGGCGGCCGCGGCCTCGGCCTGCGCCGCGTTCAGGCCCATGTTCTTCCAGCGGCTGATGGTCCACTGCCACAGGCGCGCCGTGGCGGTGTCGACCGAGCCGCCGGCGTCCTTCAGGATCTTGGTGACGTCGTCGCTGTCGAGGATGCTGAAGGCCGGCTTCAGGCCCAGCACCGCGCCGTCCTCGCGCATCATGCGCACGCCCAGCGCGTGGAAGGTGCAGATCACCACATGCTTCGCGTCGCGCCCGATCAGGCCCTTGGCGCGCTCGCGCATCTCGGCGGCCGCCTTGTTGGTGAAGGTGATGGCGGCGATCTTCTTCGGCGGCATCCCCGACTGGATCAGCCGCGCGATCTTGTGCGTGATCACGCGCGTCTTGCCCGAGCCCGCGCCCGCGAGCACGAGACACGGGCCGTGCAGGTAGTTGACGGCTTCCTGCTGGGCGAGATTGAGACCGGAGGACATGCGGCGAGGATCGATCGATGGAGCGGGACGGGCGGCACCGGAAACGCCGGTGGCGAAGCGGACCCGGGCGGCGGAGGCCGGCGCGGCGGTGGCCGGTCCGCACGGGGGAGCCGGCGCGGCGAGCGTGACGGAATGCCGGGGAACGCGGGGAACGTGCGGGGCGCTCGCCATGATACCGGCTGGGCCTACAACGCCCGCGGGGGGAGGCGTGCTACGTTGCGCCGCCCGCCGGGGCCGCCGGAGTCGCCGGGATGGGTCCGGGCGGGTCCTTCGGCGCCCCGTTGCGCCTTCCAAACGAGCCGAGACGACAAGAACAACAACATGCTGAAGAAAAGCCGATTCCTCACGATCCTCGCGACCTTCGTCCTCACGGTGGTCGCCACACTGGCGGTGATCAACTTCGCCGGGGGCGAGAAGCGCATCGACGAGCAGGTCGAGCGCGCCTACGCGCTGCAGGACGACCAGTTCCAGCGCGCGCTGGGCGTGCTGCTGGGCCCGCCCATCACGGCCGGCAACCGCTTCGAGGCGCTGCACAACGGCGACGAGATCTTTCCGCCCATGCTCGCGGCCATCCGCGGCGCGCGGCGCAGCATCACCTTCGAGACCTACATCTACTGGTCGGGCGACATCGGCCGCGCCTTCGCCGAGGCGCTGTCCGAGCGCGCCCGCGCCGGCGTCGCGGTGCACGTGCTGCTCGACTGGGTCGGCAGCGCCAAGATCGACGAGGACTTCCTGCGCGAGATGGAGAAGTCCGGCGTGCAGATCCGCAAGTTCCACAAGCCCGACTGGTGGGGCATCTCGCGCCTGAACAACCGCACCCACCGCAAGCTCCTGATCGCCGACGGCCGCATCGGCTTCACGGGCGGCGTGGGCATCGCGCCCTCGTGGACCGGCCACGCGCAGGACCCGGACCACTGGCGCGATTCGCACTACCGCGTCGAGGGGCCGGTGGTCGCGCAGATGCAGGCCGTGTTCATGGACAACTGGATCAAGGCCTCGGGCGAGGTGCTGCACGACGAGCGCTACTTCCCGGCCATCGGCCCGGTCGTGCCCACGCTGGGCGGCTCGACGGCGGCGACGAAGGCCGAGAGCGCGATCCCCGAGACCGGCGGGGCCGCCGGCGGGCGCGCCCAGGTCTTCGCCAGTTCGCCCTCGGGCGGCGGCGAGAGCATGCACATCATGTACCTGATGGCGATCGCCGCGGCGACCAAGACCATCGACCTGTCGAGCGCCTACTTCGTGCCCGACGCGCTGACCGTCCGCACCCTGGTGGCGGCGATGCGCCGCGGCGTGCGGCTGCGCGTCATCACGCCCGGCCCGCACATCGACGCGGACATCGTGCGCCGCGCCTCGCGCGCGAGCTGGGGCCCGCTGCTCGAGGCCGGCGCCGAGATCAGCGAATACCAGCCCACCATGTTCCATTGCAAGGTCTTCACGGTCGACGGCCTGCTGGTGTCGGTGGGTTCGACCAACTTCGACAACCGCTCGTTCCGGCTGAACGACGAGGCCAACCTCAACATCTACGACGCCGCCTTCGCCGCGCGCGAGACCGCCGTCTTCGAGGCCGACCTGAAGCAGTCCAGGCGCGTCACGCACCAGGCCTGGCTCGACCGGCCGCTGCGGGAGAAGGCGATGGAGCACCTGGCGTCGCTGCTGTCCCGGCAGCTGTGAGCCGGGCGGGGCCGTACGATCGCAGCCCCCGCCGGAGCCGCCTTCCCGAGCCATGCTGCAGATCCTCGCCGTCACCCTGCCTTTCTTCGCCCTGGTCGCGGCCGGCTACCTCGCCGCGCGCCGGCGCGTGCTGCCGATCGACGCCATCCCCGGGCTCAACGTCTTCGTGCTGTTCTTCGCGCTGCCGTGCATGCTCTACCGCTTCGGCGCGCGCACGCCGATCGCGCAGCTGCTCGACGGCCCGGTGGCCCTGGTCTGGGGCGCGGGGGCCCTGACGATGGTCGGTGCGACGGTCGCGCTCACGCGGCGCGGCCGCCGGGGCTGGAACGACGCGGCGTTCGGCGCGCTGGTGGCGGCCTTCCCGAACACCGGCTTCATGGGCGTGCCGCTGTTCGCCGCACTGCTCGGGGCGGGCGTGCTGGGCCCGGCCATCATCGCCATCACCCTGGACATGGTGATGACCTCGTCGCTGTGCATCGCGCTGTCGCGGCTCGACGGCGTGGCGGGGCGCCCGGGCGCGTCGCCGCCCGGTGCCGGCGACGCCGGGCGCGCGGGCGTCGCGACGGCCCTGCGCCAGGCCTTCCGGGGCGTGGTGGTGAACCCGCTGCCGTGGTCGATCCTGCTGGGGGGGCTGGCCTCGGCGACGGGCTTCGCGCTGCCCGGGCCGGTCGACCGCGCCGTCGCCATGCTGGCCGAGGCCGCCTCGCCGGCCGCGCTCTTCACCATCGGCGCCGTGCTGGCGCGTCCGGCGGTGCTGGCCGCCCGCCAGGGACTGGCGGCGCGGCGCGCGCCCATGGGCGACGTGCCGGCGGTGGTGCTGCTGAAGCTGGTGGCGCATCCGCTGCTGATCTGTGGGCTGGCGTGGCTGGCCTCGGCCGCCGGCCTGGCGGTGAGCCGCGAGGCGCTGGTGGTCATGGTGCTGGTCGCGGCGCTGCCCAGCGCGAGCAACGTGTCGATGCTCGCCGAGCGCTTCGGCGCCGACAACGGCCGCATCGCGCGGATCATCCTGTGGACGACGGTCGGGTCGTTCTTCACCTTCCCGCTGGTCACCCGGTGGCTGCACTGACGCGGCCCGACGCCGGGCTCAGGGTCTGGCGGCCGTCTGCAGGCGCTGGAATTCGCTGCGCTTCATCGCCAGGTAGTCGTCGCGGTCCATCTCGTGGAGCTGGCGCGCGTAGCGCTCGGTGTCGTCGAACCACTCGCCCAGGCGCTTCTCGCGGCCCTGCGGCCCGGGGGCGTCGAGGTAGGCGTCGATGGCCAGGTAGTAGCGCATGGTGTTGCGCTCGACCACCCCGCGCACGCCGCCGATGAACTCGTCGTTCCCGGTCGAGGTGAAGCCGACCTTGCCGCTGCCGACGGTCGCCAGGTAGCTCTTCATGGCCAGCCGCGCCGCCGTGCCGTAGCCGTAGGAGTAGCCCAGGTGGATGAAGGTCTTGCCGCCGTCGACGGGCACGGCCTCCAGCGCGATGCGGTAGTCGCGGGTGGACATCGGCCCGCTCGCCGCGCTCAGGCGCACGTCGAGGTAGTCGGCGCGCGTGGCGGCCACGCGGTAGCCGAAGTCCAGGCGCTGGGCGTCCTTGAGCGGCTGGTCGAACTTGCGCCCGACCGCCACGTTGAGCGCGGCGGTGCGCCCGTCGGCGGCGCCGGCGCCGGCGTCGCTCGTCGCGCAGTACTTGGTGTTGAGGTGCAGCATCAGCACCTCGCACCAGACCGCGGGCGACGCCATCGCCTGGCGCACCTCGGCGATCGGATGGTCGACCACGGCGTAGATGTCGCCGCTCAGGCCGCCGGAGGCCTCGTTGGAGGTCAGCGCCAGCGGCCGGTCGAAGACGTTGCGCTGGAGCTGCGGTTGCAGGGCGCGGTACTTGGCCTGCAGCGCCGCCGGGTCCCCGCCCTCGCCCGGGGACGCCGTCGCCGTCGCCTGCGCGAGCGCCGCCAGCGGGGCGACGAACAGCAGGGTGGCCAGGGCCACCGGACGCCAGGCCGGGCGGGCGGGCGCGAAGGCGCGCGAGATCGAGGTGTTCATGGTGCGTGAAGCTCTCATGCCCCTCGCCCGCCGCTTGCAGGACGGCGCCCCGGCGCGACCGCCTCAGATCCCCTGAGGATCGACGTCGATCAGCCAGCGGATCACGCCCTTGCCCTCGGGCGTGCGGCGCAGTTCGCGCAGCAGCGGCTGCCAGCCGGCGAGCAGGCGCTGCAGGGCGATGCGCGAATGGCTCTCGACCAGCATCTGCGCGCGCTCGACGTTGGCCACGCGCTGGATCGCCAGCGGCACCGCCGGGTAGCGCGCCACCTCGGGCGCCTCGGCCGTGCCGGCGTCGAGCGCGTCGGCGGCGGCGGCCGCCGCCTCCAGGAACGCCTGTGCCGCCTCCTGCGTGCGGGCGTCGGCGCGCAGCAGCGCCTGGAAGGCGAAGGGCGGCATGCCGGCGGCGCGGCGGTCGGCGAGTTCCTGCGCCGCGAAGGCCGGGTAGTCGTGATGGCGCAGCGCCTGGAACAGCGGGTGGCCCGGGTGGTGCGTCTGGATCCACATCTCGGCGGTCGCGCCCTGCGCCGCCAGGTAGGCGGCGTCGCGCCCGGCGCGCCCGGCCGACTGCATCAGCAGGCCGAACAGCCGCTCGGGCGCGCGGAAGTCGCTGGAGAACAGCGCGCCGTCGGGGTTGACCGCCGCCACCAGCGTGATGCGCCGGAAGTCGTGGCCCTTGGCGATCATCTGCGTGCCCACCAGCACGTCGACGTCGCCGGCGTGCACGGCGGCCAGCTGCGCTTCCAGCGCGCCCTGCGCCCGCGTGCTGTCGGCGTCGATGCGGGCGATGCGCACCGCGCCGCCGCCGGGCCGCTCGATCGCCGCGAACAGCTCGCCCAGGTGCTCCTCCAGCCGCTCGGTGCCGCGCCCGACCGGCGCGATGTCCGGGTTGCCGCACGACGGGCAGGCGCGCGGCACGCGCTCGGTGAAGCCGCAGTGGTGGCAGCGCAGCGTGCGGTCGATCTTGTGGAACACGCGGTAGGCGCTGCAGTGCGGGCATTCGCTCTTCCAGCCGCAGTCGGCGCAGGCCAGCACCGGCGCGTAGCCGCGCCGGTTGAGGAACACCATGCTCTGCTCGCCGCGCGCGATGCGCGCCCCGATGGCCTCCAGCAGCGCGCCGGAGAGCACCGTGCGGGGCGGCTGCAGGGTCATGTCGACCAGCCGCACGGTCGGCAGGGCGCCCGCGCCGATGCGGCTGGGCATGCACAGGCGCGCATAGGGCCCGGTCGCCTCGCCGTCGGCGGCCGGGCGGCTGCGGTGCCAGCTCTCCAGCGACGGCGTCGCCGAGCCGAGGATCACCTTGGCGTCCTCGCGCCGGCCGCGCCACACCGCGAGGTCGCGCGCCGAATAGCGCGCGCCCTCCTGCTGCTTGTAGCTCGGGTCGTGCTCCTCGTCGACCACGATCAGCCGCAGCCCCGGCATCGAGGCGAACACCGCCATGCGCGTGCCCAGCACGATGCGCGCGACGCCCGCGTGCGCGGCCAGCCAGCTCGTCAGGCGCTGCGGGTTGGTCATGCCGCTGTGCATCGAGACCACCGCGTCGGCGCCGAAGCGCGGCTCGAAGCGTTCCCGGAAGCGTGCCTCCAGCTGCGGCGTGAGGTTGATCTCCGGCACCATCACCAGCGCCTGCGCGCTGGCGTCGCGCGCGAGCAGGGCGTCCACGGCGCGCAGGTAGACCTCGGTCTTGCCGCTGCCGGTGCTGCCGAACAGCAGGAAGGGACCCGGCTCGGCGTCGATGCGGGCCAGCGCGCCGGCCTGCTCGGGCGTCGCGGCGACGGCGGGCGGGGCGGCGGGGGCGGCCGACGCGACCGCCGCCGTGGCGGCGGCGGCGCGGCGCTTGAGCCGCCGGGCCAGCTGCACGCCGCTCAGGTCGCGCAACTGCGGCGGCAGGGCGGAAAGCGCGATCTCGCCCAGCGAACGCTGGTAGTAGCGCGCCGCGAAGGCCACCAGGTCGCGCCAGGCCGTGCCCAGCGGCGCCAGGGCATCGAGCGCGGCGCCGACGGGCCTGAGCGCCTCGGCCTCGCCCCCGGCCAGTTCGCCGCCCGCCCAGACCACGCCCAGCACCTCGCGCCGGCCGAGCGGCACGCGCACCAGGGTGCCGGCGGGCAGGTCCTCGGTGGCCGAGTAGCTCAGCAGATCGCCCAGCGCGGCGTGGGCCGGGGCATGGACGGCGATGTCGAGGCGCCGGGTCATGGGGATGTGATGGGTCGTGTCGTGAAGGGCGGCCGCCGGGGCCGTACGCGGAGAAAAGGCTTCAAGTCGTTGATTTATCAGGGCTTTGCGGGTCATCCACCGCCGCTGTGGATAACTTTGTTGATAGGTGCGCCGGAGTCGTCGAAAAGCCCTGTGAATCAAGGGCTTGGCGGGCGCATCCGGAAAACATCGAAAAACTGAAATCCATATGAATCAACAACTTAGCGTTGCTATGCCTTTAGGAGCGAAAGCCAGCCGGTCATCGCATGGCCTGAAACCCGTACCACATCTTTTGTGCATAAGTCAGAAGCCGAAGATGATTTCGCGCTTGACAAACCGGAATCGGGGGTTTTTCCGCCGGCCTGCTGCAACGCCCGGCGCGTTGTGGCTCGGGTGCCGGGACGTCCCGTGTCGCGTCACCCGCGCAGGGCGCGCGACTGCGTGTGGACGGCCTCGACCAGCACCGCGACGTGCTCGGGCGGCGTGAACTGGCTGATGCCGTGGCCGAGGTTGAAGATGTGCGTCGGCCCGGTGGTGGCGCGGTCGGTGTGCGGGCGGCCGAAGGCCTGCAGCACCTTGGCCACCTCGGCCTCGATGCGGTCCGGCGGCGCGAACAGCACGTTGGGGTCGATGTTGCCCTGCAGCGCCTTGGCCCCGGCGCCTTCGCCGACCCGGGCGCGCGCGGCGCCGAGGTCGACCGTCCAGTCGAGGCCCAGCACCTCGCAGTCGAGCGCGCGCATGGCGTCCAGCCACAGGCCGCCGCCCTTGGTGAAGACGATGCGCGGCACCGGCGTGCCGTCCGCGCCGGTGCGCTTCAGGCGCGCCAGCACGCGGGCGGTGTAGGCCAGGCTGAATTCCTGGAACGCGCCGTCGGCCAGCACGCCGCCCCAGCTGTCGAACACCATCACGGCCTGCGCGCCGGCGTCGATCTGCGCGTTGAGGTAGTCGGCCACCGCGTCGGCGTTGATCGCCAGGATGCGGTGCATCAGGTCCGGGCGGGCGTAGAGCATCGTCTTGACCTTGCGGTAGTCGCTGGAGCCGGCGCCCTCGACCATGTAGCAGGCCAGCGTCCAGGGACTGCCCGAGAAACCGATCAGCGGCACGCGGCCGTCGAGCGCGCGGCGGATCGAGGCCACGGCGTCGAACACGTAGCGCAGGCGCGCCATGTCGGGCACCTCCAGTGCCATCACGGCGGCCTCGTCGCGCAGCGGGCGGGCGAAGCGCGGGCCCTCGCCGGCCTCGAACGACAGGCCCAGCCCCATGGCGTCGGGCACCGTCAGGATGTCGGAGAACAGGATCGAGGCGTCGAGCGGGAAGCGCTCCAGCGGCTGCAGCGTGACCTCGGTGGCGTGGTCGACGTTGGTCGCCAGGCCCATGAAGCTCCCGGCGCGGGCGCGCGTGGCGACGTATTCCGGCAGGTAGCGCCCCGCCTGGCGCATCAGCCAGACCGGCGTGTGGTCGGTGGCCTGGCGCCAGCAGGCGCGCAGGAAGGTGTCGTTTTGCAGGGGAGCGAAGGGCATCGCCGGATTGTCGCAGGCGACTTTCGCGCCGGCGGGCCGTGCGGACAACCCGCCCGACCCGTCCTCAGCCCTTGTACTTGATGCTGCAGCCGTAGGGCTTGGTCACCGCCGCGGTGATCGGCCGGCCGCCATACGCCTCGGTGAGCGCCTGGTCGACGTAGTTGGTGGCGGTCTTGATGTCGCTCGCGCGCGCCGAGGGCACGCTGTCGATGCCGCCCACGTACACCAGCACGCCCCGGGGGTCGATGATGAACAGGTGCGGCGTGGTGCGCGCGCCGTAGGCCTGGCCGATGGTGCCGTCCTCGTCGAGCAGCACGGCCGTCGGCGCGGCGGCGCGCTGGCGCATCCATTCGTCCAGGGCGGCGGGAAGCAGGTGGTCGCTGGCGGCGCGCTCGGTCGAGTTGATCGCCAGCCAGACGGCGCCACGCGCCGTGGCGGCCTTCTGCGTGGCGGGCATGTTGCCGCTGTCGTAGTGCTTGCGCACGAAGGGACAGCCCGGGTTGGTCCATTCGAGGACCACGTACTTGCCGGCGAAATCCGAGAGCTTGCGCGACGCGCCGCGCGTGTCGGTGGCGACGAAATCGGGCGCCTTCTCGCCGACCGAGGGCACCGCGTGGGCGGGCGCTGCCGCCAGCAGCGTCGCGCCCAGGGCGACGGCGGCGGCCATGACGGCGCGGCGCGAGGCGCGGGTGAGCGCGGCCTGGGCATTGCGGGCGATCTCGGCCGAGCGGGCTGCCGAAGAGGACAGGGAGGGCATGACTTGAAGACTCCTGGGAATCCTGAAAAACCGAATGGCCGCCCGAGCTTAGGATGCTTTGCTCGGGAAAGGGCGGCAAGCCGCGCCACCGGCAGGGGCTTGGCGACGGTCAGAGGCCGGCCAGCGCCGCGCGCACCTCGTCGCGGCCCAGGATCTCCGAGAGCACCACCGGCGCGCGGCCCGGCGCCTGCAGCACGTAGACCGGCACGCCGCTGCGCCCCAGGGCCGCCAGGGCGGCGGTGATGGCCGGATCCTGGCGCGTCCAGTCGGCGCGCAGCAGGGCGACGCGGCGGGTGTCGAACTCGGCCAGCAGCGCGGTGTCGGCCAGCGTCGTCTGCTTGTTGTACTGGCAGGTGACGCACCAGGCGGCGGTGAAGTCGACGAACACCGGACGGCCCTGCGCGTGCAGCTCGGCCACGCGCCGCACCGACCAGGGCTGCCAGCGCGCGTCGGCCACGCCCGCTCCGGGGGCGCCGCCCGCCGAGGCCGGCGGCGCCGGATCGACGATGTTGCCGCCCAGGGCCGCCGCCGTCAGCGCCGTCACGGCCAGCAGCGCGCCGGCCAACCCCAGGCGCGTCCGCCCGCGCAGCGTGAAGGCCCAGGCCACCGCGGCCAGGCACACCAGCAGCGCCAGCAGCGCGCCGGCGCCGTCGACGCCGCTCTGGCGGCCCAGCACCCAGACCAGCCACGCGACGGTGGCGAACATCGGAAAGGCCAGCAGCCGGCGCAGGGTGTCCATCCAGGCGCCGGGCCGGGGCAGCCGGCGCGCCACCGCCGGCACGAAGCTCGCCACCAGGTAGGGCAGCGCGAGCCCCAGGCCCAGCGCCGCGAACAGCGCCAGCGCCTGCGCCGGCGGCAGGCCGACGGCCAGTCCCAGCGAGGCGCCCATGAACGGCGCGGTGCAGGGCGAGGCGACCACCACCGCCAGCACGCCCGAGAGGAAGTCGTCGACGCGCGGGTGGCGGGCCCGCAGGCCGCCGAGCGAGGCGGTGCCGGGCATGCGCACCTCGAAGAGGCCCGCCAGGTTCAGCCCGATCAGCGTGAACAGCGCCGCCAGCGCCGCCACCACGGCCGGCGACTGCAACTGGAAGCCCCAGCCGAGCTGCGATCCGGCCGCGCGCAGGGCCAGCATGGCCGCGCCCAGCGCCAGGAACGAGGCCAGCACGCCGGCGGTGTAGGCCAGGCCGGCCCGGCGGTGGCCGGCGCGGTCCCCGCCATGGCGTGCGAAGCCCAGCACCTTGATCGCCAGCACCGGGAACACGCACGGCATCAGGTTGAGCAGCAGGCCGCCGAGCAGGGCGCCGAGCAGCGCGGCGAAGAAGCCGGCGGCGGGCGCCGGCAACGGCGCGGCGAGGTTGGCCGCGAGCGCCGCCTGCAGGGCGGGGGAGACGGTGGCCGGCGCCGGCGTGGCCGGCCACGTGCCGCTGACCGGGGCGACGGCGCGCCAGGCGATGGGGGCGCCGTCGCGGCGGTCGGCCTCGGCCAGCGCCACCACGACCGGCATCTCGGCGGGGCTGGCGCTGCGGTGGTCGGCCAGTGGCACGGTCGCGCGCCAGCGTCCGCCGTCCCACGACTGCTGCGGCGTCGCGGCGGTGCGGATCACGTCGGCGGTCTCGAAAAAGAGTTCGAGCGAGCGGCCGCGCGCCGCCGGCGGCAGGTCGTCGAGCTGCACGCGCAGCGTGGCGCCGTCGATCTCGACGCGGCCCGGCGCGGCCAGCGCCACCGGCTGCGCGGCCCGCGCGGCCTCGAAGGCGCCGGCGTCCAGCGCGGTCGAGCCGCGCACCGGCAGCCGCAGCGCGAATTCGCCTTCCTCGGGAATGCATTCCTGGCGGCAGACCAGCCAGGAGGCCTTCAGGCGGAGGTCGACCGACGGCGCGCCGGCGAGCGCGGCCGGGGGCGCGAAGTCCGGCGCCACGGTCAGCGGCACCGGCAGCAGCACCGTGCCCTCGTAGCCGTGGTTGGCCAGCGTGCCGATCGCGATCTTCCGGGGCACCGGCCAGGCGATGTCGCCCGCCGAGATGCCGGGAGGCAGGGTCCAGGCCAGCTCGGTGGGCAGGCCGGAATCGCCGGCGTTCTTCCAGTAGGTGTGCCAGCCGGGCTGATGGACGATGCGCAGGCCGACCTGCAGCGGCGCGCCGGGCGCGACGCCGTCGGGCGCCTGGGCGACCAGTTCGGCGCGCACGTGCGGCGTCGTCACCACCGGCGAGGCCGGCGCGGCGCGCGCGGGCAGGGCGAGCTGCGCCGCGACCGGCATCGCGCCGCCCAGGGCGAGCATGAACGGGATCAGGACGGAGGCGAACGAGCGGGGGAGGCGGTAGCGTGGCATGCCGGCATTCGGAGCAAGGGGCGGCCGGATGGTTCCGGGGTTCCTGAACGCGCCGCCGGACCGCGAGGCCGATGGTAAGCGTCGCACGCGCCACGACGCCTTTCCGATTGCCCACGAAACGACGCGCCGGCAGCCGACAGGGGGCCGCCGCCGGCGACCCGATGCTGGCGACCACTCCCGGCGCGCGTCCGCGCCGCCGCCCTGCTTCCCAAGGACCTTCGCCATGAACTTCCCCCGTCTCTGCCTGATTCCGCTGGCCGCCCTGCTGGTCGCGGCCTGCGGCGAAACCGCCAAGCTGCCGTTCGAGGCCGGCGTCGGTCCCAATCCGCAGCTGCCCGCCCCCAACAAGACGCTCATCCCGACCCTGAAGATCGCCGAGGCCAGCGGCTGGAACGACACCGCCGGGCCGACCGCGGCGTCGGGCTTCAAGGTGGTGGCGCTGGCCCGGGGGCTGGACCACCCGCGCTGGGTCTACACGCTGCCCAACGGCGACGTGCTGGTGGTGGAGAGCAACAAGCCGCCCAAGGAGCCGGGCGCCCCGCAGGCCGAGAAGGACCTGTTCGACAAGGCCAAGGGCGTGGTGCAGGGTCTGGTCATGAAGCGGGCCGGCGCCGAGGTGCCCAGCGCCAACCGCATCACGCTGCTGCGCGATGCCGACAACGACGGCGTCGCCGAGACGCGCAACGTGTTCCTGCAGGGTCTGAATTCGCCCTTCGGCGTCGCGCTGGTGAACGGCGAACTGTTCATCGCCAACGCCGACGCGCTGGTGAAGGTGCCCTACGCCGACGGCCAGACGGCGAGCACCGCCGTGCCGGTCAAGGTGACCGACCTGCCCGCGGGCATCAACCACCACTGGACCAAGAACGTCATCGCCAGCCGCGACGGCGCCAAGCTCTACGTGACGGTCGGCTCCAACAGCAACATCGGCGAGAACGGCATGCAGGCCGAGGAAGGCCGCGCCGCGATCTGGGAAGTCGACACGAAGAGCGGCCAGAAGCGCCCGTTCGCCAGCGGCCTGCGCAATCCCAACGGCATGGCCTGGGAGCCCGACACCAACGTGCTGTGGACCGTGGCCAACGAGCGCGACGAGATCGGCAGCGACCTGGTGCCCGACTACCTGACCTCGGTCAAGGACGGCGGCTTCTACGGCTGGCCGTGGAGCTACTACGGCGGCACGGTCGATGCCCGCGTGCAGCCGCAGCGCCCGGACATGGTGGCCAAGGCCATCGCGCCCGACTACGCGCTGGGCACGCACGTCGCCGCGCTGGGCCTGACCTTCTCCAGCGCGCGCGGCATGCCGCCGGAATTCGCCCAGGGTGCCTTCGTCGGCCAGCACGGTTCGTGGAACCGCAAGCCGATGTCGGGCTACAACGTGGTGTTCGTGCCCTTCATCGGCGGCAAGCCGGCGGGCAAGCCGGTCGAGGTGCTCAGCGGCTTCCTGAGCGCCGACGGCAAGGCCCAGGGCCGCCCGGTCGGCGTGGCGCTGGACAAGTCGGGCGCCCTGCTGGTGGCCGACGACGTCGGCAACGCCGTCTGGCGCGTCTCCAAGCAATAAACCGACAGAGCGGGCGCCCGGGCGGGCCCGGTCGTCAGAACCCCGCCAGCACCACCTTGCCGCGCGCCTTGCCGCTCTCGATGAAGGCGTGGGCGCGCCGCAGGTTGGCCGCGTCGATGGTGCCGAAGTGCTCCCCGACGG
Source organism: Comamonadaceae bacterium OTU4NAUVB1 (assembly GCA_024372625.1). Lineage (NCBI taxonomy): Bacteria > Pseudomonadati > Pseudomonadota > Betaproteobacteria > Burkholderiales > Comamonadaceae > Comamonadaceae bacterium OTU4NAUVB1. The sequence continues at coordinate 2,922,601 of CP099605.1, read as the reverse complement.
TGGTGCGGACGCGGCCGGCGTCGACCAGCGCGGCGACCTCGGCCAGCAGCCGGCCTTGCTCGGCCATGTCGGGCGTCTCGAAGCGCGAGCGCGTGAACATCAGTTCCCAGTGCAGCGACAGGCACTTCGTCTTGAGCGGCATGACGTCGAGCACCGGCATGTCGTCGATCACGCCGATGCGGCCCTGCGGCTTCAGGCTCTCGATGATCTGGGCGTAGTGCTGCTGCGTCTGCGTGAGGCTCGCGACCAGGTCCACCTCGCCGAGGCCCGCCGCCTTCAGTTCGCCCGCCAGCGGCTTCGAATGGTCGATGACGGCGTGCGCGCCCAGGTCCAGGCACCACTGGCGCGTCTCGGGCCGGGACGCGGTGGCGACCACGCGCAGTTGCGTGAGCTCGCGCGCGAGCTGGATCAGGATCGAGCCCACGCCGCCCGCGCCGCCGACCACCAGCAGCGTCTGGCCGGCGCCGCCATCGCGCGCCACGCCCAGGCGGTCGAACAGCAGCTCCCAGGCGGTGATGCTGGTCAGCGGCAGGGCGGCGGCCTGCGCGTCGTCCAGGCTCGCGGGCGCGCGCGCGGCGATGCGTTCGTCCACCGCGTGCAGTTCCGAGTTCGCGCCGGGGCGCACGATCGAGCCGGCGTAGTAGACGCGGTCGCCGACCCGGAAGCCGGTCACCCGGTCGCCGACGGCCTCGACGATGCCCACCGCGTCCCAGCCCAGCACCCTGGCCTGGCCGGCCTCGGGCGCGGCATTGCGCCGCACCTTGGTGTCGACCGGGTTGACCGACACGGCGGCGACCCGCACGAGCAGGTCGCGCGGTCCGGCGACCGGATCGGGCAGGGTGAGGTCCCGCAGCGAGGCCGGGTCGTCGATGGGGAGGGACTGGTGGTAACCGATGGCTTTCATGGCGCGTTCCTTGAGCGTGCGTGGCGGGAGGAGGGAAGAGGATGCCGCCACTCTAGGCCCCATCGCGCGGCTTGATAAGCTGGCCCGGAAAGGCATCAGTTTCAAATGAGGATTGACAATCTCGCCGACCTGCGCGTCCTGGTGCTCACCGCGCGCGGGGGCACCCTGAGCGCCGCCGGCCGCGCGCTCGGCCTGACGCCCGCCGCCGCGAGCGCGGCGCTCAAGCGGCTCGAGGCCCGGCTCGGGGCCCGGCTGTTCGAGCGCTCCACGCGCGCCATGCGGCTGACGCCGCAGGGACAGACCCTGCTGGGCTACGCGATCCGCGCGCTCGACCTGCTGGCCGAGGGCGAATCGCAGGTCGCGGCCGAGGGCGGGACGCTGGTCGGCACGGTGCGCGTGGCGTCGCCCTCGGACCTCACGCGCGGCACGCTGCTGGCGTGGTTCGACGACTTCCTCGACCTCCACCCCGGCGTGCAGCTCGCGCTGTCGGTGGGCGACCGGCCGCTCGACGTGCTGCGCGACGAGGTCGACGTCGCCCTGCGCTACGGCCCGCTGGCCGATTCGCGGCTGGTGGCGCGACCGCTGGCGATGAGCCGGCCGCGCCTGTGGGCCTCGCCCGCCTACCTGGCGCGGCGGGGTGCGCCGGACACGCCGCAGGACCTGCAGCAGCACAACTGCCTCACGTTCCACCGCAGCGGCCGGCACCAGCGCACCTGGCGCTTCCTGAAGCAGGGCCAGTGGACGGAGGTGCGGGTCGACGGCGACCGCGTCGCCGACGACGCGTCGCTCGCGCGCCAGTGGGCGCTGGCCGGGCGCGGCATCACCTTCAAGTCCGAGCTCGACGTGCGCCAGGACGAAGCGGCCGGCACGCTGGTGCGCCTGCTCGACGACTGGGACACGGAGCCCTATCCGCTGCACGCGCTGCTGCCCAGCGGGCGCTTCGTGCCGGCGCGCGTGCGCTCGCTGGTGGATTTCCTGGCGGCGCGGTTCGCGCCGTCCGACCCAGGCGCGGCGCGGCCCTAACATCCTGCGCATGACCGCCGCTTCCGCTCCGTCCCCCGCGCCGCGCCGTTTCTGGTCGCAACTCGCCAGCCCCGACTTCGCCACGCTCGACCCGGCGGCCACCGTCGCCGTGCTCCCCCTGGGCGCCACCGAACAGCACGGGCCGCACCTGCCGCTGGGCGTGGATTCGATGCTCGTCGAGGGCATCGTCGCCGCCGCGCTGCCGCGGCTGCCGGCGGACCTGCCGGTGCTGTTCCTGCCCACGCAGGCGATCGGCCTGAGCCCCGAGCACGCGAACTTCCCCGGCACGCTCACCCTGTCGTCGGAGACGCTGATCCGGCTGTGGAAGGACATCGGCGCGGGCGTGGCGCGCGCCGGCGTGCGCAAGCTGGTGCTGTTCAACGCGCACGGCGGCCATGTCGGGGCGATGGACATCGTGGCGCGCGAGCTGCGGGTCGCGCACGGGCTCGTCGTCTATGGCGTGAGCTGGTTCAACCTGCCGCTGGGCGCGGCGGGCGCCGCGTTCAGCACCGACGAGCACCGCTTCGGCGTGCACGCGGGCCAGATCGAGACGTCCATGATGCTGGCGCTCGAACCAGGCCTGGTCGACATGGCGGCGGCGCGCGACTTCGGTTCGGCCTCGCGCGACCGGGCGCCGCGCCATCCGCTGCTGGGCGACGGGCGCAGCGCCAAGCTCGGCTGGGCGATGGAGGACTACAACGCCGCCGGCGCCGCCGGCAACGCGGCGGCCGCCGACGCGGGCCTGGGCCGCGCGGTCGTGGACGCGGCGGCGACGCAACTGGCGCTGCTGCTGGCCGAGGTGTCCCGGCTGCCGCTGGACATGATCGGCACGCCCGCCGTGGCCGGCCCGGCCAGGGCCACCTAGACCGGCGACGCCCGGCGGCGGCTGCCGCTCAGGCGGCGGCGAGCGGTCCGGCCGGTGCCTCGTCGCCGATCCGGATCGAGCCGTCCGGGCGTTCGCAGGTGCCGATCAGGAGGCCGCTGGCGATGGTGTGGGCCTGGAGCGCCTCGACCACCTCGTCGCGCCCGGGCGTGTCGGAGAACGGCGGCGCGACGTCGAGCGCGTAGACCTGGAAAGCGTAGCGGTGCACGCCATGGCCCGGCGGCGGGTCGGGCGGCAGCCAGCCGGCCTGGAGGTAGGAATTGCGGCCGACGCGCAGTTCGGTCTCCTCGCGATCGGGGCTGGGCATGGCGCCCTCGGCGACCGCGCCGTCGGTCGCCGGCAGTCCCACCACGATCGCGTGCACCAGGGGACTGGGCGTCGGCGAATCGGCGTCCTCGACCAGCAGGATCACCGACACCGTGCCCACCGGCAGGCCGCTCCACTGCAGCGGCGGCGAGACGCCCGCGCCGTCGGCGGTGTAGCGCGCCGGCAGCGGCGCGTGGTCCGCGAAGGCCAGGCTGGTGACGGCGATGGAGGCCATCCCCTGGCGCAGGCCCAGGGTGTTGAAGACGATCGCATCGAGGCCGGCGCGCACGTTGTGCAGCGCGTGACCGATGACATCAGGCAATTTTTCGAGCATTTGCGAGGTATATCGCGCCTTTGTCCTGCCGTATGTAGGAATCGGCAGGACAGCCGATTGCCGGGCGCGTCGGCAGAATGGACCTTCATGGGAGCGTGTCTGGTCGCCCCGCTCCTCGAAAGTGTCCGCCCCGATGAACATTCCCGCCGCTCCCAAGGTCCCGTCCCCGTCCCCGCCCCAGCCCCGGGCCGCCACCGGCATCGACGGGCTCGACAACGTTCTGGGCGGCGGTTTCCCGCGTGGCCATCTCTACCTGGTCGAAGGCACCCCCGGCGCCGGCAAGACGACGCTGGGGCTGCAGTTCCTGCTGGAGGGCGACGCCCGCGGCGAGCGCAGCCTCTATGTCACGCTGTCGGAGACCTCCGCCGAGCTGCGCGTCGTCGCCGGCTCCCACGGCTGGTCGCTGGACGGCATCGACCTGTTCGAACTGGTGAACGAGGAGGGCCTGAGCGCCTCGGCGGAGCAGTCGATCTTCCATCCCTCCGAGGTCGAGCTCGGCGAGACGGTGCGCGGCATCATGACGGCGGTCGAGCGGCTGTCGCCCTCGCGGCTGGTCTTCGACAGCCTCTCGGAGATGCGCCTGCTGGCGCAGGACCCGCTGCGCTACCGCCGCCAGATCCTGGCGCTCAAGCATTTCTTCGCGGCGCGCGAGTGCACGGTGCTGCTGCTCGACGACAAGAGTTCGCAGGGCGGCGACCTGCAGCTGCACAGCATCGCCCACGGCGTGCTGGGGCTCGACCAGGCGACCGACGACTACGGCCCGGTGCGCCGGCACCTGCGCATCGTCAAGATGCGCGGCGTGCGCTATCGCGGCGGCGAGCACGACGTGGTGCTCGACACCGGGGGCATCCAGGTCTTCCCCCGGCTGGTGGCCGCCGAGCACCGCGTCGAGTTCACCTCCTCCGTCGCCTCGACCGGCACGGCGGCGCTGGACACGCTGTTCGGCGGCGGGCTCGCGCGCGGCAGCAACACGCTCTTCGTGGGTCCGTCGGGCGTGGGCAAGACCACCACGGCGATGTCGGCCGTGATGGGCGCCCTGATGCGCGGCGAGAAGGCTTCCTACTACCTGTTCGACGAGGGCCTCAACACCCTGCTGCATCGCTGCGCCTCGCTGGGTCTGGCGCTCGAACCCTACATCGCCAACGGCCAGCTCGACGTCGTGGCGCTCGACCCGGCGGAGATGTCGGCGGGCCAGTTCTCCAACCTGGTGCGCCACGCCGTGCAGCAGCGCGGCGCCAGCATCATCGTCATCGACAGCCTCAACGCCTACCTGCAGGCGATGCCCGGGGCCAAGTTCCTGCTGCTGCAGATGCACGAACTCCTGACCTTCCTCAACCAGCAGGGAATGATCACCCTCCTGGTGCTGGGCCAGCACGGCGTGATCGGCGACATCCGCAGCGACCTCGACCTGAGCTACCTGTCGGACGCGATCGTGCTGTTCCGCTTCTTCGAGGCGCGCGGGCGGCTGCTCAAGGCGATCTCGGTGGTCAAGAGCCGCGTGAGCAAGCACGAGACGACCATCCGCGAATTCCGCCTGGGCGAGCGCGGGGTCGAGGTCGGCCCGGCGCTGACCGACTTCGAGGGCGTGATCGCCGGCGTGCCGTCCTATCGCGGGGGCATCGCGTTGCTGGACGACGCGCCGCCCCCGGGCAGCGGAGCCTGAGGTGGAACGCCGGGTTCTCATCCATGCGCCGCGCGGACGCGACGCGGACGTCATCCAGGGCCTGCTGCAGGGGCTCGAACTGGTGGCGGTGGTCTGCGCCTCGGCCGACGCGCTGATCGCGCAGCTCGACCAGGGCGCCGCCGCCGCCATCGTCACCGAGGAGTCGCTGCTCAAGCTGCCCGAGGCTCCGCTGCGGGCCTGGCTCATGGCGCAGCCGAGCTGGTCGGACTTCCCGTTCATCGTGCTGGCCTCGCGCGAGGCCGGCGCGCGCTCGCGCCAGGCGCTGCGCCTGCTGCAGACGCTGGGCAACGCCTTCGTGCTGGAGCGTCCGGTGCACACCGAGACGCTGGCGCGCGCCGTCGATGCGGCCGTGCGCGCCCGAAAGCGCCAGTACGCGACCCGGCTCAACCTGCACCAGCTGGAGGACACGCGGGCCGAGGTGGAGCGCCTCAACGCCCAGCTCGAGGAGCGCATCGCCGCGCGCACGCGCGAGCTCGCCGGCGCCAACGACCGCCTCATGGCGGAGATCGCCGAACGCGAACGGGCCCAGGCGGCGCTGATCCAGGTCCAGAAGATGGAAGCCATCGGTCGGCTCACCGGCGGGATCGCGCACGACTTCAACAACCTGCTGCACGTCGTCAACATGAACCTCGACCTCGTCGCGCGCGTCGCCCGCGACGAGAAGGTGCTGGGCATCGCGGCGCGCGCCAAGGGCGCGGTCGGGCGCGGCGCCAAGCTCACCGGCCAGCTGCTCTCGTTCGCCCGCAACCAGTCGCTGCTGCCGCGCCTGACCGACGTCAACGCGCTGCTCGAGGGCATGCGCGAACTGGTCGCGGTGTCGGTCGGTCCGGCCATCCAGGTCGAGCTGCGGCTGTGCGAGGAGCCGGCCTGGGCCGTGCTGGACGCCAACCAGCTGGAGATGGCGGTGCTCAACCTCGCGGTCAACGCCCGCGACGCGATGCCCTCGGGCGGCACGCTGACCGTGTCGTCGCAGGTGCGGGCGGTGGCCGGGGAGGGCGCGCGACCGGTCGCCGACCACGTCGTGGTGTCGGTGGCCGACACCGGCATGGGCATCGCCGCGCACCTGCTCAACAAGGTCTTCGATCCGTTCTTCACCACCAAGCCGGTGGGCAGCGGCACAGGGCTGGGCCTGAGCCAGGTCTACGGCTTCGCGCACCAGTCCGGCGGCATGACCGCGCTGCGCAGCGAGGAGCGCGTGGGCACGGCCGTCGACATGCTCTTTCCGGCCTCGAGCGAGCGCGCCGACGCCGCCGCGACGTGCGACCGGGCGCAGCCCGGCCCCGTCGACGCCCACCATCGCAAGGTGCTGGTGATCGAGGACGACGCCGAGGTGCGGCGCGTGATCGTCGAGAGCCTGTCGATGCTGGGCTACACCGTCACCGAAGCGCCCGACGGCGCCAGCGGACTGCGCGCCCTGAGCGCGGGCGGGCACGACCTGCTGGTCGTGGACTACGCCATGCCCGGGCTGAACGGCGCGGAGGTGATCGCCCAGGCGCGCGAACTCGTCGGCGACATCCCGGTGATCCTGGCGACCGGCTATGCCGACATGGCGCAGGTCGGCCGGGTGCTGGGGACCCAGTCGATCCTTGTCAAACCCTTCGACATCGCCACGCTGGCCAACGCGGTGGCCAAGGCCCTGCCCGAACGGGCCGCGGCCGCCTGAGCCGGCCGGCCCGCCGCCGATCCCGACCCATTCAACATCCTCCACGGAGTCTTTCGCATCATGAGCATCGTCTGGACCATCCTCATCGGCTTCATCGTCGGCCTCGTCGCGCGCGCCCTCAAGCCCGGCAACGACGCCGCCGGCTTCATCGTCACCACGCTGATCGGCGTGCTGGGCTCGGTCGGCGCCACCTACGTCGGGCAGGCGATGGGCTGGTACACGGCGGCCCAGGGCGCCGGTTTCATCGCCTCGGTGGTCGGCGCGATCGTCCTGCTGGCGCTGTGGGGCCTGGTCAAGGGCCGGCGCTGAGGTCCGGCCCCGGGCGCGCCGCGCGGGCTCAGGCGTAGGTGACCCAGTCCGCGTGGGCCGGACCGTCGAGGTGCGGCAGCGTGTTGAAGGTCAGAAGCGCGTGGCGGCGCGGCGTGAAGACGAATTCGGTCACGGCGGTGTTGCGGATGCGCAGGTTCAACTCGATCGCCGCCGCCGCGCCCGCGCCCAGCACGTGAGCCACCGCCATTCCGATCGGCCCGCCGCTGGAGACCACCAGCACGCGTGAGCCGTAGTGGTGCGCGCGCACGTGGTCGAGCGCGCCGGTCACGCCGGCGAGGAAGTCCACGTGGCTGGGCATGCCCACCGGCGCGGCGAGCCCTTCCATCCATCGGCCCAGGCCGTCGCGCAGCAGGCGGAAATGTCGCTTGTACAGCTCGGGCGTGTCGGGCTTCGCGAGCGGCCCGTCCTGCACGGTGGCGATCACCGCCGCGCTGTCGTATTCGTTGAGGCCCGGCCAGGGCATCGCCTCGCGACCCGCGCATCCCAGGCCGGTCGCGATCCCTTCCCACGTCTGCACATGGCGCCGCAGGGTGCCGGTGATCACGGCGTCGAAGCGCAGGTCCTGGGCCCGCCAGTGCGCGCCCAGCCGCTCGGCCTGCCGGCGGCCGAGGTCGCTCAGCTGGTCGTAATCGTCGGCGCCGAGGCTCGCCTGTCCGTGGCGCACGAAATAGAGGGTTCCCATGCCGGGGATTCTGGGGAGCCGTGCGCCGGCCCCGCGTCGCCGCCGTGACGGCCGGCGCCATCGCCGCTGTGGCTTACCTCACGCTCGCTTCCTGAAGTTGTTACCAAAATAACTAAAAAGTTTCAAAGCTGAAACAATTAGTACCTTCGGATTAACACCTTAGGTTTGGTCTTCGCGACCATGCCGCCGTTTCACAAGAAGTTCAGGAGCAGCTGTAATGAACAAGTCTTATCGTAGCGTGTGGAATCAGGCCCTCGGCGCCTGGGTCGCGATTTCCGAGGTCGATCGTGCTGGCGGTCACGGCCGCGGCCTGCGCTCGGCCCTGGTGCTCGCGGGTGCCCTGGTCGCGGCGGTGGGCGCCGGTGCCCAGGGCATCGACTACGTCGACGGGCAGGTGCGCGCCGACGCCATCGCGGTGGCCGCGGGCACCACGCAGGTCCTGAACGTCGCCGTGGCGGGCGCCGAAGCCGGCCAGACCGGCCCGATCTCGGGCGCCGGCGGCATCGTGAAGACCGGCGCCGGCACGCTGGTGCTGGGCCGCGACGCCCCGGCCGCGACGAGCGCCAACACTTATGCCGGCGGCACCGTGCTCGACGCGGGCACGCTGGCCGTGACGCACGCCGGCTCGCTGGGCACCGGCACGCTGACGATCAACGGCGGCACCCTGCGCGGCGGCGTGACGCTGGCCAACGACGTCGTCGTGCGGGGCGACTTCACCGTCGCGCCGCTCGACCGGGACAGCACGCCGGCGGCGGCCCAGCGCAGCCTGCGCCTGGACGGCGACGTCAGGCTCGAGAGCGCGACCACCCCCACCCTCCGCTTCGTCTCGCCGGCCTCGTCGGTGACCTACCTGCTGGAGATGGGCGGCGTGGTGTCGGGCACCCGGGGCCTGACCATCGAGGCCCCGACCTCGGCCCGGTACTGGGGCGACCTCGATTTCGTCGGCGGCAAGTCCAACACCTACACCGGCCTGACGACCGTGCAGGGCAGCACCGTGCTGGGCCTCGCGCGCACCGGCGGCGCCACGTCCATCGCCGGCGACCTGCTGGTGCAGGGCGTCTCCAGCGTCGCCTTGCTGCAGAGCGAGCAGATCGCCGACACCGCGACGGTCACGGTCCGCAGCCAGGGCTTCGAACTGATCCATCCGGTCACCGGCGAGTCGGTGCGCCTGCCGGGCATGGTGTTCCTCAGGCCCGGACTGACCGAGACCGTCGGCGCGCTGTACGGCGATGGCACCGTCGTGCTGGGCTCGAGCACGCTGCGCACCGGCGCGGGCGACTTCTCCGGCACGGTCTCCGACGCCGGCGTGCCGGGCGTCGCGGCCGACGGCCGGATCGTCAAGTACGGCCCGGGCGTGTTCACGCTGTCGGGCGCCAACCGCCACAGCGGCGGCACCACGGTCGAGGGCGGCACGCTGCGCGTGGCCAACGACGGCGCGCTGGGCACCGGCGGCCTCGCGCTGGCCGGGGGCACCACGCTCGACTACGACACCACCCGCGTCGCCCGGATCGACAACGCCATCACCCTGAGCGGCACCGCGACGCTCAACGTCGACGCCGGCAGCGTGCGCCAGTCCGGCGCCATCGGCGAGCGCGGCGGCCGCCAGGGCCTGATCAAGTCCGGCGCCGGCACGCTCGAGCTGACGGCGGCCAACGCCTTCTCCGGCGGCACCGACCTGCGCGCCGGCCTGATCGACCTGCAGACCACCGCCGCCCTGGGCACCGGCGCCGTCCGGGTCGCTCCGGGCGCCGGCCTGCGCGTGGGCGCCGGCGCGACCATGGCCGACACCCGGGTCGCCAACGCCGGCTTCGTCGACGTCTCGCGCGCCGGCGCCACCGCCATCGGCTCGCTCGACGGCGCGGGCGACGTGCGCCTGGGCGGCGCCACCCTGACGCTGGGCGGCCTGAACCTGGACGACGCCATCGCCGGCGCGATCCGCGACGGCGGCGTGGCCGGCGGCACGGGCGGCGCCATCGTGAAGCGCGGCACCGGCACGCTGGTGCTCTCGGGCGCCAACGGCCACACCGGCGCGACCGCCATCGACGCCGGCACGCTGAAGGCCGGCGCGGCCTACACCCTGAGCGCGGCCTCGGCCCACGCGGTGGCCACGGGCGCCACGCTCGACCTCGCCGGCCTGAGCCAGCGGGTCGCCTCGCTGTCCAACGGTGGCACCGTGTCGGTGCTGGGCGCCGCGCCGGGCACCGACCTGACCGTGACCGGCGCCTACGTCGGCAACGGCGGCACGCTGCGCCTGGGCACCGCCCTGGGCACCAGCGCCAGCGTCAGCGACCGCCTGGTGCTCGACGGCGCCAACGCCAGCGCCAGCGGCCGCACCACGGTGCAGGTCACCAACCTCGGCGGCCTCGGCGCGCCGACCACCGGCAACGGCATCGAGGTCGTCGCGGCGCGCAACGGCGCCACCACCACCGCGCAGACCACGCGCAGCGCCTTCGCGCTGGCCGGCGGCCACGTCGACGCCGGTGCCTACGCCTACACCCTGCACGCGGCCGACGCCGGCGGCGCGGGCGAGAGCTGGTACCTGCGCTCGACCGCCCCGGCCGTCGTGACGCCGCCCGTCGCCACGCCGCCGCCGTCGGTGACGACACCGACGACGACGCCCACGACGCCCACGACGCCCGTTCCCACGCCGGTCACGACACCGGCCACGCCGACGACCCCCGTCGCGCCCACCACCGGCGCGTCTCAGGACAGCACGCTGTCGGCCACCGTCCGGCCCGGACCCGCGGCCCCGGCGGGCGCCCCGGTGCCCAGCTACCGCGCCGAGGTGCCGCTGTTCGCCGCGCTGCCGCAGCAGCTGCGCCAGGCCGACCTCGCCATGCTGGGCAACCTGCACCAGCGCATCGGCGACGAGCCCGCCGGCAGGGCCGCCGCCACCGGCACGGCCACCGACGCCGACGGCCGGCGCCGCAGCGCCTGGGGCCGCGTCATCTCCACCCGCATCGACGTGCGCCAGCAGGGCACCGTCGACCCGTCGAGCCGGGGCCGCGTCGACGGCTTCCAGGCCGGCGCCGACCTGTTCGCGGCCGGGGACTGGCGCGCCGGTGTCTACGTCGGCCAGCTCGACGGCCGCGTGGCGACCAGCGGCTTCGCCGGCGGCACCCGGGGCGGCGTGGGCGCCAACGACCTGCGTTCGCGCTACCTCGGCGCCTACGGCACCTACATGAACGCCTCGGGCTTCTACGCCGACGCCGTGCTGCAGGCCGGCGATCACCGCGTCAACGCCGAGCCGCTGGGCAACGCGACGGCGCCGGTGCGCGGCGACAGCGTGCTGGCGTCGATCGAGGCGGGCCAGTCCTTCGCCCTCGGCCGCGGCTGGCGCGTCGAGCCGCAGGTGCAGCTGATCCACCAGCGCATCGACCTCGACGACACCGCCCTCTCCGGCGCCACCGTGCGGCACGACGCCGGCAACGGCTGGATCGCCCGCGTCGGCGTGCGCCTGAAGGGCGAGGTGACGACCGCCGCCGGCCCGCTGTGGCCCTATGCCCGCGTCAACGTCTACGGCGCCTCGCACGGCACCGACATCGCACGCTTCGCCGGACCGGCCGCGGCCACCGACATCGCCACCCGCACCGGCGGCACCTGGGCCGAGGCGGCCGTCGGCGGCACGCTGGCGCTGGGTCGCACCTGGAGCGTCTACGGCGAGGCCGGCCGGCTGGCCTCGGCCGGCGGCGACACCCGCGTGAAGAGCGGCGTGCAGGGCTCGGTGGGCGTCAAGGCGCGCTGGTAGGCGTCGCATCGGCGGGCACGGGCGCGCCGATGGCCGGGCGGACGGGGACGGCGTCGGGCGTCGGCCGGGTGGCCGTCCTCGCGCCTCGGGCGCCGGCTGGCGCGGCGCCCCGGCACGGCGTGCGCGAGACGCAATGGATCATGTTCGGCCGGGCGCGCGCACCCGCAGCAGCGGGGCGAAGGCGAACCCGGCGGGTTCGGCGGTGGTGGGCATGGCCCTCAGAGGCCGCCGGAGGCGAGCGTCACGATGCCGCGCGGCGTTTGCAGCACGGCCACGAGGTCGGGCGCGCCGTCCCGCACGGCGATGTCCGCCAGGCCGAGCGCGTCGAGCGCCTCGCGCAGCACGGCGGCGCGCGGATGGCGCACGTGCAGCGCCTGCAGGGCGATGCCCGAGGCGGGCATCGTGTCGGCCGGATGCACCGGGCCCCACTCGATCACCGTGGGCAGCGCGCCGTAGAACAGGCGCTGGCCGTCGTCGCGCACGCTGATCTTCCAGGTCAGCCGCCCGGCCGGCGTGTCGCGCGAGGCCGCCACCAGCGGGCCGCGATCGATGTGCGTGGCGCCGGCGGCCAGCGCGTCGAGCGCCGCCCGGGCGTCGGGCACGCGGGCGACGAAATGCACCAGCCGGGGCCCGTGGCGCGCCAGTCCGCCTTGGAGCGCCGCGTCGTCGAGGTCGAACCAGCGGTGCTGGCCGGGCCCGCGCGCGGGCCGCTGCGCCGGGTCGATGGCGATGACCTCCAGGTAGGCGCGGGGAAAGGCCTCGGTCGCGATCGACAGCAGCCGGTTGTGCGTGCCCATCAGCGGGTGCGCGCCGCCCGGGCCGGGCACGACCCCCAGCGTGGCCTCGCACCACCGCACGCCCTCCTCGAGGGTGCGGGCGGCGACGACGAGGTGGTCGATGCGGGTCGTCATGGGCGGCGTGCGCCTCAGAGGTGGACGCGCCCGTCGATGCGGGTGACCGCGTCGCCGCCGATCCAGACCTGTCCGTCGGCGTCGCGCGCGACGTGCACCCGGCCGTCGCGGCCCAGGCACTGGCCCTGCGCGGCGACATAGCGCGCGGGCAGGTGGCCCTCGGCGACGAGCCATTGCGCCAGGCTGGCGTTGAGGCTGCCGGTGACCGGGTCCTCGTCGACGCCCACCGGCGCGACGAAGGCGCGCACCTCCAGCGCCGGGCGCTGCGCCGCCGTCGCGTCGGCGGCGCGGGCGCCCGCGGCCGTGCCGCCCGTCGCGGCCACGCCGGCCACGCCGGCGAAGGCGCGCGCCTCGCGGTTGGAGCGCCGCACCAGCGCGGGCGCCGCGTCCGCATCCATCTCGGAATCCGCGTCCACGTGCGCGTCGCGCAGGCCGGCCACGCCGACCTTCACGCCCAGCGCCTTGAGCGCGCGGTGGTCCGGCTGCAGCGCGAGCACGGTGTCGGCGCCGTCGAGCAGCAGGCCCAGCCAGACCGGGCCGTTGTCCAGCAGCTGCGCGGCGACGAGCCGGTGGGCCTCCAGGCCGAGCGCCCGCGCCACCTTGGCCAGCAGCGTCGGGCTCGGCGCGCTGCGCGCGAGCGGCGGCGCGGCGAAGGCCAGCCGGCCCGGGCCCGCCACGCCGTCGACGGCCTCGCGGCGCAACGTCACCAGGCCGACGCCGCACTCCTGGACGATGCGCCCGGGCGACTTCGGCCGGCCGCCCGCGGCCAGCCAGGCGTGGCAGCTGCCGAGCGTGGGATGGCCGGCGAAGGGCAGCTCGGCGCCGGGCGTGAAGATGCGCACGCGGTAGTCGGCGGCCGGGTCGGTCGGCGGCAGCAGGAAGGTGGTCTCCGACAGGTTGGTCCAGTGGGCGAAGCGCTGCATCCGCGCGTCGTCCAGGCCGGTGCCCTCGAGCACCACCGCGAGCGGGTTGCCGTTGCCGGGCACGGCGGTGAAGACGTCGATCTGCTGGAAGGGGCGGGGGGTGGTCGCGGGGGGCGCGGTCATCGTCGGTCTCGGTGGTTTCGTTTCATTCGAGGGGGAGGTCGAGCACGCCGCGCGCGGCCGAGCGCGCCTTCAGGTCGGCGAACCAGCGTTCGACGTGCGGCCACGACGGGCGGACGTAGTCGGCCGGCGGCAGGCCGATCCAGCGGTGCGCCTCGCAGCCCAGCGGGATGTCGGCCATGGTGAATGCGTCGCCGGTCATGAAGGCCCGCGTCGCCAGGTGCGCGTCGAGCAGTGCGAACAGCGGCTCGGTGGCCGTGACCGAGCGCGCGATCGCCGCGGCGTCGCGCTCGGCCGCCGGCGTGCGGATCCACTGCCGGAAGGCCCCGGCGCTCACCGGGTTCAGGGTGGTCTGCTGCCAGTCCATCCAGCGCTCGGCGTCGAAGCGCGCGTCCAGCGGCTCGGGATAGAGCGTGCCGGGCGCGTGCTTCGCGCAGAGGTAGCGCACGATGACGTTGGACTCCCACAGCACCTGGCGCGCCGCGCCCTCGCCGTCGTCGATGCACGGCACCAGCGCGTTCGGATTGAGCGCCAGGTATTCGGGCGTGCGCACGATGCCGAAGCGCCCGCCGGCCTCCGTGCGCTGGAAGTCGAGCCCCAGCTCCTGCGCGCACCAGACCACCTTGCGCACGTTGATCGAGCTGATGCGGCCCCAGACGTTGAGCATGGCGTGGTTCCCCGGCGCGCTCAGGTCGCCTCGCAGGCGGCCGCGAGCTCCTGCCGCACCCGCGCGACGGCGTCGTGCGCGAGCTGCTCGCGCAGCGTCTCGGCCAGGGCGGCGACGGCGATGTCGATCTGCTCGACGCTGGCTGTCACGAACGACAGGCGCAGCGTGCGCGGATCGCCATGGCCGTCGGCGTGGAAGGGCGCACCGGGCACGAAGGCCACGCCGCGCTCGACCGCCAGCGGCAGCAGCGCCGTGGTGTCGATGCCCTCGGGCAGGCGCGCCCACAGGAACATGCCGCCCACGGGCGCCCTGAAGGTGACGTCCAGGCCGGCCATCTCGCGCCCGAGGGCCGCCACCATGGCGTCGCGCTGGCGCTTGTAGAGCGCGCGGATGGTGGGCACGTGGCGCTCCAGGAAGCCGTCCTTGATGACCTCGCAGACCATGCGCTGCGTGAAGATCGGCGTGTGCAGGTCGACCGCCTGCTTGGCCTGCAGCAGCTTCGGGTAGATCGCCTTGGGCGCCACCAGGAAGCCCAGGCGCAGGCCCGGGGCCAGCACCTTGGAGAACGAGCCGAGGTAGATGCAGCCTTCGGGGTTGCGCGCGGTCAGCGGCAGCGGCGGCGCCTCGTCGAACCACAGCTCGCCGTAGGGGTTGTCCTCGACGATCGGCAGGTCGGCCGCCGCCGCGGCGGCCGAGACGGCGGCGCGGCGCGCCTCGTCCATGGTGCGGCCGGTCGGGTTCTGGAAATTGGGCAGCAGGTAGATGAAGCGCGCCGCCTCCTCGCCGTCGGCGCCCCGGGCCCGGGCCACCATGTCGTCGACCACCACGCCGCCGTCGTCGCTGGCCACCGCCACGGCCAGCGGCTCCATCGGCGAGAAGGCCTGCAGCGCGCCGAGGTAGGTCGGCGTCTCCACCAGCACGCGGCTGCCGGCGTCCAGCAGCACCTTGGCCACCAGGTCCAGGCCCTGCTGCGAGCCGGTGGTGATGAGCACCTGCGACGGATCGACCGCCCAGGGCAGCATGTCGGCCACCGCCTGGCGCAGCGGGCCGTAGCCCTCGCTGGCGGCGTACTGCAGGGCGGCCGCGCCGTCGTCGGCCAGCACGGTCGCGCAGGCGGCGGCGAAGGCCGCGACCGGGAAGGTCGCGGGCGAGGGCAGGCCGCCGGCCAGGCTGATCACGCCCGGGCGTTCGGCGACCTTGAGGATCTCGCGCAGCACCGAGGGGTTCATCTTGTCGGCGCGGGCGGCCAGTTTCCAGCTTGTCATGGGGAGCTTCCTTGGGTGTTGTCGGGACGTTGGGGACGATTGTCGGACCGAGGACGGGCGCGGGCGGTGCGATTGGGGTCGGGGCGCGGCCGCGCGGTGGCGTGGCGGGGCGTCACGGCGCCGCCAGTTTCCGGCCGGCGACCACCGTGGCCACCACCGCGAGCGCGAAGCCCAGCGTGACCCATTCCAGCGGCTCGCCCAGCAGCGGCACGGCCGCGAGCATGGACAGGAAGGGCTGCAGCAGCTGCACCTGGCTCACGCGCAGCGCGCCCCCCAGGGCCAGGCCCCGGTACCAGGCGAAGAAACCCATCCACATCGAGAACACGCCGACGTAGACCAGCCCGGCCCAGGCCGAGGCGGCCACCGGCTGCGTCGGCCAGGTCAGCAGCGTGCCCGGCAGCGTGACGGGCAGGGCCAGCACGCAGACCCAGCAGATCACGCGTTCGGCGCCCAGCGACGGCGTGACCCGCGCGCCCTGGATGTAGCCCAGCGCCGCCGCCAGCACCGCCACCAGCAGCAGCAGGTCGGCCCATTCGAGGCCGAAGCCGTGGCCCTGCGCCCGCGCGCGCAGCAGCGAGAAGGCCACCACCAGCGCGCCGCCGGCGACGGCGCAGAGCCAGAAGGCCGGCCGCGCGCGCTGGCGCAGCACCAGGGCCGCGACCGCCGCCGTCGCCAGCGGCAGCAGCGCCGTCACCACCGCCGCGTGGCTGGCCGTCACCACGCGCAGCGCCAGGCCCAGCAGCAGCGGATAGCCGATGGCGTTGCCCAGCACCGCCCAGCCCAGCGGCGCCCACTCGTGGCGGCGCGGTCGCGGCGCGCGCAGGGCCGCGAGCACCACGATCGACAGCACGCCGGCCAGCGCCGCGCGTGCGAAGGTCACGAACCACGGCGAGAGCTGCGGCGCGGCCTGCGTGCCGGTGGCCAGCCGGGTCATCGGCAGGGTGACCGCGAAGATCGCCACGCCGAGCACGCCCAGCCACAGGCCGAGGGTCTCGCGCCGCAGGCCGCCGGGCGCGGCCCCGGCGGCCGTCGCCGGCAGGTCCCGGGCCGTCATGCGCCCACCATCCAGGCGGCCGTGAGCACCAGCAGCAGCGCCATGGCGCGGTTGAACCACAGCAGGCGCCGGCCCCGCGCGAGCCAGCCGCGCAGCAGCGCGCCGACCAGCGCATAGGCGAAGTTGCTGGCGAAGGCATAGGCGGCCATCACCGGGGCGACGAGGGCGAAGCGGTGCAGCGCGTCGGCCTGCCCGGCGATCCAGCCGGCCACCAGCGTGAGCGCGAGCAGCCAGGCCTTGATGTTGAGGAACTGCAGCAGCACGCCCTGCACGAAACCCACGTCGAGCCGCGCGGCGTCGGCGGTGCCGAGGGCTCCGCTGCGCGACAGCCGCAGCGCGAGCCACAGCAGGTAGCCGATGCCGATCGCCTTGACCGTCCAGCGCAACGCCGGCGCGGCCACCAGCAGCGAGCCCAGGCCCGCCGCGCACAGGCCCAGCAGCAGCGTCCAGCCCAGCGGCACGGCCAGCACGAAGCGCATGGCGCGCCCCAGGCCGCCGTTCGCGGCCAGGGCGGTGGAGAGCGTGGTGTTGGGTCCGGGCGAGAAACTCATCGCCGTGGCCAGCACCAGCAGCGCGGTGAATTCTTGCCAGTCCATTCCCTCACTCTAGACGTTCGACCATTACAGTACCGGTACAGTTTTCAGCACACAGCCCGGAACTGTATGGCTCCGGCGCCAGACACAGATCGCGGCGCGGACCGCAGCGATCCCCGCCCAGGAAGGCCTTCTCCCATGCTCACCCGCACCGCCAGCCAGTCGCTCACCGCCCAGTTGGCCGAGCGCTTCGCCGAACGCATCCGCACCCACCTGCTCGCGCCCGGGGCGCGCCTGCCGTCGGTGCGCGAATGCGCGCGCCAGCAGGGCGTGAGCCCGCACACGGTGGTCGCGGCCTACGACCAGCTGCTCGCGCAGGGCCTGGTCGAGGCGCGGCGCCAGCGCGGCTTCTACGTGCGCGACACGGTGCGCGAGCCCGCGCGCGCGGCCTCCGGCGACGGCGCGCGCGCCGCCGCCGCGCCGGCCGCGATGCCGGCGCGCCTGCCGGCCGACGCCAGCTCGCTCATCCGCGGCATGTTCCACCGCCAGAGCGACAAGCCCCAGCCCGGCATGGGCGTGTTCCCGCCCGACTGGATGGACGCCACCTTCATGCCCACGGCGCTGCGGCGCCTGACCGGCACGCGCGCGCTGCAGGAACTGTCGCTGCAGTACGGCGATCCGGCCGGCGACGAGGCCCTGCGGCGCAGCCTGTCGCACAAGCTCGCGGGCATCGGCGTGCCGGCCGCGCCCGGCCAGATCGTGACCACCGTGGGCGCCACGCACGCCCTGGACGTCGTGAGCCGCACGCTGCTGCGCGCGGGCGATCCGGTGATGGTGGAGGAGCCGGGCTGGGCGATCGAGTTCGCCCGGCTGGAGTCGCTGGGCATGCGCATCCTGCCCGTGCCCCGGCGCGCCGACGGCCCCGACCTGGCCGTGATGGCGCGCTACTGCGAGACGCACGCGCCCAAGCTCTTCGTCAGCGTGAGCGTGCTGCACAACCCCACCGGCCACAGCCTCGCGCCCGGCAGCGCGCACCGCGTGCTGCAGCTCGCCGCCCAGCACGACTTCCACATCGTCGAGGACGACACCTACAGCCACCTCGCGCCCGAGCACGCCACGCGCCTGTGCGCGCTCGACGGCCTGCGCCGCACCATCTACGTCGGCGGCTTCGCCAAGATCCTGGCGCCCAACTGGCGCATCGGCTTCCTGGCGGCGTCGCCGGCCTTGTGCGCGCGGCTGCTGGAGACCAAGCTGCTGTCCACGCTCACCACGCCGGCGCTGTTCGAACGCGCGCTGTCCGCGTGCATCGACCAGGGCCAGCTGCGCCGGCATGCCGAGCGCGTGCGCACCCGGCTCGACGGTGCGCGCGCGCGCACCGTCAAGCTCGCCCTCGCGCACGGCTGCCGGTTCGCCGCCGAGCCCGCCGGGCTGTTCGGCTGGGTCGACACCGGCGTCGACACCGACGCCCTGACCCAGCGCATGCTCGACCGGGGCTACATGCTGGCGCCGGGCTCGCTGTTCCACGCCGCGCGCACGCCGGGAACGCTCATGCGCATCAACTTCGCCACGACGCAGGACGCGACGTTCTGGGGCGTGTTCTCGGAACTCCGGCGCGGCGGCTGACGGCCCGGGCACGGGCACCGCGTTCCCGGCCGACTAAACCTTTCTGGCTACTTTTTCACGGAATGTCGATGGACCGCGATTCGGTGACATAAGTAACTTTAAAGTATTAACTGGATAGACAAGACTACATGCTGTAACAAACAGCAGGAGGGTCTCGTGACTCCAAAACACCTCGAATCCCCTGGTTTCAGGGACGACATCAACGGTCTGCGCGCCTGGGCGGTCGTCGCCGTGGTGCTCTTCCATTTCGGCCTGCCGGGGTCGCAGGGCGGCTTCGTCGGCGTCGATGTGTTCTTCGCCATCTCGGGCTTCCTGATGACGGGGATCGTGGTCAAGGCGCTGGAGCGCGGCCGGTTTTCGGTGCTGGCGTTCTACCTGGCGCGGGCGCGGCGGATCGTGCCGGCGCTGGCCGCGCTGTGCGCGACGCTGCTGGCGCTGGGCTGGCGCTTCCTGCTGCCGACCGACTACCACGGGCTCGCCTCGCACGCCTGGTCGAGCGTGACGTTCGTGTCGAACTTCAAGTACTGGCGCGAGGCCGGCTACTTCGATGCCGGCTCGCACGACAAGTGGCTGCTGCACACCTGGTCGCTGGCCGTGGAGTGGCAGTTCTACCTGGTGCTGCCGCTGGTGCTGCTGGCGGTGTGGAAGCTGCGTCCCGGGCGCGCCGCGCTGATGGCCGTGCTGATCGCCGGCCTGGCGGGCTCGCTCGCGCTGTCGGTGATCGGCACGCCGCTCAAGCCGATCGGCGCCTTCTTCATGCTGCCCACGCGGGCCTGGGAAATGATCGCCGGCGGCCTGGCCTGGATGCTGGCCAACCGCTGGGCCTTCACGGCGCGCCAGCGCACGGCGCTGGAGGCCGCCGGCCTGGGCCTGATCGTCGCGTCGCTGGCCGCCTTCGACGCCACCTCGGACTGGCCGGGCTGGCGCGCCATGGTGCCGGTGGCCGGCGCCGTGGCGGTGCTGATGGCGGCGCGCGGCGGCTCGCCGTGGACCGGCAACCCGATCGCGCAGTGGCTGGGCACGCGTTCGTACTCGATCTACCTGTGGCACTGGCCGCTGGTGGTGGCGCTGAGCTACGCCGGCTGGCTGGCCCAGCCCGTGGCCATCGCGGCCGGTCTGGCGCTGACGCTGGCGCTGGGCGACCTCTCCTACCGCCTGATCGAGACGCCGGCGCGCGTCGGCCTCGATCGCCTGCCGCGCGGCTGGGGCGTCGCGGCCCTGGCCGGCGTCGTCGCCCTGGTGGTGGTGCCGGGCCTGGGCGTGGCCGCCAAGCAGGGCGTCGCCGGGCGCCTCGCGCCGGAGATCGAGCGGGTCTCGGCCGAAGCCCTCAACTTCAATCCGCGCCGCCTGGAATGCAACCTCAACACCGGCGTCGCATCGCCCTCGTGCGTGTACGGCGGCCCGCGGGTGGACGCCGTGGTCATCGGCGACAGCCACGCCAACGCGCTGGTGACGGCGGTGGCCGCGGCGCTTCCCACGGCCGCGCAGGGCGTCATGGAATGGTCCTACAGCGCCTGCCCGACGCTCGAGGGCGCTCACCTGCAGGGCGTCTCGCAGAACCGCTGCCACGAGTTCGTCGACTGGACGCTCAGGCAGCTCAAGGCCGTGCCGGCGGCCACGCCGGTGGTGGTCATCAACCGCCATGGCCAGTACGTCTTCGGCGACATCGTGGACGACGCGCATCCCTCCACGCCGTGGATCTACTTCACCAAGCGCTACGCCACCCCGGAGCCGGCCTTCAAGAAGGAATACACCGACCGCCTGGTCGCGATGGCCTGCCGCCTGGCCAAGGACCATCCGGTCTACCTCGTGCGCCCGGTGCCGGAGATGGACCGCGACGTGCCCAGCACGGCGCGCGCCATGGTCTGGGGCGAGCGGCGGGAGGTCGGCATCACCCTGGCGAGCTACCACCGACGGCACGATTTCATCTGGGCCGCGCAGGACGCCGCGCGCGACCAGTGCGGCGCCAGGATCCTCGACCCGCTGCCCTACCTGTGCGAGGACGGCATGTGCCACGGCAGCCGCGACGGCCGGCCGCTGTACTTCGACGACGACCACATGAGCGAGTACGGCAACAAGCTGCTGGTGCCGATGTTCGCCGAGGTCTTCGGCGCCGAGCGCGCACCCGCCGCGCCGGCCGCGCCCGCCGCGCCGCCGCCCGCCGCGCCGTTCGTGCCGGGCGACCCGGGCGACGCCTCCATCGGCAGGGGCGAGCACCTCGTCGCCCACGCCGTCATCCCCGCTATGCCGGGCGGACCAGCGACGAGCCGCCGTCCACTGTCAGCGTCGCTCCCATGACGTAGTCGCCCGCGCGCGAGGCCAGGTAGATGGCCGCGCCGGCCATGTCCTCGGCCACGCCGATGCGCCCGCCGGGAATGCGCGGCGTCACCTGGTCGGCGTGGTCGCGCGCGGTGCGGTTCATGTCCGAGGCGAAGGCGCCCGGCGCGATGGCGCTCACCGCGATGCGCTCGGGCGCCAGGCGCAGCGCCATGCGGCGCGTGAGGTGCACCAGCCCGGCCTTGCTCGCCGCGTACGAGTAGGTCTCCATCGGGTTGACCGACAGGCCGTCGATGGAGGCGATGTGGATCACCTTGGCGAGGTGGTCGGTGGCGGCGGCGCGCAGCATCGGCGCCAGCGCCTGCGTGAGGAAGAAGGGCGCCTTCAGGTTGAGGTCGACGACCTTGTCCCAGCCGCTCTCCGGGAACTCGTCGAAGGGCGCTCCCCAGGCGGCGCCGGCGTTGTTGACCAGGATGTCGAGCGTGGCTTCGTGCCTGGCGTAGGCGGCGACCAGGTCGCGGATGCCTTCGGGCGTCGAGACGTCCGCCGGCAGCGAGACGCACGGGCCCAGCGCCGACATCTCGGCGGCGGCGCGGTCGCAGGCCTCGGCCTTGCGCGCGGAGATGTAGACGCGGGCGCCCTGCGCGAGGAAGCCCTCGGCGATCATGCGGCCGATGCCGCGCGAGCCGCCCGTGACGAGGGCGCTGCGGCCCTGGAGCGAGAAGAGGTCGGTGGTGTTCATGGGAAGGGGGTCTCCGTGGTGCGCCGCGTGCCGACGGGTGGCCGGGCGGGAGGCAGCTTAAGAGGCGGACGCGGCGCCCGGCGTCACGCAGGCGCCAGGTGCCGGCGGCCGGCCGCCGCCGCCCCCGCCGCCCCCGCCGGTCAGTCGACGCGCGGCGCCCGCAGCGCGGCGTCGATCGCCACGAAGCCGGGGCGCGCCGCGGGATCGCGATCGAGGCAGCGCCCCCGGAGCGCGCGCAGCGCGGCCAGCCCCGCCCGGGCGCCGGCGTCGGCATCGGCGTCCACGTCGCAGCGCTCGACCAGCTCTTCCAGCAGGCAGCCGAAGGCGCGCACCTCCAGGCGGGCCAGCGCGGGGGCGTCGGCGACGAACGAGGCGGCGCCGAAATCGCCCAGCAGGGCGACGGCGCCGGCCGGCGCGTCGTCGCGCCACAGGATGTTGTGCGCGTAGAGGTCCCCGTGCAGCAGCCCGCGCGCGTGCAGGTGCGCCGCCGCCGAGGCGACGTCGCGGGCGATGCCCAGCGCCTGCGCGGGCGTGAAGCGCCGGTCGGCGGCGTAGACGTCGCGCGTGCAGGACGCGAGGCTCGGCGGCCCGGCCAGCACGCCGAAGGCCGGGTCGACCAGGCGCAGCGCCAGGCCCTCGCCGGCGGCGTCCGCGTCCGCGCCGGCCTCGACCGTGGCCAGCGCGCCGATCAGTCCGGGGTGGTCGCCCGCCGCGATGCAGGCGGCGCGCTCGCTGCGCGGCGTGCCGTCGCTGGTCATGGCGCCCTTGAAATGCTTCACGGCGATGGCGAGCGGCTCGCCATCGCGTCGCCGCCACAGCGCGCGCCGGATCACGCCCGAGGCGCCTTCGCCCAGCCGCGCCTGCGCCACCAGGTCGGCGCCGGCGATGCGCGGCAGGGCGTGGGCGCCGAGCGCGGCGTCCTCGCGCGCGCGGCCCAGCGGGTTGCCGCCGAAGGCCAGCCACGCCAGGCGCGGCAGCCGCGCGAGCCAGGGCGGCAGGCGCTCGAAGCGGTTGGCCGCGATGCGCAGCAGCTCCAGGCGCCCGGCGCCGGCCAGGGTGTCGGGCAGGCGCTCGAGCCGGTTGCCCGCCAGCATCAGCTTCTGCAGCCGGGGGCGTTCGCCCAGCGCGTCGGGCAGTTCGGCGATGTCGTTGTCCGTCAGGATCAGCCAGCGCAGGCGCAGCGGCAGCGACGCGGCCGGCACGTCGCGGATGCGGTTGGCCTTGAAGCCGACCATCTCCAGCCGCAGGCAGGCACCCAGGCTCGACGGCAGCGTGGTGAAGCGGTTGTCCGAGCAGAACAGCACGCGCAGGCGATGCAGCCGGTGCAGGTCGTCGGGCAGCGCGTCGAGCGCATTGCCCGACAGGTCGAGGATCTCCAGCGAATCGGCCAGCGCGAAGACCTCGCGCGGGAACTCGTCCAGGCCGCAGGCCAGCGCGAGGCGGGTCGCGCCCGCGAGTTCGCCCGCGCGCAGGGCGCGCAGCGTCTCGTCGCCCGCCGCGCGGCCGCTCATGCGGCGTGCGCGCCGAAGCGCAGGATGCCGTCCGCGCCCCGGCGGCGCTGCAGCTGGCCGGCATGCCACAGCAGGTTCAGGTGCGCCACGGTCTCGCCCATCGCGAAGGTCAGCTGGTGCACGTCGAGTTCGCGCCTGAACAGCACGGGCAGGGCCTCGGCGGCCGACAGCGGCCGCGCGGTGCAGGCCGCGAACAGCTCGGCCAGACGGTCGCGGTGGTGTTCCTGCAGTTGCTCGATGCGGCGGTGCACGCCGGTGAAGGGCTTGCCGTGCGAGGGCAGGGCCAGCACGCCGGCGGGCAGGTCGCGAAAGCGCACGATGCTCTCCAGGAAGAGCCGCAGCGAATCGGCCTCGGGCTCGTCCGAATGCACGCTCACGTTGGTGGAGATGCGCGGCAGCATCATGTCGCCGGCGATCAGCACGTCGATCGCCTCGCAGTACAGGGCGATGTGCTCGGGCGCGTGGCCGTGCCCGTCGATGCAGCGCCAGGCGCGCCCGCCGATGGTCACCGTGCCGCCGTCGAGCAGGCGCACGAAGCTGCGCGGCACCGACGGCACGAGGTGGCGGTAGTAGCCGGTGCGCTCGCGGATGCGCTGCACGGCCTCGCCGGCGACCAGGCCGTGGCTGGCGAAGAAGTCGGCCGCCTCGTCGCCGCCGGCGGTGTTGTCGGCCGCGCCGGGCGCCACGAGGCCGCGCGCGACGTGGAAGTCGGTGGCGCTCATCCACAGGGGCGCGTTCCAGCGCGTGCACAGCCAGTCGGCCAGGCCGATGTGGTCGGGGTGCATGTGCGTGACGATCACGCGCAGCACCGGCAGGCCGTCGAGCTGCGTGGCGAAGACCTGCTCCCACTGCGCGCGCGAGGCGTCGCTGGCGATGCAGCAGTCCACCACCGTCCAGCCCTCCACGCGGCCCTCGGGGCCGTCCTGCGCGTCGCGCAGGAGCCAGAGGTTGACGTGGTCCAGGGCGAAGGGCAGGCCCATGCGGACCCAGCGGATGCCGGGCGCCACCTCGATGGCCTCGCCGGGAGCCGGCAGGCGCTCGCCCATCGGATAGTGGAGTTCGCGTTCGAGGAGGTTCATGGGATAGGATGGAGGTTGACGTTGACGTCAACGTCATGCGACGGGGTTTTCATTGTAGGCACGCGCCCGCGCGGCGCCCTGTCGCTCCCGCAACCCTTCTTCCGCCCCATGTCCGCACAGACCTTCACCATCGGCGAGCTCGCCCGCGAGTTCGAGCTCACGACCCGGGCCATGCGCTTCTACGAGGACAAGGGCCTGCTCGCGCCGGCGCGCACCGGCCCCGGCGGGCGCCAGCGCGTGTACGGCGCGCGCGACCGCACCCGGCTCGCGCTGACCCTGCGCGCCAAGCGCCTGGGCCTGAGCCTGAGCGAGGTGAAGGACATCCTCGACATGTACGACAGCCCGCGCGACACCGTCGCGCAGCTGGAGAAGTTCCTCGGCGTGCTGGGCGCGCACCGCGCGCAGCTGGAGGCGCAGATGGCCGAGGTGCAGGGCAACCTCGACGACGTGCGGCTGCAGGAGGACCAGGCCCGCGCCGCGCTCGAGCGGGCGCGCCGGGGCGCCGCCGCCCCGGGCGCGCGGACGGGCGCGAAGGCCGCCGCCAAGGCCGCGCCCCGGACCGCGCCCCGGAACGTCTCCAAGACCGCCGCCAAGGCGCCGCGCGCGGCCCCCGGCAAGGCCGCCGCGCCGCACTGACACGCGAGCGTCACGCGCCCGGCCGACCCTCTCCGATCAACCACTTCCCGAACCTTCGACCATGCCCGATTCCGACGACACCCTCGACGACCTGTTCGCCCACAACCGTGCCTGGTCGGCCCAGATGGAGCGCGACCGCCCCGGCTTCTTCACCAGCCTGGTCAAGCAGCAGACGCCGCGCTACATGTGGATCGGCTGCTCCGACAGCCGCGTGCCGGCCAACCAGATCACCGGCCTGGAGCCCGGCGAGGTGTTCGTGCACCGCAACGTCGCCAACATCGTGGTGCATTCCGACCTCAACGCGCTCTCGGCGATCCAGTTCGCGGTCGAGCACCTGAAGGTCGAGCACATCATGGTGGTCGGCCACTACGGCTGCGCCGGCGTGAAGGCGGCCCTGAGCGGCACGCGCATCGGCCTGGCCGACAACTGGATCCGCCACATCCAGGACGTGCGCGACCGCCACCACGTGATGCTCGACTCGCTGCCCGAGGCGGTGCGCGTGGACGCGCTGTGCGAGCTCAACGTGGCCGAGCAGGTGGTCAACGTGGCGGTCAGCACCGTCATGGTGGACGCCTGGAGCCGGGGCCAGAAGGTGCGCATCCACGGCTGGAGCTACGGCGTGCACGACGGCCTGCTGCAGGACCTGCGCCTGTCGGTGGACGGCAGCAGGCCGCTCGACGCCATCTACAAGGCCGCCGTGCAGCGCATCCGCCACAAGTGGAGCAAGCCCGGCGAGCCGCTGGTGATCACGCCGCGCCCGCGCGCCGAGGCCGCCGTGCAGGCGCCGCCGCCCGCGCCGACGTCGCAGCCCACGCTCGAAGCACCCGCCGCCTTCGGCACCGCCGACCATGTTTCCCCAGCGCCTTGACTCGCCGCTCGCCTACGACATCGCCAAGGCGCTGATCGACGGCTTCGACCGGCACTACCGGCTGTTCCGCGCCGAGTCGGCGCGCGCCAAGCACCGCTTCGAGACCGCCGACTGGCACGGTCAGCGGCGCGCCCAGCGCGAGCGCATCGAGTTCTACGACCTGCGCGTGGCCGAGGCCGTGGCGCGGCTGACCAAGGAGTTCGGCGCCGGCGAGCAGCCGATGGAGGTCTGGCAGCAGGTCAAGCTGCACTTCATCGGCCTGCTGGTGGACCACCGCCAGCCCGAGCTGGGCGAGAGCTTCTTCAACTCCGTCACCACCAAGATCCTGCACCGCGCGTATTTCCAGAACGACTTCATCTTCGTGCGTCCGGCCCTGAGCACCGAGTACATCGAGCCGCGCGGCGCGCCCACCTACCGCGCCTACTACCCGACCCACGAGACCCTGGCCGACACCGTCGAGCGCATGCTCGAGGACCAGGCGCTGCAGGGCCGCTTCACCGACCGCCGGCGCGACGCCGAGCGGGTGGCCGCCGCGGTGCGCGGGCGCTTCCACCAGGTGCGCCTGCGCGCGAACTTCCAGCTGCAGGTGCTCGCCGGCCTGTTCTACCGCAACAAGGGCGCCTACCTCGTCGGGCGCATCATGAACGGCTTCATGGAGCTGCCCTTCGCGCTGCCGATCCTGCACGACGAGGCCGGGCGCTTCCGCATCGACGCCGTGCTCTTCGGCGAGGAGGAGCTGCAGATGCTCTTCAGCTTCGCGCGGGCGTACTTCATGGTCGACATGGAGGTGCCCTCGGCCTACGTGCGCTTCCTGCGCGCGCTCATGCCGCGCAAGCCGCGCGCGGAGATCTACGCCGCCCTGGGCCTGGCCAAGCAGGGCAAGACGCTGTTCTACCGCGACTTCCTCTCGCACCTGAACTACAGCAGCGACCGCTTCCGCATCGCCCCGGGCATCAAGGGCATGGTGATGCTGGTGTTCGACCTGCCCTCGTTCCCCTACGTCTTCAAGGTCATCAAGGACCACTACCCGCCGCAGAAGGACACCTCGCGCGAGCAGATCGAGGCCAAGTACCAGCTGGTCAAGCACCACGACCGCGTGGGCCGCATGGCCGACACGCTGGAGTACAGCGACGTGGGCTTTCCGCTCGAACGCTTCGACCCCGCGCTGGTCGCGGAGATCGAGGCCTTCGCGCCCAGCCAGATGGAGATCGGCGACCGCGACGGCAACGGCGAGATGGAGCTGGTGCTGCGCCACGTCTACATCGAGCGCCGCATGATCCCGCTGAACCTCTACCTGCAGGAGACCTTCGACACCATCGAGCGGCCGGAGAGCCCGGCGCAGGCGCAGCGCGCGCAGTCGCAGCTCGCGCACGCGGTGGTCGAGTACGGCAACGCCATCAAGGACATGGTGGCGGCCAACATCTTCCCCGGCGACATGCTGTGGAAGAACTTCGGCGTCACGCTCAACGGCAAGGTCGTGTTCTACGACTACGACGAGATCGAATACCTCACCGACTGCAACTTCAGGAAGGTGCCCGAGCCGCGCAACGAGGAGGACGAGATGAGCGGCGAGATCTGGTATTCGGTCGGCCCGAAGGACGTCTTCCCCGAGACCTTCGCGCCCTTCCTGCTGGGCAACGACCGGGTGCGCGCGCACTTCATGGCGCACCACGCCGACCTGCTGGAGCCGGCCTTCTGGCAGCACCACAAGGCGCGCATCCAGGCCGGCCAGATGCCCGACGTGTTCCCCTACGACGAGGCGCGGCGCTTCCCGCGCGAGGCCGCCCCCGCCGGCTGAATCCATCCATCGACCCATCCCGACAGGAGACCCACCCATGACCACCACCCCCACCGAATCCATCGTCATCGCCGGTGCCGCGCGCACGCCCATGGGCGGCTTCCAGGGCGACTTCGCGTCGCTGGCGGCGCACGACCTGGGCGGCGCCGCCATCCGCGCGGCCGTCGAGCGCTCGGGCATCGCGCCGGAAGCCGTCGGCGAGGTGCTGTTCGGCAACTGCCTGATGGCCGGCCAGGGCCAGGCGCCGGCGCGCCAGGCGGCCTACAAGGGCGGCCTGCCCGACGGCACCGGCGCCGTCACGCTGAGCAAGATGTGCGGCTCGGCCATGAAGGCGGCGATGCTCGCGCACGACCTGCTGCTCGCCGGCACGCACGACGTGATCGTCGCGGGCGGCATGGAGAGCATGACCAACGCCCCCTACCTGATGCTCAAGGGCCGCGGCGGCTACCGCATGGGCCACGACCGCATCTTCGACCACATGATGCTCGACGGCCTGGAGGACGCCTACCAGCCCGGGCGCTCCATGGGCACCTTCGGCGAGGACTGCGCGGCGAAGTACGGCTTCACGCGCGCGCAGCAGGACGCCTTCGCCACGGCCAGCGTCGAGCGCGCCCGCCACGCCATCGCCGACGGGCTGTTCGCCGCCGAGATCGCGCCCGTCACGGTCAAGGGCCGCGACGGCGACACCGTGGTGTCCATCGACGAGGGCCCGGGCAAGGCCAGGCTGGAGAAGATCGCCACGCTGCGCCCGGCGTTCAAGAAGGACGGCGGCACCATCACCGCCGCGTCGAGCTCGTCGATCAACGACGGCGCCGCCGCGCTGGTGATGACCACGGCGTCGCACGCGCAGAAGATCGGCGCCGCGCCGATCGCCCGCCTCGTCGCCCACGCCACGCACGCGCAGCAGCCCGAGTGGTTCTCCACCGCGCCGGTGGGCGCGGTGCACAAGCTCTTCGCCAAGACCGGCTGGAACGTCGCGGACGTCGACCTGTGGGAGGTCAACGAGGCCTTCGCGGTGGTGCCGATGGCGCTGATGGCGGAGCTGGGCGTGTCGCACGACATCGTCAACGTGCACGGCGGCGCCTGCGCGCTGGGTCACCCGATCGGCGCGAGCGGGGCGCGCATCATGGTCACGCTGATCCACGCGCTGCGCGCGCGCGGCCTCCAGCGCGGCGTGGCCACGCTGTGCATCGGCGGGGGCGAGGCCACGGCCGTGGCGCTGGAACTCGCATGACCCTGCCATCGACGGGACGCGCCCTGGCGCTGGCGGTCGCGCTGGCCGGCGCCGCGACCACGACGGCGGGCTGGGCGCAGAAGCGCGACAGCGCGCTGTTCGACGCCGCCACGGCCGAGCAGCCGGCGGTGGTGCGCACGCTGGAGCGGCTGGTCGCCATCGAGACGCCGACCGGCGACGCCGCCGGCATCGCCGCCGCCGGCCAGTTGCTGGAGGCCGAGCTGAAGGCGCTGGGCTTCACCGTCGCGCGCCACAAGGCGGTGGCGCCGGCGGTGGGCGACAACCTGGTGGGCCGGCTGGCCGGCCGGCTCGACGGCAAGGGCGGCAAGCACCTGCTGCTGCTCTCGCACATGGACACCGTGCACCCGCGCGGCACGCTGGCCAAGACGCCGTTCCGCATCGAGGGCGCGCGCGCCTACGGCCCCGGCATCGCCGACGACAAGGGCGGCGCGGCGGTCATCCTGCACGCGCTGCGCCTGCTCACCACCTACGGCTTCCGCGACTTCGCCAGCATCACGGTGCTGTTCAACACCGACGAGGAGAAAGGCTCCTTCGGCTCGCGCGAGCTGATCCAGCAGGAAGCGCTAGCGGCCGACTACGTGCTGTCCTTCGAGCCGACCGCCGCCGAGCGCGAGACCTTCGTGCTGGGCACCTCCGGCATCGCCTACGTGCAGGCCGACGTCCGGGGCCGCGCCGCGCACGCCGGGGTGGCGCCGGAGGCCGGCGTCAACGCGCTGGTCGAGGCCGCCGACCTGGTGGCGCGCACCCAGGACCTGGACGACAAGTCGCGCGGCCTGCGCTTCAACTGGACGCTGGCGCGCGCCGGCACCGCGTCGAACGTCATCCCCGAGAGCGCCACGCTCAACGCCGACGTGCGCTACGCCCGGCCCGAGGACCTGGAAGCCGTCTTCAAGACCCTGGAGGAGCGCGCCCAGGCCAGGAAGCTGCCCGGCGCCGAGGTCGCCGTCGCCATCACGCGCGGCCGGCCGGCCTTCAACGCCGGGGAGGGTGGACGCCGTCTGGTGGACAAGGCCGCGGCCTTCTACCGCGAGGCCGGCGGCACGGTCGAGATCGAGGAGCGCACCGGCGGCGGCACCGACGCCGCGTACGCCGCGCTGTCGGGCAAGCCGGTCATCGAAAGCCTGGGGCTCCCGGGTTTCGGCTATCACAGCGACAAGGCCGAGTACGTGATGATCGACGCCATCCCGCGCCGCCTCTACATGGCGGCGCGGCTGATCATGGACCTCGGCACCAAATAAGGAAGACTTCCACATGCTGCTGACATCCGACCAGGAAGCCGTCCGCGACGCGGTGCGCGACTTCTGCCAGGCCGAACTCCGGCCCCACGCCGCGCGCTGGGACCGCGAGCACCACTTTCCCGCCGACGCCCACCGGGGCCTGGCCGAACTCGGCGCCTACGGCATCTGCGTGCCCGAGGCCGACGGCGGCGCCGGGCTCGACTACGTGACCCTGGCGCTGGTGCTGGAGGAGATCGCCGCCGGCGACGGCGGCACCAGCACCGCCATCAGCGTGACCAACTGCCCGGTCAACGCCATCCTCATGCGCCACGGCGACGCGCAGCAGAAGAAGGACTGGCTCTGGCCGCTGGCCCAGGGCCGCATGCTCGGCGCCTTTTGCCTGACCGAGCCGCAGGCCGGCAGCGATGCCTCCAGCCTGCGCACCACGGCGCGGCGCGACGGCGACCACTACGTGATCGACGGCGTCAAGCAGTTCATCACCAGCGGCAAGCACGGCCACGTGGCCATCGTCATCGCCCTGACCGACAAGGCCGCCGGCAAGCGCGGCATGAGCGCCTTCCTGGTGCCCACCGACACGCCGGGCTACCACGTCGCGCGGCTGGAGGACAAGCTCGGCCAGCACAGCAGCGACACCGCGCAGATCAACTTCGACGGCTGCCGCGTGCCGGCCGCCAACCGGCTGGGCGCCGAGGGCGAGGGCTACCGCATCGCCCTGGGCGCGCTGGAGGGCGGGCGCATCGGCATCGCCGCGCAGAGCATCGGCATGGCGCGCAGCGCCTTCGACGTCGCGCTGGCCTACGCCAAGGAGCGCCAGGCCTTCGGCGGCGCCATCCTCGACCAGCAGGCCGTGGGCTTCCGGCTGGCCGAGTGCGCCACGCGCATCGAGGCCGCGCGCCAGCTCACCTGGCACGCCGCCGCCCTGCGCGACGCCGGCCGGCCGTGCCTGAAGGAGGCCGCCATGGCCAAGCTCTTCGCCAGCGAGATGGCCGAGCAGGTCTGCAGCGCCGCCATCCAGACGCTGGGGGGCTACGGCTACGTCAACGACTTCCCGCTGGAGCGCATCTACCGCGACGTGCGGGTCTGCCAGATCTACGAGGGCACCTCCGACATCCAGAAGCTGCTGATCCAGCGGGCGTTGGCGGCATGACGGGCGGCGGCAACGGCAAGCCCGAACCCTGCCCGTGCGGGCGGCGCGACCGGCGCGACTTTCCGGTGGCCTACGCGATGTGCTGCGGGCGCTACGTCGAAGGCGCCGCCGACGCGGCGGTGCCCGCGCCCGACGCCGAATCGCTCATGCGGTCGCGCTACACCGCCTTCGTGCGCGAGCGCGCCGACTACCTGCTCGCCACCTGGCACGCCAGCACCCGGCCGGCATCGATCGATTTCGAGCCCGGCGTGAAGTGGCTGGGCCTGGACGTGCGCAGCCGCTCCGTGCTGGACGCCGACCACGCCGAGGTCGAGTTCGTCGCCCGCCACCGCTCCGCCACGGGCGTCGCCGCCCGCCTGCACGAACGCAGCCGCTTCGTTCGCGAGGGCGACGAGGGCGCGGGGGAGGTGGCGCGGTGGTTCTACGTGGACGGGGAGCTGAAGTGAGGACGGGGTCCGGATCGCGCGCCGGGGACCTCATGGGTGGCGCCACCGCGACCGTCGCCATCGCCATCGCCGTGGCCCTGGTCGCCGGCACGTCGCCACCCGTCGCCGCGCAGACCGCACCGGCAACCGGCGCCGTCACGTCGCCTGCGACGGGATCGGCAGCGCCAGCGGCCGCCACGTCGGTCAGGCGTCCGACCACGCCGGAACTCGACGCCCGTGGCCTGGCGCTGACCAAGGAACGCGGCTGCACCGCCTGCCACGCCACCGACGGCAAGCGCGTCGGCCCCGGCTTCGCGCAGATCGCCGCGCGCTATCGCGCCGACCCGGAGGCCGACGCGCGCATCCCGCAGAAGATCCGCAACGGCAGCGTCGGCACCTGGGGGCGGGTGATCATGCCGAGGCAGGGGCAGGTGACGGAGGAAGAGGCGAAGGTGCTGGGGGCTTGGGTGTTGTCGCGTTGATGTTGGTGGTCAATGTCCCGATGCGCATGGCTGTCGAAATTCTCGATACTCAGGGTTCAATGCCGTTTTTCTAGAATAAAAAACGAATTAGTAATAATTTTGGAGTTTGCTTTAGGCTCAAAAAAGATATTCGTCTAAGTTTTGCAATGTCTGCCTTGCAGCGGTTGCGGTCTTCCGTGACATTATGCTGAACGACTCAGATCGGCCAGAAGCGGACTTACCACTTGAGATGCACATGGGACTTGAAAGCTTGTTGATTTCGCTATTGGTTGAAGCTCCCGTTTCAATGGCGCTAGCCATCTTGAGCGTCGATTTGATTGGCGTCGAGAGCGCGCCGAAATGGTGGTCATCGTTCTTGCCGTGTCATTTGTTATGGGGCTGTCTTCTGGCTGGTCCATTCACCTACGCAGCTGAGGTCCGCTATAGATAGAAAGCTGATCCTCGATCGGCAGGATCAGTGCTCGCGAACAGCGGTCGGTGGCTGCATGAACTCGATGGTCGCGCCGTCAGGGCCAACGACGTAGATCACCCGCGTTCCAGCCCGCGCGCCACCCGTGATCGGCTGTGGAGTGCCTTGTGCCTTCCAGCCGTAGGTGGCGATCCGCGCCAAGAGCGCGTCGATGTCATCGACCACAAGGGCGAGATGCGCGAAGCCTGGGTCGAACGGCTTGGCCGGTGCGCTTGGCCGATCTACGCCCTGATACTCCAGGAGTTCGATCGTCTGATCTGCCAGCGACACGATTGCGATGCGTACCTCTGCCCCATGCGCGCCCGTCACTTGGCCGAGGAACTCGCCCCCCATCTCGCCCGTGCGCACGAGCCGCGCACCAAGTCCATCAAGCCAAAACCGAAGAGCCTCATCGAGAGAGGCGACCGCGAAGCCGACGTGGTCGGCACGGCGCACCTGGAAGCTCGCATGCTCGCTCATGCGGACGATCCTACCGGCAAACGGGCTGCTCGTCTGCGATGGGCCCTTTTGCGACGCTTGGACGTCCCGGCTCAAAGACCGCAACCAGTCTGAAGCATTACTCGCCATAAGACGCCAAGGAATCGGTTGTGGCCGAGAGCCGCAGTTTCACATCGTTTCGTGAATTGGCACTAAGCATAAAGCCAATATCTGACAGTCAATTGTTTTGCAAGATGCAGATCGCGGGTGTCTTTTAAAAGAAAGCATGCCTTCAGAACAGAAGACATGCTTTCATGTACGTTCAATCAAGCGCATTAAACTTTTCTAGGAGTCCTATCCAACCACCCTCACTGCGGCACCAGCCCCGACGCCTTCACCAGCTCCGCGTGCAGCTTGATCTCCTGCGCGATCGTCTTCTGGAACTGCTCCGGCGTGGTGGGCATGACGTCCATGCCGGCTTCGCGCAGCTGGGCCATGACCTCGGGACTCTTCAGGATCGTGTGGACCTGGCGGTTGAGCTGGTCGATCAGGGGCTTGGGCGTCTTGGCCGGGGCGAGCAGGCCGATCCAGGTGACCATGGTCATGTTGTCGATGCCGGCCTCCTTCATGGTGGGCGTCTCGGCGATGAGGGGCGAGCGCTTGTCGTTCATGATCGCCAGCGCGGTCAGCTTGCCGGACTTGATGTGCGGCAGGGCCTCGGGCAGCGGGGCGAAGAGCAGGTCGACGTTGCCGCCGAGCAGGTCGTTGATGGCCAGCGCGCCGCCCTTGTAGGGGATGTGGACCATCTTGACCTTCTGGCGCGACTCGAACATCAGGCCGGCTAGGTGCTGCGGGCTGCCGTCGCCCGACGAGGCGTACGTCAGCGCCTCGGGCTTGGCCTTGGCGGCGGCCAGCACGGCGCCGGCGGTCGGAAACTTCAGGCGGTCCTTGATGACCAGCACCATCGACTGGTCGGCCAGCTTGGTGATGGGGGCGAAGTCGGCCTGCGGGTCGTAGGGCAGCGACTTGAAGATGCTGACGTTGGTCGTCAGGAAGGACGCGGGCGAGGCCATCAGCGTGTAGCCGTCCGGCGCGGCCTTGGCCACCACCGGCAGGCCGATGCGGCCCGACGCGCCGGCGCGGTTGTCGACCACGAAGGGCTGGCCGGTCTCGGCCGCGAGCTTCTGGCCGACCAGGCGCGCGATCATGTCCACGCCGCCGCCGGCGGGCAGCGCCACCATCACCTTCACCGGGTGGTCGGGGTACTTGTCGGCGGCATGGGCCGGGGCGCCGAGCAGCGTGGCGGTGGTCGCCGCCGTCGTCAGCAGCGTGCCCAGGGCCAGGGCCAGGGCGTTGAGGCGGCGGCGGGTCGTCGTGGGGGAAGTGGTGGTCATGTCGGTGGTTCCGGGAAGGCGCGGGCGAAAAGGCAAAGGGGCATCGCGGGAGCGAGGGCGTGTCTCCGACGCGTGAACGGGGTCACGGGCACCGGCCGGGCGGGACCGCGCCGGCGCACGCCGTGAGGCGACGGGACGTCGCGGACGAGCAATTCTTGTGCCCGTGACCCGTGCGCGCAACCCCGGGAAGACACGCGCAGCGCCGCGCGCGATGCCCGCCACGGTGGCGGTCCGGCGCACCGCGACCCGTGCCCGACATGTCGAGCCCGTAAGATTCGCCCCCTTCTTCCCCATGTTCCTGCGCCGCGTCCTGATCCGTCTCCTGCTGCTCGCCGTGTGCTTCCACACGGTGGTGGGCCTGCCCGCGCACGAGGCGTCGCACATCCAGCAGCGCATCGCGCGGGCGGCGGCGGCGCTGGCCGATGGCGGACCGCCGCCCGCGCCCGCACCGGTTTCGCCGGCCCTCGCCTCGGCCGCCACCGCCGCCTTCCTCGACGCCGACGCGCGGACCGGCCCGGCGGCGGCGGGCGTGCAGGAAGGCGCGGACGTCACGGCCACGGGCGCCGGCGGCCACGGCGGCACGGCGCTCGAGACCCTGTGCGCGTGGTGCGCGGCCTATGCGCAGATCGCCTCGGCGTTCGCCGCGTCGCCGCCCGCGCCGCCGGCCGCCGTCGCCACCGGCCCGGTGTTCCCGCGCGACGAAGTCGCCTTCGTCCCCCGACCCGAGCGCTGGCGCTTCGCCGCCCGCGATCCGCCGGCCGCGCGCGCCGCCGGGTCCGCGCCCCCATCGCCGTCGTCGTCGTCCTGACCTGACGCGCGGGGGCCGACGGGCCGGCCGTTCCATCGAACGCTCCCGGACGTGTCCGCACGTCCCCGCATGTCCCCGTCCCGCCGCCCGCCGAAGGATTCGCGCGGTGCGGCCCGTCCGTTTCCCAGGGCGCCGAACGCCGCCGTCGCGCGGCCGGTGCCCGACCTCTCGAATGTCCGTTGCCATGACCGCTTTCCAATCCCCGGGAATCTCCCTGCGTGCCCGCACGTCGCCGCTCGCGCTGGCCGTCGCGGCGCTGTTCGCCGCGCCCGTGTCGGCGCAGCCGGCCACCGCGCCGGCCGGCGCGTCCGTCGCCGGCGACGCCGCCACCGACGCGACCGAAGCCACCGCCGACCTCGCCACCGTCGAGGTCGTCGGCCGCACCGAATCCGGCGTCTACCAGGCCGACGAGGCGGCCGGCGCCAAGACCGACCTGCCGCTGCGCGAGCTGCCGCAGTCGGTGCGCGTGATCACCCGCCAGGCCATCGACGACCTGGGCGCGACCAAACTGGACGACGTGCTCGACCACGTCGGCGGCGTCTCGCGCCAGAACAACTTCGGCGGGCTCTGGGACAACGTCGCCATCCGGGGCCTGCCGGGCAACGACAGCACCGGCATGGCGACGCTGTTCAACGGCTTCTCGTCCAACCGGGGCTTCAACGCGCCGCGCGACCTCGCCGGCGTCGAGCGCATCGAGTTCCTGAAGGGCCCGGCCGCCGCGCTCTACGGCAGCAGCGAGCCCGGCGGCACGCTCAACATCGTCTCCAAGCGACCGCAGTGGACGCCCGCCCACGCCGTCGAGGGCTACCTCGGCAGCCACGGCCTCAAGCGCGGCGCCTTCGACAGCACCGGTCCGCTGGGCGAGCGTTTCGCCTACCGGCTGAACGTGGCGGTGGAGGACCGCGACAGCTTCCGCGACACCGTCACCACGCGGCGCCAGGTGCTCGCGCCGGCCTTCACCTGGAAGCTCGGGCGCGACACGGTGCTCGACTACGTGGGCGAGTACCTGCGCCACGAGACCCCGCTCGACCGGGGCGTGGTGGCGGTGAACGGCCGGCTGGGCGCCATCTCGCGCCGCACCTTCCTGGGCGAGCCGGGCGACGGCCCCATGACGGTGACCAACCAGACGCACCAGTTCGTGCTCGCGCACGAATGGAGCCCGGCGTGGCGCAGCCGCGTCGGCCTGTCCTACCGGGAATCCTCGATCGAGGGCTTCTCGACCGAGGCCAGCGCCCTGCGCGCGGACGGCAGCCTGACGCGCCAGCGGCGTTTCCGCGACTACGGCTCCGACGACATCGCGCTGCAGGCCGAACTGCAGGGCGTGGTGAAGACCGGCGCCGTCGAGCACGAACTGCTGCTGGGCCTGGAGAGCTTCCGCTTCGACATGGACACGCTGCAGCTGCGCGCCAATCCGACGGCCGCCGCGCCCTACGCCATCGACATCTACGACCCGGTCTACGGCCAGGCGCGGCCGACGCCGCTGCCCAACACCGACACGCGGGAGCGCCAGCGCAACACGGCCCTCTACGTGCAGGACGCGATCCGTTTGGCGCCGCAGTGGCGCCTCGTCGCCGGCCTGCGCACCGACGCCTACGACCAGTCGCTGCTGAACCGCCGCACCGGCGCGACGACGACGCAGACCCCGTCGTCGACCTCGCCGCGCATCGGCCTGAGCTGGCTGCCGGACGCGCAATGGACGGTGTACGCCAACACCGGGCGCTCGTTCCGGCCCAACACCGGCTCGGACGTCGCCTCGCGGGCCTTCGCGCCGGAGTCGGGCCGGGCGCTGGAGCTGGGCGCCAAGTGGGAGAGTGCGGACCGGCGCATGGGCGCGACGGTGGCGCTGTTCGACATCGCCAAGCGCAACGTGCTGACGGCCGACGCGGCCAACGCCGGCTTCTCGGTGGCGGCGGGCGAGGTCCGCAGCCGGGGCGCGGAGTTCGACCTCGCCGGCCAGCTCAGCCGCCACTGGCGCGTCAACGCCAGCCTGTCGCTCAACGACGTCGAGGTCGTGCGCGACGGCACGCTGGAGACCGGCGGTCGCCTGCTCAACGTCCCCCGGGTCAACGGCAGCGTGCTGGCGATGTACGAGGACGCCCTGGCCAGCGGCCAGCGCTACGGCGTGGGCGGCGGCCTCACGCACACCGGCCGGCGCCTGGGCGAGGCGCGCACGCAGGCCGAGGCGAATGCCGGCACCCCGGCCTTCGACCTGCCGGCCTACACCACGGCCAAGCTGGTGGGCTACTGGCGCATCAACCCGACGCTGCGCCTGACGCTGGACGTCGACAACGTGTTCGACCGCACCTACTACACCAGCGCGTTCAACCGCGTCTGGGTCACGCCCGGCCTGCCGCGCACCGTCACGCTCGGCGTGCAGGCGAGGTTCTGAGGATGGCGACCGGACCTCTGGACGCCGCCGCCTTCGCGTTCACGCGCCGCGCGGCGCTGGGGCTGTCGCTGGCCGCCGGCGCGGTCGCGGCGACGCCGTCCGCCCCGGCCGGCCCGGGCGGACGCGCGCCGCTGCGCATCGTCGGCCCGTGGGAGATCGCCGGGCTCGCGCCCGCGAGCAGCGGCTTCGTCTTCACGCGCCTGCAGGTCACCGAGACCCTGATGGAGGCGCACGACGACGGCACGCCGCTGCCCGGCCTGGCCGCGCGCTGGCGGGTGTCGGACGACGGCCTGGCGTGGCGCTTCGAACTGCGCCCCGGCGCGCGCTTCCACGACGCCACGCCGGTCACGGCCACGGCCGTCGCGCGCTGCCTGCGCGCCGCGCGCACGCCCCCGGCCCTGCTGAGCGCGGCGCCCGTGGCGGCCATCGAGCCCGACGACGCCGCCGGCGCCGTCACGATCCGACTGTCGGCGCCGTACGCGGGCCTGCCCGCGCTGCTGGCCCACAGCAGCACGATGGTGCTGGCGCCGTCGAGCTACGCCGCCGACGGCGCCGTGCGCGCCATCGTCGGCAGCGGGCCGTACCGCGCGGTGGTGGTCGAGGCGCCGCAGCGCGTGGAGACGGCGCTGTCCGGGTCCTGGGACGGCCCGCGCCCGGCCGTCGAGCGCGTCGCCTACCTGTGCGCGAGCCGGCCCGAGACCCGCGCCCTGATGGCCGAGGGCGGCCAGGCCGACCTGGCCTACGGGCTCGACCCGGTCAGCCTGGCGCGGCTGCGGCGGCGCGGCGCCGCGCGCATCGCCTCGGTCACCCTGCCGCGCACCGTGATCGTGAAGGTCAACGCCGGCCCGGGACCGCTGGCCGACGTGCGCGTGCGGCGCGCGCTGAGCCTGGCGATCGACCGCGCCGGCATCGCCGGGGCGCTGCTGCGCGACCCCGAACTGGCCGCCACGCAGCTGTTCCCGCCGACGCTGGCCGGCTGGCACGACCCGGCGCTGGCGCCGCTTCGCCACGACCCCGCCGCCGCCGCGCACCTGCTGGCCGAGGCCGGCTGGCGCCCGGCGAGCGACGGCCTGCGCGACCCCGGCGGCCAGCCGCTGGGCCTGTCGCTGCGCACCTTCGTCGACCGCCCGGAACTGCCCGTCATCGCGACCGCGCTGCAGGCCCAGTGGCGCGAGGCCGGCATCGCCGTGCGGGTGGTGATCGGCAATTCCGGCGACGTGCCGATCGGCCACCGCGACGGCAGCCTGCGGCTGGCGCTGGCGGCGCGCAACTACGCCAGCGTGCCCGACCCGACCGCCACCCTGGCGCAGGACTTCGGGCCGCGCGGCGGCGACTGGGGCGCCATGGGCTGGCACGACGACGCGCTGGTGGCGGCGCTGACCGAGCTGCAGCGCGGCAGGCCCGCGCCCGCGCCCGGACGTGTCGCCGTGCTGCGCGCGCGGGTGGCATCGGCGCTGCAGGACGGCCTGCCGGTGATCCCGGTCGCCTGGTACCGCCTGCAGGTGGCGGTGGGCGACCGCCTCGAGGGCGTGAGCCTCGATCCGCTGGAGCGCTCCTTCCGCATCACGCGCATGGGGTGGCGCGCATGACGACGCCGCCGCCGACGACTGCCACGACCCCGGACCCACGCTCGATGAATCCGGCGACTCCGCCGACGACGTTCCGCTCCCCCTGGGCCGGCCTGCTGCTGCGCCGCGCCTGCCAGGTCGTCGCGCTGGCGCTGCTGGTGGGCACGCTGTGCTTCTTCATGGCACGCGCGCTGCCGGGCGACATGGCCATGCGCATCGCCGCCGGCCGCTACGGCCACGACCTGGTGAGCAACGCGGCGGCGGCGGCCGTGCGCGCCGAACTCGGCCTGGACCGCCCGCTCGCCCTGGCCCTGCTGCACTGGTGGGGCGACCTGCTGCGGCTGGACCTGGGCGTGTCGCTGGTCACCGGCGACCGGGTCCAAGAGGAGGTCGCGCACGCGCTGGGCGCGACGCTGGCGCTGGCGGCGGCGGCGCTGGCCGTCGGCGCGGCGCTGGGCCTGCCGCTGGGCCTCTGGTCGGGCCTGCACGCGGGCGGGCGCATCGACCGCTTCACGCTGGCCGTGGCGGTGGTGCTGCGCGCGCTGCCGCCGTTCCTGCTGGCCGTGCTGCTGATGGTGGGCGTGGCGGTGCGCCTGGGCGCGCTGCCGGTGGCCGGCGGCCACGAGGCGGGCAGCCTGGCGCTGCCGGCGCTCACGCTCGGCCTGGGGCTGGCGGCGGGCCTGGCGCGCGTCGTGCGCGGCGCCATGCGCGAGGTGGCGCTGTCGCCCTCCTACGCGTTCGCGCGCACCAAGGGGCTGTCGGACGCGCAGGCGCTGGTGCGCCACGGCCTGCGCCAGGCGGCGGTGCCGGTGGTCACGTACCTGGGCCTGCAGGCGGTGTTCCTGGCCGAGGGCGCGCTGGTCGTCGAGACCCTGTTCGCCTGGCCGGGCATCGGCCACGAGCTGGTGCATTCGGTCTTCGGGCGCGACGTGCCGATGATCCAGGGCGCGGCGCTGTGCATGGGGGTGCTGTTCGTGGGCTTCAACCTGCTGGTGGACGCCGCCTGCCTGGCGCTCGATCCGCGCCGCCGGGCCGGGAGCGCGCGATGAGCGGCGGCGCGTTCGCGATCCCCACGCTGGCGGCCCTGGCGTCGCGCCGCGCCGCGTGGCGCCGTCGCGCCGGACTGTGCGTGCTGGCGGCGGTGGCGATGTTCTCGCTGCTCGGGCCGGTGGCGGTGGGCGTCGACCCGGCGCGGCAGGTGCTGGCCGACAGCCTGGCCGCGCCGGGCGCCGCGCACTGGCTGGGCACCGACGTGCTGGGCCGCGACGTGCTCGCGCGCCTGGCCCACGCGGCGCGGCTGTCGCTCGGGCTGGCGCTGCTGGCGGCCGTGACGGCGGCGGTGCCCGGCGTGCTGCTGGGCGTCGCGGCGAGCTGGCACGGCGGGCGCCTGGAGCGCGCGCTGGTGATGCTGGCCGACACCGCCCTGGCGTTGCCCGGCCTGCTGCTGGTGCTGCTGTTCGCGGCACTGGCGCCGGGGCGCGGCGAGGCGCTCTACGTCGGCCTGGCGCTGTCGCTGTGGGTGGAGTATTTCCGCGTCGCCCGCGCCGCCAGCCGGCCGGTGCTGGCCGGCGATGCCGTGCAGGCCTCGCGCCTGCTGGGCTTCGGGCCGGGCTACGTGCTGCGGCGCCACCTGCTGCCGGCGCTGGCGCCGGTGCTGGGCACGCTGCTGGCCTTCAGCGTGGCGCAGGCGGTGCTGGCGCTGGCCGCGCTGGGCTTCGTCGGCGTCGGGCTGCCCCCGCCCACGCCCGAACTCGGATCGATGATGACCGAGTCCCTGCCGCACTACGAGGAGGCGCCCTGGCTCGTCGGCGCGCCGGTGGCGCTGCTGATGGCGCTGGTGCTGGGAATGCTGCTGCTGGCCGGCGACGGGGAGGGCGCATGAGCCCCACCGCCACGGTCCACACCGACCCCGTGCTGCTGGCCGTCGACGACCTGACGGTGCACGTGGGCGCGCGCGTGCTGCTGCGCGGCGTGTCCTTCGCGCTGCGCCCCGGCGAGGCGCTGACCCTGCTGGGGGAGAGCGGCGCGGGCAAGTCGCTGCTGGCGCAGGCCGTGATGGGCAACCTGCCCGCCGCGCTGCGCGCCGGCGGCGCCGTGACGGTGGCCGGCACGCGCACGCGCGCCGATGCACCCCGCGCGCGCCGGGCGCTCTGGGGCCGCACGCTGGCGCTGCTGCCGCAGGAGCCGTCGCTCGCGCTCGACCCGCTGATGCGGGTGCTGCCGCAGCTGGCCGAATCGCACGCGCTGGTGCGCGGCGCCACGGCGTCCGGCGCCGCCGAAGCGGCCCGGCGCGACCTCGCGGCGGCCGGCCTGGCGGCGGCGGCGCGGCGCTATCCGTGGCAGCTCTCCGGCGGCATGGCGCAGCGCGCCGCCGCCGCCGTGGCATTGGCCGGCGGCGCGCCGGTGCTGCTGGCCGACGAGCCCACCAAGGGCCTGGACGCGTTCTCGCGCGACCGCACGGTCGCGCTGATGCGCGCGATCCAGGCGGCCGGCGGCTGCGTCGTCGTCATCACGCACGACCTGCGCGTGGCGCGCGCGCTCGGCGGCCGGCTGATCGTGCTGCGCGCGGGCGAGGTGGTGGAGCAGGGCGACACGCACGCGGTGCTGGCGCGGCCGGCCCACCCGTTCACGCGCCGTCTGGTCGAGGCCGATCCGGCGCGCTGGCCGAAGCGCGCCGCGCCGGTGGCCGGCGCGGCGGTGCTGGCCGCGCGGGGCCTGGCCAAGGGCTTCGGCGACCACGGCGGCGGCGGTGGCGGCGGCCTGCTCTTCGAGGGCCTCGAGCTGGACATCCGGCGCGGCGAGCGCTGGGCCGTGCGCGGGCCCAGCGGCACCGGCAAGAGCACGCTGGGCAACGTGCTGCTGGGCCTGGTGGCGCCCGACCGGGGCACGGTGCGGCGCGCCGAGGGCCTGGCTTCGACCGCGCTGCAGAAGCTCTACCAGGACCCGGTCGCCTCGTTCGCCCCGCGCATCGGCCTGGAGCGGACGCTGCGCGACGCGGCGCGGCGCCACGGCCGGCCGTGGGAGCCCGTGGCGCGGCGGCTGGAGCGCCTGGGCGTGCCGGGCGACGTGCTGGCGCGCCGGCCGTCGGAGGTCTCGGGCGGCGAGTTGCAGCGCATCGCCCTGGCGCGGGTGCTGATCGCCCGCCCGGCGCTGCTGTTCGCCGACGAGCCGACCTCGCGCCTGGACCCGGTGACGCAGCAGGAGGCGCTGGCGGTGCTGCTCGACGCGCTGGAGGAGGACGCGGCCGACGGCGCGGCGGACGGCGGCACGGCGCTGCTGCTGGTCACGCACGACGACGACATCGCCGAGGCGGTGGGCACGCATGGCCTGCGTCTCGGGGCTTCCCCGGGGGTCGAGGC
Organism: Comamonadaceae bacterium OTU4NAUVB1; assembly: GCA_024372625.1. Lineage (NCBI taxonomy): Bacteria > Pseudomonadati > Pseudomonadota > Betaproteobacteria > Burkholderiales > Comamonadaceae > Comamonadaceae bacterium OTU4NAUVB1. Next base: position 2,880,086 of record CP099605.1, on the reverse strand, counting down.
GCTTGGACGCCCGCCTCCGGGCCCCTAGAATCCGCGATGCTCCGGGGTGCACGCGCGAACAGCGTGCTGAGATGGCGACACACGACGCCGAACCCGCGAACTTGAACCGGTTAGTACCGGCGGAAGAAGAGCTGCAGTTCCCCTGATCCGGTGGTCCCCCTTCGTTGCGTGGGGCCGCGGGTCCGTCGAGCGATCGCGGAGCACCCCATCCAACCCGGACGACGGAGTGCCCCGCCCCATGAACGCCATCGACAAGTTCGCCCCGCTGCTCGCGCTGACGCGCGCGCCCTTTCCCGCCTCCACCAAATCCGCCATCGTGGGCAGCCGCGCCGATCTGCGCGTGCCGGTGCGCGACGTCGCGCTGACCAACGGCGAGGTGGTCTCGCTCTACGACACCTCCGGCCCCTACACCGACCCGACGGCCGACATCGACGTGCGCCGGGGCCTGCCCGACGTGCGCGGCGCCTGGATCGCCGAGCGCGGCGACACCGAGTCCTACGAGGGCCGGGCGCACCGTGCGCTGGACGACGGCGCGCGCCAGGACGGCGACGCCCAGACGCGCCAGGAGCGCGAGCGCATCGAGCGCCTGCGCGGCGACGCCGCCGCCCTGCAGCGCACGCCGCGCCGCGCGAAGGCCGGCGCCAACGTCACGCAGATGCACTACGCGCGGCGCGGCATCGTCACGCCCGAGATGGAGTACGTCGCCCTGCGCGAGAACGGCAAGCGCGCGTGGATGGCCGAGTACCTGACCGACGAGGCGCGCGCCAGGCGCGTCGCGGGCAACCCGATGGGCGCCGCGATCCCCAGGATCGTCACGCCGGAGTTCGTGCGCGACGAGGTGGCGCGCGGGCGCGCCATCATCCCGGCCAACATCAACCACCCGGAGGTCGAGCCGATGGCCATCGGGCGCAACTTCAGGGTCAAGATCAACGCCAACATCGGCAACTCGGCCGTCACCTCCAGCATCGAGGAGGAGGTGGAGAAGCTGGTCTGGGCGATCCGCTGGGGCGCCGACAACGTGATGGACCTGTCCACCGGCCGCAACATCCACACCACGCGCGACTGGATCGTGCGCAACGCGCCGGTGCCCATCGGCACGGTGCCGATCTACCAGGCGCTGGAGAAGGTCGGCGGCGTGGCCGAGGACCTGACCTGGGAGATCTACCGCGACACGCTGATCGAGCAGGCCGAGCAGGGCGTGGACTACTTCACCATCCACGCCGGCGTGCGCCTGCCGTTCATCCACCTGACGGCCGACCGCATGACGGGCATCGTCTCGCGCGGCGGCTCGATCATGGCCAAGTGGTGCATCGCCCACCACAGGGAGAGCTTCCTGTACGAGCGCTTCGAGGACATCTGCGACATCATGAAGGCCTACGACGTGAGCTTCTCGCTGGGCGACGGCCTGCGCCCGGGCAGCGGCGCCGACGCCAACGACGAGGCCCAGTTCGCCGAGCTGCGCACCCTGGGCGAACTCACGAAGGTGGCCTGGAAGCACGACGTCCAGACCATGATCGAGGGCCCCGGCCACGTGCCCATGCACATGATCCAGGCCAACATGGACGAGCAGTTGAAACACTGCCACGAGGCGCCGTTCTACACGCTGGGGCCCCTGACCATCGACATCGCGCCGGGCTACGACCACATCTCCAGCGCCATCGGCGCGGCCATGATCGGCTGGGCCGGCACCGCCATGCTGTGCTACGTCACGCCCAAGGAGCACCTGGGGCTGCCCGACCGCGACGACGTCAAGCAGGGCATCGTCGCCTACAAGATCGCCGCCCACGCGGCCGATGTCGCCAAGGGCCATCCGGGCGCGCGCTCGCGCGACGACGCCTTGAGCAAGGCGCGCTTCGAGTTCCGCTGGCAGGACCAGTTCAACCTCGGTCTCGACCCCGACACTGCGCGCGACTTCCACGACGAGACCCTGCCCAAGGACGCCAGCAAGAGCGCGCACTTCTGCTCCATGTGCGGGCCGAAGTTCTGCTCCATGAAGATCACCCAGGAGGTGCGCGAGTACGCCGCGCGGCGCGGGCTGGACGAGGCGGCGGCGGTCTCCGACGGCATGGCCGCCAAGTCCGCCGAGTTCAGGGCGGCCGGCGGCGAGATGTACATCCCGATCCGCAGCGAGCGTCCCTGAGCGGGCACCGGCCCGCTTGCTACGATGAACGCATGACCCTGCCCATCCCTTCCCCTTCCTCCCCCGCAGCCCTGGCGATCCCCTTCGATGCGGTGCTGTTCGACTGCGACGGCGTGCTGGTCGACTCCGAGCCCATCACCAACGGCGTGCTGCGCGACATGCTGGAGGAGGCCGGCTGGACGCTGACGCAGGCCGAGTGCATGCGCCTGTTCGTGGGCAAGGCCGTCAAGGACGAGGCGGCGCTGATCGAGGCGCGCACCGGACGGCCCGTCACGCCCGAGTGGCTGCGCGGCTTCTGGGCGCGCCGCAACGAGGCGCTCGACCGCGCGCTGGTGGAGGTGGCCGGCGCCCCGGGGGCGGTGCGGGCGCTGCACGCGGCGCTGGGCGGGCGCATCGCCTGCGCCTCCGGCGCCGACCGCGGCAAGATCGAGCTGCAACTGCGCAAGATCGGCCTGCTCGACGCCTTCGAGGGCCGCGTCTTCAGCGGCCACGAGACGCCGCGCTCCAAGCCCTTTCCCGACGTCTACCTGGCGGCGGCGGCGGCGCTGGGGGTCGATCCGGCGCGCTGCGCCGTGATCGAGGACACCGTGACCGGCGCCACCGCCGGCGTCGCCGCCGGCGCCACCGTGTTCGGCTACAGCCCCGGCGGCCCGGGCCACAGCGGCGCCATCGCCCTGCGCGAGGCCGGCGTCGCGTGCCTCTTCACGGACATGGCCGAGCTGCCGGCCGTGCTGGCGGCCTGGCGCTGAGGGCGCGGTCCCGAGCGCCGTCGCGATGTCCATGCCGACGATCCACGACCGGGTCCGGGCCAGCTTCGACGCCCAGGGCCTGATGCGGACCCTGGGCGCCACGCTCGCGCGCGTCGACGACGGCGAGGTGCACATCGCGCTGCCGTACGCGCGGGCGCTGTCCCAGCAGCACGGCTACCTGCACGCCGGCGCGACCACGGCCATCGTCGACAACGCCTGCGGCTACGCGGCGCTCACCCAGGCGCCGGCGGGCTTCGAGGTCGTCACGGCGGAGTTCAAGATCAACCTGCTGTGCCCGGCCGTCGGCGCGCGCTTCCTGGCCATCGGCCGCGTCGTGAACGCCGGCCGGCTGCTGACGGTGTGCACCGGGGAAGTGCGCGCCTTCGCGGGCGCGGGCGACGACGACCCCCGGCTGGTCGCGCTGATGCAGGCGACGATCGTGCGGGTGCCGGTGTGAGGCGGGCTCAGGCCGCCCGGCGCATCGTCCGGTCCGCCCGCGCCCGCAGCCACGCCGTGGCCTCTTCCGCCGGCAGCGGCCGGGCGTAGAAATAGCCCTGGGACTTGTCGCAGTCGAGCGTGGCGAGCAGCCCGGCCTGCTCGGCGGTCTCCACGCCCTCTGCCACGGTGGTCATGCCCAGGCTGCGCGCGACCTTCACGACCGCCTCGATCAGCACCCGGTGGTGCGCGCTGGTGACCGACTGGCTCACGAAGGAGCGGTCGATCTTCACCACGTCCACCGGCAGCAGGTGCAGGCTCGCGAGCGACGAGTAGCCGGTGCCGAAGTCGTCGAGCGCCAGGGTCAGGCCCAGCGCCTTGAGGTCGCCCAGGCGCTGCTGGACGATGGCGTCCTGCGCCGCCAGGCTCTCGGTGACCTCCAGCTGCAGCGCGCCCGCGTCCAGCCGGCTCGCGGCCAGCGCGCGCGCCACGGTGCCGACGATCGAGGGTTCCAGGACCTGGGCGCGCGAGAGGTTGACCGACATCGAGCGCGGCGCCAGCGGCCCCAGGCCGCGCTGCCAGGCGGCGAGCCGGTCGCAGGCCTGGCGCAGCACCCATTCGCCCAGCACCACGATCAGCCCGGTCTCCTCGGCGATGCCGATGAACCGGTCCGGAGGCACGATGCCGAGTTGCGGATGGCGCCAGCGCACCAGCGCCTCCATGCCCGCGACCGTGTCGTCGGCCAGCGAGACGATCGGCTGGTAGACGACGAACAGCTGGGAGTCGTCCAGGGCGCGGCGCAGGTCGGCCTCCAGGCTGCCGCGCTGGCGGGCCCGGGCGCGCAACTCGGCGGTGAACACGCCGTGACGCGCGCCGCCCAGGCGCTTGGCCTCGCGCAGCGCGAGGCCGGCGTCCTGCATCACGGCCATGGCATGGCCGTGCGAGGCACCGATGCGCACCACGCCGACGCTCGCGCTGGCGTGCACGCCGGCCTCGGCGCCGTCGTCGCCGTCCGGGGCGACCCGCCCGACGACGTGGGGCACGCCCAGGGCCTCGACCAGCCGGCGGGCCAGCGCCTCGCAGGCGGCGAGGTCGTCGTCCGCGACGGACCCGCCAAGCTCGTCCAGGCGCACCAGCAGGGCGAATTCGTCGCTGCCGAAGCGCGCCGCCAGGGCACCCGCCATGCCGGCGGCGATCGCCCGGAGGCGACCGGCCATGCCCTGCAGCACGGCGTCGCCGGCGGCCGGGCCGCGCGTGACGTTGATGCGCTCGAAGCGGTCGGCGTTGACCAGCAGCACGGCCCAGCGCGCGCCGGGGTCGTGTGCCCGGCGTTCCAGCGCGCCGTCGATGGCCTCGAGCAGCGCCAGGCGGTTGGGCAGGGTGGTCAGGCCGTCGATGCGGGTGGCCGCGTGCACGCGGGCGCTCAGGCGCTGCTGCTCGTGCTGCACGGCGGCGGTGGCGTCGCTCAGGGCGGCCATGAGGGTCGCGTCGTCCAGCCGCAGCAGCTGCAGCGCCAGCGTGCGGGGCGCGGCGCCGCCGCGCGCGGCGGGAGGCATCGCCAGGTGCAGCGCGTCGCAGATCATGCCGCCGTCCTCGTCGGGGCGCCGCGTCAGGTCCCGCAGCTGCGGCGCGACCGGCGCCAGCACGTCGAACAGATTGAACAGCGCGCCGTCCACGGCCAGCGGCATCAGCAGCTGCGCCGCCATCGGGTTGATCATGGCGATGTCGCCCGCGAGCGAGGTCTGCACCAGACCGATCGGGGCGCGGTAGAGGAACTGGACCAGGGCCTCGTACGCGGTGGAGGTTCCTTCGGACATGACGGCGGGCGGGCGGGCCGGGGAATCAGGCGCCACCGGGACGCGCGCCGGGACGCCTCGCCTCGCTCAGCCCGGGTTCCCACCGCGCGACGCGGTTGCGCCCGCGCGCCTTGGCGGCGTACATGGCCGTGTCGGCGCGCTGCAGCAGCCCGTCGACGTTGGCCAGGTCCGCTTCCATGATGGCGACGCCGGCGCTGACGGTGTAGTGGATCACGTGCTCGCCCACCCGCACGGGCTGGGCCTCGATCGCCCGGCACAGGCGTTCGGCCGCGGCGACGGCGGCCTCGCCGGTGGTGCCCGGCAGCAGGGCGACGAATTCCTCGCCGCCCAGGCGGGCGACGGTGTCGTTCAGGCCGAAGCTGGCGACCATGGCGGTGGCCAGGTGGCGCAGCACGGCGTCGCCGGCGGCGTGGCCGTGGTGGTCGTTGATGCGCTTGAAGTGGTCGGCGTCGATCATCACCACCGACAGCGGGCGCGGCACGCGGTGCCAGCGCTGGATTTCGGCGTCGGCGGTCTCGAACAGCACGCGCCGGTTCGACACCCCGGTGAGGTGGTCGCACCAGAGCGAGCGGCGCATCGCGTCGGTGGCCTCGCGGCGATCGGAGATGTCGCGCAGGATCAGGTTGTAGCCGCGCGGTCCGGCCGGCGGGTGGCCGGGCTCGTGCACCGGCACGACCAGGCAGCTGCCCCAGTAGCGCGTCCCGTCGGCGCGCTGGCGCCAGCCTTCGTCCAGGCTCCAGCCGGCGTGGTCGGCCTCGCGCAGGCGGTCGGCCGCGCGCGCCTCGGGCTGGATGTCGGAGGCGGGGTGGAAGATCGCGTAGTTGGCGCCCAGCACGTCGGCCTGCCCGAAGCCGGTCACGCGCTCGATGCCGGGGTTCCAGTCCTGGCAGCGGCCGTGCTCGTCGAGCGACACCAGGGCGTAGTCGACCAGCCCCGTGACCAGGGTGTGGATCCAGGCCTGGCTCTGGCGCAGCTCGCGCTCCTGGCGCACCGTCCGGGTCACGTCCCCGAGCACGGCCATGAAGCGCTCCTCGTCGAGCTTGAGCAGGCTCAGCGACAGCACCTGCGTGTCCGGGCGGCCGCCGCGCCCGGCGTCCACGTGCAGGTGCATGGCGTCGCACACCATGCCGCTGGGCGCGCCGAAGCCGCCGGTGCGGTGGTGCAGGTCGGGCGCCACCGATTCCAGCGCGACGAACAGGTTGGAGAGGTCGCCGTCGCGCGACAGCGGCATCAGCAACTGGGCGCACAGCGGATTGACCATCACGATCTCGCCGTCGGCGCGGATCTGGGCCAGCCCGATGGGCGCGATGTAGAGGAACTGCAGCAGCGCCTCGTAGTCGTCCAGCTCGGCCTGCGTCATCACGGTGGCGCTCACAGCGAGCGCTGGACGAGCACGTAGCGGTGGTCGGCCGCCGGCGCGGCCAGCAGCCGCAGGCGCACCTTCACCGGGCGCATGCGCAGGGTGAGCACGTAGTCGATGGTGGCGTCGAGTTCGCTGCCCTCGGCCGCCGCGTCCTCGAAGCGCTGGGCCACGAGGTAGTTGTTCATGCAGGGCGCGACGGCCGTGAACAGGTCGTGGCCGAGCACGCGCGCGGACGACAGGCCGGCGGCCCTGGATTCGTAGGCGTTGTAGCGGCGCACGACGTTGGCGGCGTCGAAGCCGATGACGCCGAAGTCGAGGTCGTCGAGCGCGGTCTCGGGCAGGGCGTCGAGCCGCTCGACGAGGCGGGGCGTGTCGAAGGCCGGTGCCGGGGTCTCGGTCATGGAAGGTACCTTTGTCGGAAGGGTGCGGCGGGTCGCCGAGCGCCGGACGGCGTCCCGCGCACGATCGCACGATGCGGCGCACCCTGGGGTTTCACGGTCATTCTGGACTGTGTATCGGCCGATGGCGCATCGACTTGACCCCTTTGTCGCACCGCCTCAGGCGCTGCCCAGGATCTCGAGCGCCGCGCGCGCGAACAGCGCGTTCAGGCGGTCCGGGTCGAGACCGTGGCGGCGCATCGGCACGGCCGTCTCCACGGGCTCGAAATCCTCCATGAGCTGGGCGACGCGCAGCAGGTCGCCCAGTTCGCCGTCCAGCCGCAGGATGGCCGCCTGGATGCGCGCGCCCGGGCGGACCTGCTCGAGCAGCTGCTCGCTGGTCTGCTGCACCACCACGTGCATCAGCGAGAAGACGCCGGTCTGGAAGGCGGCGTCGGCGAAGGCGTCGTCGCCCGGGCGGATCGCGCAGGCCATCAGTTCCATGAAGCGCGCGCGCGTGCTGACCAGCTGCAGCAGCGGGTCGTCCTCCAGGCGCTCGCGGCCGTCGCTGGCGAACAGCAGCAGCTGCGCGAGCCGCGCCAGCTGCCGGGTGCCGATGCGCGCGATCGCCTCGCCCACCGTGAGGTCGGGCCGTGCCGAGGCGAAGGCCGAGTTCGCGAACTTCATCAGCTGGGCCAGCAGCACCGGGTTGCGCTTGACCTCCCGCTGCAGCTCCGTCAGGCTCGGATCGCCGGCCAGCACGTTGCTCAGCTGGAGCAGGGCCAGCTGCGAGGCGCTGACCTGGCTCTGGCGCAGGACCTCCGGGCGGGCGAAGAAGTAGCCCTGGAACAGGTCGGCGCCCTGGTCCAGGATGCGGCGGAATTCCTCCCGCGTCTCAACCTTCTCGGCCAGCACCCGGCAGCCGGCGGCGTGGGCCGCGCGGACGATCAGCGGCAGCTCGGCGGCGATGACGCTGCGCAGGTCGATCTTGACCACGTCCACCAGCGCCAGCACCGACGCCGGGATGCGCTCGATCGAGACCACGTCGTCCAGCGCGATCTGGAAGCCGGCCTGGCGCAGCCGGCAGCAGCCCGCCGCCACTTCGGCGTCGATGGCCACGTTCTCCAGGATCTCCAGCGTGAAGCGGCCGGGTTCGAGCAGGTAGAGGGTGTCCGAGCGCAGCGAGGCGCGCCCGATGTTGATGAAGCCCCGGTGCGCGCCCAGGCTGGCGGCCACGCCGAACTGCGCGAGCGCGTTGAGGATCACCTGGTCGGTCGCCTTGCCGTCGTCCGAGATCGTGGCGGTGTTGGCGAAACCGGCCCGGAACAGCAGCTCGTAGGCGACGAGGGCGCCCGAGCGGTCCACGATCGGCTGTCGCCCGAGCAGCACGCTGGGGGCGGGTTCGTCCGTCGGGTCGTCGTTGCGTGCGTCTGGGCTCATCGCTCGAGGTTCCGTGCCGTCCGGGGAAGTGTCGTTGGGGGGTGCCGAACCTTGCATGTCGGCGCATCCCGGGCCGACTTGAGCGACTTCGGGCGAATCAATCCTCGATCGTCGCAAAGTCGCGCCCTGTCAGGATTTGCCGCGCCTGAACTCTCCCGGCGTCTCACCCGTCCATTGGCGGAAGGCCCGGGCGAAGCTCTTCTCGCTCCGGAAGCCCACCGCCTGCGCCACCTGCCGCACGGACCGCGCGGTGCGCCGCAGCAGGTCGCAGGCCCGGGTCCGGCGCACCTCGTCCTTGAGCGCCTGCAGCGAGGCGCCTTCCTCGCGCAACTGGCGGTGCAGGGTGCGCGGCGAGATCGCGAGCCAGCCGGCGACGGTCTGCGCGGTCACGGCGTCGGTGCCGTGGGCCTGAAGCAGTTCGCGCACGCGCCGCCCGAGCAGCCGGTCGCGCCGGTACTGCAGCACCGTCAGCGGCAGGGCGTGGCGCAGCATCGCCCGCAGGGCGCGTTCGTCGCGCCGCATGGGCAGCGCGAGGTAGCGCTCGTCGAAGCCGATGCCGGTGCCCCGGGGCGAGTCGAAGCGCGCGCCGGGGCCGAACATCAATCCGTAGGCGTCGCGGTGCGGCGGCGCCGCGAACGGGAAGTCCGCCTCGCGCAGGGCGATCTGCGAGTCGACCGCCCAGCAGGCGTAGCCCAGCAGGAAGCGCAGGCTCGACACCAGGCAGAACTCGCGCAAGGCGCCGTCCAGCGCCCGGCGCTCCTCGATGCGCACGCGGGCCATGCCGTCCTCCACCCGCAGCTCGAGCACGATGTCCTCGGTCAGGAGCCGGTGGTGGCGGCACCACCGCTTGAGCGCGACGCCCAGGTCCGGGGCGCCCAGCGAGGCCCGGCACAGCATGCCGTAGGTGCCCCAGGGCAGGCGGCGCGAGAACCAGCCGAGCGCCTCGTCGTCGAGTTCCTGCATCGCATGGGCGTTGAGCGCCTCGAACTGCGCCGCCGTCACGCGCCCGTCCGGCAGGTCGACCTCGCCCGGCGCGATGCGCGCGGCCTGCAGGGCGCCGGCCGGGTCGCGGCCCCGGTGCGCGTAGGCCGCGACGACGGCGCGCACGAACGCCATGGGCGTCGCCGCGCGCGGGGCGCGCGCCCGCTCGGTCACGCCGGTCCGGAGGACTGCGACGCCGTCTTGCGCTGCTGCGCGCGGCGGGAGAACATGTTGAGCGCCTCGACCAGCGTGGAGAACGCCATCGCCGCGTAGATGTAGCCCTTGGGCACGTGCACGCCGAAGCCGTCGGCGATCAGCACCGCGCCGATCATCAGCAGGAAGCCCAGCGCCAGCATCACCACCGTCGGATTGCGGTTGATGAAGTTGGCCAGCGGCTCGGCGGCCAGCAGCATCACCGTGACGGCGGTGATGACGGCGATCACCATCACGGCGAGGTTGTCGGTCATGCCCACGGCGGTGAGGATCGAGTCGACCGAGAACACCATGTCCAGCAGCACGATCTGCACCAGCACCGAGGACAGCGCCACGGTGGCCTTGGGGGCGGTGGTGTCGAAGACGCCGGGCGTGGGCGCGGGGTCGACGGCGTGGTGGATCTCCTTGGTCGCCTTCCAGATCAGGAACAGGCCGCCCGTGATCAGGATCAGGTCGCGCCAGGAGAACTGCGTCTCGAAGCCCGGCCGGCCGGCGGCGTCGGGCGGGCCGCTCCAGCCGAGGTCGAACACCGGCGCGGTCAGCCCGACGATCCACGCGATCATCGACAGCAGCGCCAGGCGCATCACCAGCGCCAGGCCGATGCCGATGCGCCGCGCGTTCTTGCGCTGGTGCTCGGGCAGCTTGTTCGACAGGATGGAGATGAAGATCAGGTTGTCGATGCCCAGCACGACCTCCATGATCACCAGCGCCAGCAGGGCGGCCCACGCGGTGGGGTCGGAAAACAGGGCTTGGAGGCTGTCCATGGGGGTCTCGGAAGGGTTGCGACGCCAAAATCATGCAGCAGCCCGGGCCGATCGGCCAAAGACCATCGGCGGGCCCCGGATTCTCGAAGCCGCGTGGCACGATCTGCAACCTCCGTGGCGCCCTGTGTGCCCGTGTCCGGCGTAAGCTGGGGCCTCGCACGACCATCCCACCCAGAGGAGACACGCCCCATGCCCGCATCCGAACTGCCCGGACTGGATTTCGACCTCGGCGAGACCGTCGACGCCCTGCGCGAGGCCATCGCCGACTTCGCCGCCCGGGAGATCGCGCCGCGCGCGGCCGCGGTGGACGCCGACAACCTGTTCCCGCACGACCTGTGGAAGAAGCTGGGCGACCTCGGCCTGCACGGCATGACCGTGAAGGAGGAGTACGGCGGCACGGAGTTGGGCTACCTGGCCCACATCGTGGCCATGGAGGAGGTCTCGCGCGCGTCGGCCTCCGTGGGCCTGTCCTACGGCGCGCACTCCAACCTGTGCGTCAACCAGATCCACCGCAACGGCAGCGCCGCGCAGAAGGCGAGGTACCTGCCGGGCCTGGTGAGCGGCGAGCACGTCGGCGCGCTGGCCATGAGCGAGCCCGGCGCCGGCTCCGACGTCGTCAGCATGAAGCTGCGCGCCGAGAAGCGCGGCGACCGCTACGTGCTCAACGGCGGCAAGATGTGGATCACCAACGGCGGCGACGCCGACACCCTGGTCATCTACGCGAAGACCGAGCCCGAGATGGGCGCGCGCGGCATGACGGCCTTCATCGTGGAGAAGGGCTTCAAGGGCTTCTCCGCCGGCACCAAGCTCGACAAGCTGGGCATGCGCGGCTCCAACACCTACCCGCTGTTCTTCGACGACTGCGAGGTGCCCGAGGAGAACGTGCTGGGCGGCGAGGGACAGGGCGCCCGGGTGCTGATGAGCGGGCTCGACTACGAGCGCGCCGTGCTCTCGGGCGGCCCGCTGGGCATCATGGCCGCCTGCATGGACGCGGTGATCCCGTTCGTCCACGAGCGCAAGCAGTTCGGCCAGAGCATCGGCGAGTTCCAGCTCATGCAGGGCAAGCTCGCCGACATGTACTCGACCTGGCAGGCCACGCGCGCCTACGTCTACGCGGTGGGCAAGGCCTGCGACCGCAACGACCACGCGCGCGCCTTCCGCAAGGACGCCGCCGGCGCCATCCTGTATTCGGCCGAGAAGGCGACCTGGATGGCCGGCGAGGCGATCCAGGCGCTGGGCGGCGTGGGCTACACCAAGGACTTTCCGGTGGAGCGCCTGTGGCGCGACGCCAAGCTCTACGAGATCGGCGCCGGCACCAGCGAGATCCGCCGCATGCTGATCGGCCGCGAACTGTTCGCCGAGACGGCCTGAACGGTTCTCTTCCCGCCAGGGGCGGGGAAGCAAGACAGGAGACACCGACATGAATCCGAGCCATGCGAAAGGCGCCACCGACGTTGCGCTGATCGAGGCGACGCTGGGCGACTTCTTCGACGCCATGGTCGCCGCGCGGCCCGACCACGAGGCGCTGGTCAGCCGCCACGAGGGCCTGCGCTTCACCTACCGCGCGCTGCACGACGACGCGAACCGCCTCGCCAGCGCGCTGCTGCGCCTGGGCCTGGCGCCGGGCGAGCGCGTGGGCATCTGGTCGCACAACAACGCGGCCTGGTTGATGCTGCAGATCGCCACGGCCAAGGTCGGCCTGGTGCTGGTGAACATCAACCCGGCCTACCGCACCTCCGAGGTCGAATACGCCTTGAACAAGGTCGGCTGCGCGGCGCTGGTGACGATGGCGCGCTTCAAGACCAGCGACTACCTGGGCATGCTGCGCGAGCTGGTGCCGGAGTTGGCCGGCACCGATGCCGACGACACGACCGGGGCGGCGCGCCTGCGGGCCGCGCGCCTGCCCACGCTGCGCCACGTGGTGTGGATCGACGGCGCCGTGCCTGATGCGACAGCGCCGGCCGGTCCCCGTGACGACGACGTCCCCGGCATGCGCCGCTTCTCGCGCCTGCTCGCCGGCGGCGACGCGCACGACCCGCGCGTGGCCGAGGTGCAGCGCACCCTGCGCGCCGACGAGCCCGTCAACATCCAGTTCACCAGCGGCACCACCGGTTTTCCTAAGGGGGCCTCGCTCACGCACCGCAACATCCTGAACAACGGCTTCTTCATCGGCGAGTGCATGAAGCTGACGCCGGCCGACCGCCTGTGCATCCCGGTGCCGATGTACCACTGCTTCGGCATGGTGCTGGGCAGCCTGGCGTGCCTCACGCACGGCAGCACGATCGTGTTCCCGAACGACGGCTTCGACGCGCTGTCGGTGCTGGAGACGGTGCAGGCCGAGCGCTGCACCGCCCTGCACGGCGTGCCGACGATGTTCATCGCCGAGCTCGATCACCCGCGCTTCGCCGAGTTCGACCTGTCCACGCTGCGCACCGGGATCATGGCCGGCACCGCCTGCCCCATCGAGGTGATGAAGCGCGTGGTCGAGCGCATGAACCTGCGCGAGATCACCATCGCCTACGGCATGACCGAGACCAGCCCGGTGAGCTGCCAGAGTTCCACCGACACGCCGCTGGAACAGCGCGTGGCCACCGTCGGCACGGTGCAGCCGCACGTCGAGGTGAAGATCATCGACGCGCAGACCGGCCAGACCGTGCCGCGCGGCGTCTCGGGCGAGCTGTGCACGCGCGGCTACCTGGTGATGCACGGCTACTGGGACGATCCGGCGCGCACGCGCGAGGCGATCGACGCGGACGGCTGGATGCACACCGGCGACCTCGCCACCATGGACGCCGAGGGCTACGTCAACATCGTCGGGCGCAGCAAGGACATGGTGATCCGCGGCGGCGAGAACATCTACCCGCGCGAGATCGAGGAGTTCCTCTACGGCCATCCGCAGGTGCAGGACGTGCAGGTGGTGGGGCTGCCCGATGCGAAGTACGGCGAGGAGCTGTGCGCCTGGATCATTCCGCGCCCCGGCCAGCACCCGACCGAGGACGACGTCCGCGCCTTCTGCGCCGGGCGCATCGCGCACTACAAGGTGCCGCGCTACATCCAGTTCGTCGACGCCTTCCCGATGACCGTGACCGGCAAGATCCAGAAGTTCAGGATCCGCGAGACCATGCGCGAGCGCCTGGGGCTCGACGAGGTCAAGACCGCATGACGACCGCACCGAGGACCAGCCAGCCATGAGCAGAATCGAGACCCGACTCAACGCCCGCTCCGCGGATTTCCAGGCCAACGCGGCGGCGATGCGCGCATTGGTGGACGACCTCCACCAGCGCTTCGCCCGGGTGGAGGCCGGCGGCGGCGAGGCCGCGCGCGCCAAGCACGTCGCGCGCGGCAAGCTGCTGCCGCGCGAGCGCGTGGCCGAGCTGCTCGACCCCGGCACGCCGTTCCTGGAGATCGCGCCGTTGGCGGCGGGCGGCATGTACCTCGACCAGGCGGGCGCCGAGTCCGCGCCCGGCGCCGGCCTCATCGCCGGCATCGGCCGCGTCAGCGGGGTCGACTGCATGATCGTGTGCAACGACGCCACCGTGAAGGGCGGCACCTACTTCCCGCTGACCGTCAAGAAGCACCTGCGCGCCCAGGAGATCGCCGAGCAGAACCACCTGCCGTGCATCTACCTGGTCGACTCCGGGGGGGCCAACCTGCCCAACCAGGACGAGGTCTTTCCCGACCGCGACCACTTCGGGCGCATCTTCTACAACCAGGCGCAGATGAGCGCCCGGGGCATCGCGCAGATCGCCGTGGTGATGGGCTCGTGCACGGCCGGCGGCGCCTACGTGCCGGCCATGAGCGACGAGTCGATCATCGTGAAGGACCAGGGCACCATCTTCCTGGGCGGCCCGCCGCTGGTGAAGGCGGCCACCGGCGAGGTGGTGACGGCTGAGGACCTGGGCGGGGGCGACGTGCACACGCGGCTGTCCGGCGTGGTCGACCACCTGGCGAGGAACGACCTGCACGCGCTGTCGCTGGCGCGCTCGGCCGTGGCCAACCTGAACCGGCCGGTCGCGCCCGCGCCGCCCGGCACGCCGCCAGCCCTGCCGGCCGAGGAGCTCTACGGCGTCATCCCCACCGACACGCGCAAGCCCTTCGACGTGCGCGAGATCGTCGCGCGCATCGTCGACGCCAGCGAGTTCCACGAGTTCAAGGCGCGCTTTGGCGCCACGCTGGTGTGCGGCTTCGCCGAGATCGAGGGCATGCCCGTGGGCATCGTCGCGAACAACGGCATCCTGTTCTCCGAGTCGGCGCAGAAGGGCGCGCACTTCATCGAGCTGTGCTGCCAGCGGAAGATCCCGCTGGTGTTCCTGCAGAACATCACCGGCTTCATGGTGGGGCGCAAGTACGAGAACGAAGGCATCGCGCGCCACGGCGCCAAGATGGTGACGGCCGTGGCCACGGCCAACGTGCCGAAGTTCACGGTGATCATCGGCGGCAGCTTCGGCGCGGGCAACTACGGCATGTGCGGCCGGGCGTTCTCGCCGCGCTTCCTGTGGATGTGGCCCAACGCGCGCATCAGCGTGATGGGTGGCGAGCAGGCCGCCAGCGTGCTGGCGACCGTCAAGCGCGACGGCATCGAGGGCAAGGGCGGCACCTGGAGCGCCGAGGAAGAAGAAGCCTTCAAGGCGCCCCTGCGCCGCCAGTACGAGGCGCAGGGCCATCCCTACTACGCCACCGCGCGGCTGTGGGACGACGGGGTCATCGACCCGGCCGACACCCGCCGCGTGCTGGCCCTGGGCCTGGCCGCCGCGCGCCACGCGCCGGTGCCGGAGCCGAAGTTCGGCGTCTTCCGCATGTGACCGGGCCGGACGACCCCAAGGACATCGACATGAACTTCACCACCCTCGAACTCGCCCTCGACGCCGATGGCGCCGTGGCCCGCATCTGGCTGGATCGCCCCGACGCGCGCAACGCCTTCGACGATGTCGCCATCGACGAGCTGACGCGCGCCTTCGCCGAGGCCGGCGCCATGCCGGCCGTGCGCGCCATCGTGCTCGGCGCCCGGGGCACCGCCTTCTGCGCCGGTGCCGACCTGAACTGGATGCGCCGCATGGCCGGCTACACGCGCGAGGAGAACCTGGCCGACGCCGGCAAGCTCGCCGCCATGCTGCGCACCATCGCCGAGTGCCCCAAGCCGACCATCGCGCGCGTGCAGGGCGACGTCTACGCCGGCGGCATGGGACTGGTCGCGGCCTGCGACATGGCCGTCGCCGTCGACACCGCCTGGTTCTGCCTGAGCGAGGTGAGGATCGGCCTGGTGCCGGCCACCATCAGCCCCTACGTGATCCGCGCCATGGGCGCGCGCGCCGCGCAGCGCTATTTCCTCACGGCCGAGCGCTTCACGGCCGCCGAGGCGCACCGGCTGGGCCTGGTGCACGAGGTGGTCGACGCGGCGGAGGCGATCGACGCGCAGGTCGACCAGCTCCTGAAGGCGCTGCGCGGCGCCGGCCCCGACGCCGTGGGCGCGTGCAAGCGGCTGGTCGCCGACGTCGCCGGCCGCGAGATCGACGACGCCCTGATCGCGCGCACCGTCCAGGGCATCGCCGACATCCGCGCCAGCGACGAGGGCCGCGAGGGCGTGCAGGCGTTCCTGCAGAAGCGCCGGCCGGCGTGGCTGGCCGCGCGCGAGTGACGCGCCGTGCCTGAACTCGACCTGCCCCAACTGCTGGCGCTGGCCGCCGCGCTGGGCTGGGCCAGCGGCGTGCGGCTCTACCTGGTGGTGCTGCTGACCGGCATGGCGGGGCATTTTGGCTGGGTGCCGCTGCCCGGCGGGCTGCAGCTGCTGGGGCATCCGGCGGTGCTGGCGGTGAGCGGCTTCATGGTCTTCGTCGAGTTCTTCGCCGACAAGATCCCGGGGCTGGATTCGCTCTGGGACCTGGTCCACACCGCCATCCGGATTCCCGCCGGCGCGGCGCTGGCCGCGGGCGTCTTCGGCGCCGACCATGGCGCGATGGCGATCGTCGCGGCCCTGCTCGGCGGCGGCTTCGCGGCCACCGCGCACGCGGCCAAGGCCACCACGCGCGCGGCCCTCAACACCTCGCCCGAGCCGTTCACCAACGTCGGCGCCTCGCTGATCGAGGACACCGCGGTGCCCGCCGGGCTGTGGCTGGCGCTGGCGCATCCGCTGGTCTTCGGCGTGGCGTTCGTGGCCGTGCTGGCGCTGAGCGTGTGGCTCGTCGCGCGCAGCTGGCGCTTCCTGCGCGGGCTCGTCACCCGCGTCGCGCGCATCTTCAGCGGCCGGCCCGACCCCGGCGTGGCGCCCGCCTTCCGCTTCCCAAAGAAAAGTCCTCCCGGAGACCTCTGACATGTTCAAGAAGATCCTGATCGCCAACCGTGGCGAGATCGCCTGCCGCGTCGCCGCGACCGCGCGCCGCCTGGGCGTGCGCACTGTCGCGGTGTACTCGGACGCCGACGCGGACGCGCGCCACGTGCACGCCTGCGACGAGTCGGTGCACCTGGGCGGCAGCGCGCCCAAGGACAGCTACCTGCGCTGGGAGAAGATCCTGGCGGCGGCCCGCGCGACCGGCGCCGAGGCGGTCCACCCGGGCTACGGCTTCCTGAGCGAGAACGAGGCCTTCGCCCAGGCCTGCGCCGACGCCGGCATCGCCTTCATCGGCCCGCCGCCCTCGGCCATCCAGGCGATGGGCCTGAAGGCCGAGTCCAAGCGGCTGATGGAAGCCGCCGGCGTGCCGCTGGTGCCGGGCTACCACGGCGCCGACCAGGACGGCGCGCTGCTCCAGTGCGAGGCCGACCGCATCGGCTACCCGGTGCTCATCAAGGCCAGCGCGGGCGGCGGCGGCAAGGGCATGCGGGTGGTCGAACGGTCGGGGGACTTCGCCGCCGCGCTGGCCTCGTGCCGGCGCGAGGCGATCAACAGCTTCGGCGACGACGCGGTGCTCGTCGAGAAGTACGTCCAGCGCCCGCGCCACATCGAGATCCAGGTCTTCGGCGACGCCCACGGCGGCTGCGTCCACCTGTTCGAGCGCGACTGCTCGGTGCAACGGCGCCACCAGAAGGTGCTGGAGGAGGCGCCCGCGCCCGGCATGACCGAGTCGATGCGCCAGCGCATGGGCGCGGCGGCCGTGGCGGCGGCCCGGGCGGTGGACTACGTCGGCGCCGGCACGGTGGAGTTCATCGTCGAGCAGCGCGCGGGCGGCGCCATGGAATTCTTCTTCATGGAGATGAACACCCGCCTGCAGGTCGAGCATCCGGTGACCGAGGCGATCACCGGGCTCGACCTGGTCGAGTGGCAGCTGCGCATCGCCTCGGGCGAGCCGCTGCCGCTGCGCCAGGACCAGCTCGCCATCACCGGCCACGCCATCGAGGCGCGCATCTGCGCCGAGAACCCCGACAACGACTTCCTGCCCGCCACCGGCACCCTGCAGGTCTACCGCAAGCCGCCGGCCACGGCGTTCGAGCGCCTGGCGCCGGGCGGCGGCCGCGCGCCGGTGCGCATCGACGACGGCGTGCGCCAGGGCGACGCGATCTCGCCCTTCTACGACTCGATGATCGCCAAGCTGATCGTCCACGGCGCCACGCGCGAGGAGGCGCTGTCGCGGCTCGACCAAGCGCTCGCGCAGGTGCGCATCGTCGGCCTGGCGACCAACGTGCAGTTCCTGCGCGGCGTGCTGGCGACCGCGTCGTTCGCGACGCCCGACCTCGACACGGCGCTGATCGAGCGCGAGCGCGCGGTGCTGTTCGAGCGCGAGCCGCTGGGCCTGCCGCTGGCGGCGGCGGCGGTGGTGGGGCGCACGCTGCTCGACGAGCGCCGTGCCGCGTCCGCCGGGGGCGGCCCGTTCGCGCGGCGCGACGGCTGGCGCTCGCACGGCGGCTTCGCGCGCCGCTTCGAGTTCGAGTTCCACGGCGCGACCGAGGCGGCCACGCTCACCTACCACCGCGACGGCGGCCTGGGGCTGGCGGTGGGCGGCGTGGCGCGGGGGCTGGCGATCGACGCGCTGGCGTCCCCAGGCGGGGCGGGCGAGGGCGAGGGCGAGGGCGAGGGCGGCGGCGACTTCGAGCTGCGCCTGGACGACGGCACGCGCCATGTCGTGCAGGTCGCCTGGGTCGAGGGCGGCCACGGCCTGCGCGTCGGCCACGTCTTCACGGCGGCCGGCGCCACGCGCATCACGCGGGTCGACCGGCTGGCCCACGCCGGCGAGGCGCAGGCCGAGGGCGGCCGCCTGAGCGCGCCGATGCCGGGCAAGGTGGTGTCCTTCGCCGTGAAGGCCGGCGACGCCGTCGTGCGCGGCCAGCCGCTGGCGGTGATGGAGGCCATGAAGATGGAGCACACCATCGCCGCGCCGGCCGACGGCACGGTCGAGGAGCTGCTCTACGCGCCGGGCGACCAGGTGACCGAAGGCGCGGAGCTCCTGCGCATCTCGGTGGGCGTGGTCGCCGGCGCCACCGCCGCACCCGTCGCCGCCTGATTCGATAAGCTCCTTCGCCCATGCGCATCACCGTTTCCCTCCCCGAACGCCCCGACGCCTGGATCGCCGGCCTGCAACGCGAACTGCCCGGGGCGGTCGTCGAGGCCTGGCGGCCCGGCGCGCCGCCGGCCGACCACGCGGTGGTCTGGGCGCCGTCGCAGCAGTTCATCGACGAGCAGTCGCCGGGCCTGCGCGGCCTCTTCAACATCGGCGCCGGCGTCGACGCGCTGCTGGCATTGCGCATCCCGGACTCGATGCGCATCGTGCGGCTCGACGACGCGGGCATGTCGGTGCAGATGGCCGAGTACGTCTGCCACGCGCTGATCCGGCATTTCCGCGAGTTCGACGGCTACGAGGCCGACGCCGGGGAAGGCCGCTGGGGCTTCCGCCGGCCGCGTTCGCGGCGGGACTTCCCGGTCGGCGTGATGGGCCTGGGCGTGCTGGGCCGGCGCGTCGCGAAGGCCGTCGCGCAGTTCGAGTTCCCGGTCAACGGCTGGAGCCGCACGCCGCGCGAGGTCGAGGGCGTGCGCACGTTCTCCGGCGCGGCGGGCTTCGAGGATTTCCTGGCCGCCAGCCGCGTGGTCGTCTGCCTGCTGCCGCTGACCGACGACACGCGCGGCATCCTGCGGCGCGAGACCCTGGAGAAGCTCCACGGCGGGGCCCCCGGCGGCTACGTCATCAACGTGGCGCGCGGCGCGCACCTGGTCGAGGACGACCTGATCCCGCTGCTGGACGGCGGCCGGCTCGCCGGCGCCACCCTCGACGTGTTCCAGACCGAGCCGCTGCCGCCCGACCACCCGTTCTGGCGGCACCCGAAGGTGACCGTGACGCCGCACGCCTCGGCGCGCACGCTGCGCGACGAGTCGATCGTGCAGATCGCGGCGAAGATCCGCGCGGTCGAGGGCGGCGCGGGCTTCGACGACCTGCCGGGCGTGGTGGACGGCACGCGCGGCTATTGAGGGGCACGCCCCGATGAAAGGCAATCCGATGACCTCCAGCACCCTCCCCACCCGCGTCAAGCTCGTCGACGTCGGCCCGCGCGACGGGCTGCAGAACGAGAAGCAGCCCGTCGCGGCCGACGTCAAGATCGGCCTGGTCCACCGCCTGCAGGAGGCGGGGCTGTGCGAGATCGAGGTGACCAGCTTCGTCAGCCCGAAATGGGTGCCGCAGATGGCCGACAACGCCGAGGTCATGCACGGCATCGCGCGCAAGCCGGGCGTGCGCTACTCGGTGCTGACGCCCAACATGAAGGGCTTCGAGGCCGCCGTCGCCGCGCCGAGCGCGGAGTGGCCCGACGAGATCGTGGTCTTCGGCGCGGCCAGCGAGGCCTTCAGCCAGAAGAACATCAACTGCTCGATCGCCGAGAGCATCGAGCGCTTCCGCCCGGTGGTCGCCGCCGCGCGGGACCGGGGCATCCACGTGCGCGGCGCGATGTCGTGCACGGTGGGCTGTCCGTACGAGGGCGACGTTTCACCGGAAGCGGTCAAGCGGCTCGCAGGTCTTATGAAAGGGATCG
The DNA here is from genome assembly GCA_024372625.1 of Comamonadaceae bacterium OTU4NAUVB1. Lineage (NCBI taxonomy): Bacteria > Pseudomonadati > Pseudomonadota > Betaproteobacteria > Burkholderiales > Comamonadaceae > Comamonadaceae bacterium OTU4NAUVB1. The sequence goes on along the minus strand of CP099605.1, from coordinate 2,859,862 downwards.
GCGTCCAGCGTGTAGATGTCGCCGACACCATTGGCGTCGGCACTCCACGTCAAGTACAGGCTGCCTTGGAGGCGACGCTTTGGCACTTCGACGTCGATGCCATCTCTGGTCACTTTCATGACACCTATGGACAGGCGTTGGCCAACACGCTGGCTGCTCTGGAACTCGGCGTGTGGAATTTCCAGTCCTCTTCGGCCGGCCTGGGCGGCTGCCCCTACGCCAAGGGCGCGACGGGCAACGTCGCGACCGAGGACGTGGTCTACATGCTGCACGGCATGGGCATCGAGACCGGCATCGACCTCGACCGCCTGATCGACGCCGGGGTCTACATCAGCGACGCGCTGGGCCGCGAGCCGAATTCGCGCGCCTCCAAGGCGATCCGCAACAAGCGGCTGGGATGAACCGCACGACGACGACGCCCGACGCGGGCGACGAACGCCGCGCGCTCGCGGCCCGGGCCGCCGTGGCGCAGCGCGCGGCGCGGGACGTGCCCTCGCCCTGCGTGTCGGTCTGCCGCATGGACGCGGCGAGCGGACTGTGCACCGGCTGCCTGCGCACGCTCGACGAGATCGCCGGCTGGAGCCGGCTGGAGGACGCGTGCAAGCGCCGCGTCTGGCGCGCCATCGAACTGCGCACGCGGCTGGCCCCGTCGCCATCCTGAACCCGCCCCCGGAGTCCGCGCGATGACCCACATCGATTTCCATCTCGACTTCATCTCGCCCTACGCCTACCTCGCCTTCGAGCACCTGCCCACGGTGCTCGAGGGCATCGGTTGCGAGGTGAGCTACCGGCCGGTCCTGCTGGGCGCCTTGTTCAGGCACCACGGCCACACGCCGCCGGTGGCGCTGCCGGCCAAGCGCGCCTGGGTCTATCGCCAGGCGTCGTGGCTCGGCCATGCGCACGGCATTCCGATCGAGATGCCGGCCGTGCATCCGTACGACCCGCTGCCGCACCTGCGGCTCGCGCTGGCGACGAGCGGGGACGGCACGATCAGCCGCTACGTGGCGGAGACCGTCTTCCGCGACATCTGGCGCTCGGGCGGCGCCGATGCGGCCGACCCCGCACGGCGCGCGGCGCTGGCGCGGCGCCTGCCGCCGCCGGTGCGCGACGCCGGGGACGAGGCCGTCAAGGCGCAACTGCGCGCCAACACGGCCGAGGCCATCGCGCAGGGTGTCTTCGGCGTGCCGGCCTGCGTGGCCGACGGTCGCCTGTTCTGGGGCTTCGACGGGCTGGCGATGCTGCGCGCGGCCCTGGGGGGCGATGCCTGGTTCGACGGACCGCAATGGGAGGAGGCCGGCCGGCGGTCCCGCTCGCCGGACGTACCCGGACGCTGATCGCCCGCGCGGCGCCGGTCGGGCCCGCGGGTTCGATTCTTGCGGAGACCCGGTCGTGGCGGTGACCGACCCCGGTGGGCGATTCGATCGGCACGTCCGGCGACGTCCCCGCGATCACCGGCCACCCCTGCGCCGGTCGGCCACCGACCGGAGGAGAGGACCGTCCATCCCGGGCGGTCGCAGGGTCCCTCGAAAGCAATCCGCATGAGATCCATCAGGAAATCCCCCCGCGCCCTGGCCACCGCCACCGCCACCGCGCTGCTCGCCGCCACGGCCGCGTCCGCGCAGAGCGACGTCACGCTCTACGGCCGCGTCAACACCACGGTGGAGCACCAGAAGGTGGGGGAGGCGAGCACCACCGGGCTGTTCAACAACTCGTCGCGCTTCGGTTTCCGGGGCGTGGAGGATCTGGGCGGCGGCCTGAAGATCGGCTTCGGCCTGGAGAGCGGTTTCGCCTCCGACACCGGCGTCGCCGCCAGCCCCTTCTTCGCCCGCCGCAGCGAGGTCGACCTGTCCGGTGACTTCGGGCGCGTGCGCCTGGGCCGCTGGATCGCCGAGTCGTATTTCGCGACGGCCGACTACGTGAGCCTGCACAACCACGACACCGGCTCCTCGGCCGACGCGCTCTACGCCTACGTCAGCCGCGACGCCAACAAGGTGGCCTACCGCACGCCGGTGTGGAACGACTTCACGCTCGAAGGCTCGGTGGGCCTGCACGAGCAGGTCTCGGGCACGCCCGCGGCCGCCGGCGCGGACGGCAGGAACTCCTACGACATGGCGGCCAACTACAAGCTCGGCGCCCTGGCGCTGGGCGCGGGCTACACCAAGCTCGACCAGGTCAACCAGTTCGCGCTGCGGGCCTTCTACGCGGTGGGCCCGTTCCTCCTGGGCGGCTACGTCCAGCGCGACGAGAACGCCTATTTCGCCGACGGCGGCAAGCGCGACTCGGTCCGGCTGTCGGGTGCCTATCTGCTAGGCGCCTCCGAATTCCACGTCAACGTCGGGCGCGCCGGTGCCTACGACAACGTGCCCGGCAGCGCCGCCACGCAATACACGCTCGGCTACAACCACAACCTGAGCAAGCGCACCAAGGTGTATGGCTACTACACGCGCGTGAACAACGGCGCGGCCGCGTCCTACCAGAGCGGCGTGGCGGGCGCCGACTTCCGCTCGCTGGCGGTGGGGGTGCGGCACAACTTCTGAGCCGGCCCGCGCGCCGCTTCCGGCCCCGCGACGGCATCGGCCGCGCGGGGCCTTTCCTTTTCACGGAAGGGCGCCGGAAGCGCTTTTCGTCCTTGCCGTCGGAGGAAAACCCTCTCCCGCGTGCGGCATGTCGCCCTGCGCCACGGGCCCGCGACCCCCTTCCTAGAATGCTTGCCCCACCCCCCAAGGCACGCATGACTCAAGGCTCCATCCGCATCCGCGGCGCCCGCCAGCACAACCTCCAGAACCTCGATCTCGACATCCGCACCGGCGAGATGACGGTGGTCACCGGCCCGAGCGGTTCGGGCAAGTCGAGCCTCGTCTTCGACACCCTCTACGCCGAAGGCCAGCGCCGCTACGTCGAGACCTTCTCGGCCTACGCGCGGCAGTTCCTCGACCGCATGGACAAGCCGGCGGTCGACCGCGTCGAGGGCGTGCCCCCAGCCATCGCCATCGACCAGACCAACCCGGTGCGTTCCTCGCGCTCCACGGTCGGCACGATGACCGAGCTCAACGACCACCTGAAGCTGCTGTTCGCCCGGGCCGCCGACCTGTTCGACCGCGAGACCGCGCTGCCGGTGCGCCACGACTCGCCCGACAGCATCTACGCCACCCTGGCCGCGCGCGCCGCCGCGGCGGGCGATCCGCGCCTGGTGGTGACCTTCCCGGTCGAGCTGCCGGCCTCCACCACGCCCGACGAGGTCGCGCAGTGGCTGTCGGCCAGCGGTTTCACGCGCGTGCAGGCCGAGCGCGAGGTCGCCACGCCGACCGGCGCGCGCAAGGTGCTGGACGTGGTGGCCGACCGCTTCCGCCTGGGCGGCGCCGAGCGCGTGCGCGTGCTGGAAGCCATCGAGACGGGCCTCAAGCGCGGCGCCGGGCGGCTGATGGTGTACGTGCTGCCCGCCACGGCGCCGGAAGCGGCGGGCGAGGGCGCCACCACGGCGGCCGAACCCGAGGTCTGGCGCTTCTCCACCGGCCTGCACTGCCCGGAGAGCGACATCCGCTACACCGACCCGATCCCCTCGATGTTCTCGTTCAATTCGGCCGTGGGCGCGTGCGAGACCTGCCGCGGCTTCGGGCGTGTGATCGGCGTGGACTTCGGGCTGGTGATCCCGGACGAGCGGCTGACGCTGCGCGCGGGCGCCATCAAGACGATGCAGACGCCGGCCTGGAAGGAGGCCCAGGACGACCTTATGCGCCACGCCGAGGCCGCCGGCATCCCGCGCGACACGCCCTGGAACAAGCTTTCGCAGGCGCACAAGGACTGGGTCATCGACGGCTCGCCGAACTGGAACGGCAAGTGGAACCAGCAGTGGTTCGGCGTCAGGCGCTTCTTCGCCTACCTGGAGAGCAAGGCCTACAAGATGCACATCCGCGTGCTGCTGTCGAAGTACCGCAGCTACACGCCGTGCCCGGTCTGCGCGGGCGCGCGGCTGAAGCTGGAGAGCCTGCTCTGGCGCATCGGCGGCAAGGCCGACGCCGATGCCGTGCTGGCGCCGCACAAGCGCTTCATGCCCGCCGGCGTGACGTGGTCGCGCGAGCAGCTGGAAGCGTTGCCGGGCCTGTGCCTGCACGACCTGATGCTGCTGCCGATCGAGCGGCTGCGGAAGTTCTTCGACCTGCAGGCGCCCGCCCTCGCCGAGGCGGGCGCGGCGGCCCAGGCCGGCCACGGCGACGCCCAGGCCCTCAAGCTCCTGTTCGAGGAGATCACCACCCGCCTGCGCTACCTGCACGACGTCGGCATCGGCTACCTCACGCTGGACCGCCAGAGCCGCACGCTGTCGGGCGGCGAGGTGCAGCGCATCAACCTGACGACCGCGCTGGGCACCTCGCTGGTCAACACGCTGTTCGTGCTCGACGAGCCCAGCATCGGCCTGCACCCGCGCGACATGAACCGCATCACCGAGGCTATGCTGCGCCTGCGCGACGCCGGCAACACGCTGGTGGTGGTCGAGCACGACCCGGCCGTCATGCTGGCGGCCGACCGCGTGATCGACATGGGCCCCGGCCCCGGCATCCGCGGCGGGCAGATCGTGTTCGACGGCACCACCGACGCGCTGCGCGACGCCGCCACGCTCACCGGCGACTACCTCGGCGGGCGCCGCCAGATCGGCATGGGCTTCAAGCGCGCGGTGACCGACCACACCGCGCGCCTGATCCTCGAAGGCGCGCGCGAGCACAACCTGCGCGACGTGTCGGTGGAATTCCCGCTGCAGCGCCTGGTGGTGGTCACCGGGGTGAGCGGCTCGGGCAAGTCCACGCTGGTGCAGGACGTGCTCGCGCCGGCGCTGATGCGCCACTTCGGCAAGGCCACCGAGACCCCCGGCGCGCACGACCGCCTGCTGGGCGCCGAGCAGCTCGGCGACGTGGTCTTCGTCGACCAGTCGCCCATCGGCAAGACCGCGCGCTCCAACCCCGCGAGCTACGTCGGCGCCTGGGACGCCGTGCGCGAGATCTTCGCGACCGCGCCCCTGTCGCGCCAGCGCGGCTACACCGCCAGCAAGTTCAGCTTCAACAGCGGCGACGGGCGCTGCCCGACCTGTGGCGGCTCGGGCTTCGAGCACGTGGAGATGCAGTTCCTCTCGGACGTCTACCTGCGCTGCCCCGACTGCGACGGCAAGCGCTACCGCCCGGAGATCCTGGAGGTGACGATCGAGCGCTCGCTGCCCGCGCGCGCCGGTGCCACCGGCGCGGACGGCGCGCCGCTCGCCGCCGGCACCGTCCGCGCGGTGGCGATGAACGTCGCCGACGTGCTCGACCTCACCGTGGCCGAGGCCGCCTTCGCCTTCGGCGGCGACCGCGAGGTGCTGCGCGTGCTGCAGCCCATCGTCGACGTCGGCCTGGACTACGTGAAGCTCGGCCAGCCGGTGCCCACGCTCTCGGGCGGCGAGGCGCAGCGCCTGAAGCTGGCGGGCTTCCTGGCCGAATCGGTCAAGAACCGTTCGGCCAGCCGGCAGGCGCTGGCGCGCAAGGGCACCTTGTTCCTGTTCGACGAGCCGACCACCGGTCTGCACTTCGACGACATCGCGCGCCTCATGCGCGCGCTGCGCAAGCTGCTCGACGCCGGCCATTCGCTGGTGGTGATCGAGCACAACCTCGACGTGATCCGCGCCAGCGACTGGCTGATCGACCTCGGCCCCGAGGGCGGCGACGCGGGCGGCCAGGTCGTGGCGGTGGGCACGCCCGAGCAGGTGCGCGAGCGCGCCGATTCGCTGACCGGCCAGGCGCTGCGGGACTACGAGCTGGCGATCGGGCCGTCGCGCTTCGTCGCGGCCGAGCCGCGTCCGGCCGGCGACGGGGCGGCGGGGCGCCCGGCATCGCCGTCGAACAGCATCCAGATCGTCAACGCCCGCGAGCACAACCTGAAGAACCTCTCGGTCGACATCCCGCGCGGCCGGTTCAGCGTCGTCACCGGCGTGAGCGGCTCGGGCAAGTCGACGCTGGCCTTCGACATCCTGTTCAACGAGGGCCAGCGGCGCTACCTCGAATCGCTCAACGCCTACGCGCGCAGCATCGTGCAGCCAGCCGGTCGGCCCGAGGTCGACGCCGTCTACGGCATCCCGCCGACGGTGGCGATCGAGCAGCGCCTGTCGCGCGGCGGGCGCAAGAGCACGGTCGGCACCACCACCGAGGTCTGGCACTTCCTGCGCCTGCTCTACGTCAAGCTGGGCACGCAGCACTGCATCCACGACGGCGCGGCCGTGCAGCCGCAGACGCCCGACAGCATCGTCGCGCAGCTCATGCGGCGCTTCCATGGCCAGCACATCGGGCTGCTGGCGCCGCTGGTGAGCAATCGCAAGGGCGTCTACACCGAACTGGCCGACTGGGCGCGCCCGCGCGGCTACACGCACCTGCGGGTGGACGGCGGCTTCCTGCCGGTCACGCCGTTCCCGCGGCTGGACCGCTTCAAGGAGCACAGCATCGAGCTGCCGGTGGCCAGCCTGGACGTCTCCGCCGGCAGCGAGGCGGCGCTGCGCGAGGCCCTGACCCGGGCGCTGGAACACGGCAAGGGCGTGGTGCACGTCATGAGCGGGCTCGACGGACTGCGCGAGGCCATGGGCAGCGGCGCGCCGACCGCCGGCATCGGCCGCACGCAGGTGTTCTCCACGCTGCGCGCCTGCCCGGTGTGCAGCACCAGCTACGCCGAGCTCGACCCGCGCCTGTTCAGCTACAACAGCAAGCACGGCTGGTGCCCCGACTGCGTGGGCACCGGCGTCAAGCTGACCCGCGACCAGCGCCAGGTGTTCGACGACTCCGTGCTGGCCGACGACCAGAAGGGCCGCGAGCAGACCTTCGCCGAACCCGAGGCGGAGGACGTCGGCGACGTCGTCTGCCCGACCTGCGCGGGCACGCGGCTCAACGCCGTGGCGCGCGCCGTGCTGTTCGAGGGCGGCGCGATCCCGCTCGAGCCGGCGCCAGCGGCCACCGCCCCGGCAACGGTCGAGGGCGAGGGCATCGGCATCGCCATCACCGACATCGCGCGCCTGAGCGTGACCGACATCCGCAAGTGGTTCGAACGCCTGGCGCTCGCCGGCCGCGCCGCCGAGATCGCGCGCGACCTGGTGCCGGAAATCCGCAGCCGGCTCGAATTCCTGGAGGAGGTCGGCCTGGGCTACCTGACGCTCGACCGGGGGGCGCCCACGCTCTCGGGCGGCGAGGCCCAGCGCATCCGGCTGGCGGCCCAGCTCGGCAGCAACCTGCAGGGCGTGTGCTACGTGCTCGACGAGCCGACCATCGGCCTGCACGCGCGCGACAACCGCATCCTGCTCGACGCGCTGCACAAGCTCGGCGAGAAGGGCAACACGCTGGTGGTGGTGGAGCACGACGAGGACACCATCCGCCGCGCCGACCACATCATCGACATCGGCCCGAGCGCGGGCAAGCGCGGCGGCCGGCTGGTCGCCCAGGGCAGCGTCGCCGACATCGAGGCGGCCGCCGATTCGCAGACCGGGCGCTACCTGCGCGACGCGATCCGCCATCCCCTGCAGGCGCGCCGGACGGTCGTTCCGGCCGCCGCCGCCGCGGGACCGGCGGCCGACGCCGACGCCTGGCTGACCGTGCGCGGTGCCGACCTGCACAACCTGCAGGACGTCACCACGACGCTGCCCCTGCACCGCCTGGTCGCCATCACCGGCGTGAGCGGCTCGGGCAAGTCGACCCTGGCGCGCGACGTGCTGCTGGCCAACGTGCAGGCGATCGTCGTCCAGCGCATGACCAAGGCCGGCCGCGACGCCGATGCCGCCGGCAGGCGCCCGGCCTGGACGGGCTGCGCCAGCGTGGAGGGCTACGAGGTCGTGGACCGTGTGCTGGAGGTCGACCAGACGCCGATCGGCAAGACGCCGCGCAGCTGCCCGGCGACCTACATCGGCTTCTGGGACACCATCCGCAAGCTCTTCGCCGACACGCTGGAGGCCAGGGCGCGGGGCTACGCGCCGGCGCGCTTCAGCTTCAACACCGGCGAGGGCCGCTGCCCGGGCTGCGACGGCGCGGGCGTGCGCACCATCGAGATGAGCTTCCTGCCGGACGTGAAGGTGCCCTGCGAGGTCTGCCACGGCGCGCGCTTCAACCCCGAGACGCTGGCCGTCACGTGGCGCGGCAAGAGCATCGGCGACGTGCTGCAGATGGAGGTCGACGAGGCGATGGGCTTCTTCGCCAGCATGCCCAACATCAGCCACCCGCTGCAGCTGCTGGTGGACGTGGGGCTGGGCTACCTGACGCTCGGCCAGCCGTCGCCCACGCTGTCGGGCGGCGAGGCGCAGCGCATCAAGCTGGTGACCGAACTCAGCAAGGTGCGCGACGACGTGACGCGGCGCGGCCAGAAACCGCCGCACACGCTCTACGTGCTCGACGAGCCGACCGTCGGCCTGCACATGGCCGACGTCGAGAAACTCATCCACGTGCTGCACCGGCTGGTCGGCGGGGGCCACAGCGTGGTGGTGATCGAGCACGACCTCGACGTCATCGCCGAGGCCGACTGGCTCATCGACCTGGGGCCGGAGGGCGGCAACGCCGGCGGCCGCATCGTGGCCGCGGCGCCGCCGGAGGAGGTGGTGCGCCTGGGCACGCACACCGGGGTGGCGCTCGCGCCGGTGCTGGCGCGCGGAGCGCGGGCGGCATGAAGCGCCCGCTTGCGATGCCCTTCAACGTGAAGAAAGTCGCCCAGGCGACCCGTCCCGCGGGTGAAACCCGATGGGCCCGGGTCTCAGGGAAGTCTCTAATGGCGGAATCCATGTGCCCAGGAGCCGTATCCATGTTTCGTCGTTCCATCGTCCGCGTCGCCACCACCCTGACCTTCGCCGGTCTGACGGCCGCCATCCCCTTCGCCGCCGCGCAGGCGCAGGGCTTTCCCGCCAAGCCGGTCAAGCTCGTCATCGCCTTTCCGGCGGGCGGGCCGACCGACATCACCATGCGCCAGCTCGCCGACAACGCCTCGAAGATCCTCGGCCAGCCCGTCATCGTCGACAACAAGCCCGGTGCCGGCGGCACGCTGCCGGCGCAGTCGCTCCAGACCTCGGCGGCCGACGGCTACACCGTCGCGCAGATCCCGCTGGGCGTGTTCCGCCTGGGCTACACCACCAAGCTCAACTGGGACCCGATCAAGGACATCAGCTACGTCATCAACGTCACCGGCTACGCCTTCGGCGTGGTGGTGCCGGCCGACAGCCCGTTCAAGACCTGGGCCGACTTCGTCGCCTACGCCAAGGCCAACCCCGGCCGCCTGACCTACGGCTCGACCGGCAACCTGACCAGCCCCCACCTCACCATGGAGACGCTGGCCCAGCGCGCCGGCATCCAGCTGCAGCACGTGCCCTACAAGGGCAGCGCCGACCTGATGCTCGCCACGGTGAGCGGCCAGCTCATGGCCGCGGCCGACAGCACCGGCTTCGCGCCGCAGGTCGAGGCCGGCAAGCTGCGCGTGCTCAACACCTGGGGCGCCACGCGCCTGGCCAAGTTCCCCGACGCGCCCACGCTCAAGGAGCTGGGCTACGACATCGTGCAGAACTCGCCCTTCGGCATCGGCGCCCCCAAGGGCACGCCGCCCGAGGTGGTCAAGAAGCTGCACGACGCCTTCAAGCAGGCGATGGAGGAGCCCAGCTACGTCGCCGCGCTGGGCCGCTACGACATGCTGCCGGACTACAAGAGCACCGCGCAGTACACGCAGTTCGCGGTCGACACGGTGGCCAAGGAGAAGGTGGTGATCGACAAGCTGGGGTTGGCCAAGCCCCAGTGAGGGCGGCTCACCGTGCCGCGAGCACGGCGCGCGCCACCTCGGCGAAGCCCGCCCCGCGCTCGCTCTGCGTCACATAGCGCGGCAGGTGCGCCAGCTTGGGCACGAAACGCGCCACGTTGGCCACGCCGATGCCGTGCGCGAAGGCCTCGAACATGAGCTGGTCGTTGGTGGAGTCGCCGACGTAGGCCCAGCGATCCATCTCGTCGTCCAGCGAGCGGTCCCACAGTTCGCGCACGATCCAGCGCGCGCCGGCGAGCTTGTCGTTGTCGCCCAGCCAGCCGTTGACGTGGATGCTGCTGACGGTGGCGTGCAGGCCCTCGGCGCGCATGAGCGCGGCCACGGCGTCGATGGCGGCCTCGTCGAGCTGCGCGAATTCACCATGGTCGATGGCGATGTCGGTCTCGCGCCCGGCCGAGTCGGTGGCGCGGCGGGCCCCGGGCACCTCGCGCTCGATGCGCTCGAGCACCCGCTGCAGGTGGGCGTGGTTCGCGGCGCGTGTGCCGGCGTCGCGCAGGAAGTAGCGTTTCGGGGGCACCGGATGCAGGCTGTCCCCGGGCCGCCACGGCGGGGGCGGCAGCAGCGCCACGGCGCCGTTCTCCGCCACGATGGCGTCGACCGGCCATGTCGCGATGAAGGGCAGGCTCCAGCCCACCGGCCGGCCGGTGATGGCGACCACCTTCAGCCCGGCGGCGCGCAGCGCGCCCAGGGCGCGCAGGGCGTCGGGCGTGATGGCGCCGTCGGTGGTCAGGGTGTCGTCGATGTCGGTGAAGACGCCCGTGAGCGCGGCGCGCTCGGCCGCCGGCCAGGTCGCGAGCGGCCGCAGGCGCGGCCCGGCCGCCCGGACGTCCCGGGCCGCCGTGCCGCCGGGCGATGGCGCGGCCGCAGTTGCGGCATCGTCGCGGTCGGCCGCGCCGAAGACGAGGTAACGCGCCGCCGCGAAGTTCGCGAACATCCCGCCCAGGCTGCCCAGCGCCACGCCCAGCGCGGGCGCGAACGCGGCGTCCACGCCGCGCAGGGTCAGCACGTAGAGCGCGTAGTTGATGGCGGCCCCGCCCAGCATCGAGGCGATGTAGCGCAGGTATTCGCGGCCGATCGAGCGCGGCGTCGCGTGGGCCCGGGCGCGCCGCGCGAAGGTGAAGCGCCGGTTCAGCCACCACGTCGCCGAGGCGGCGGCCAGGAACGACACCACGCGGGCGGCGTACCAGCCCAGCAGCGGCGCCAGCACGTGCAGCACGGCCAGGTCGACCAGCAGCCCGGCGACGCCGACGACGGCGAAACGCAGGAACTGCCCCTTCAGCAAACCGCGCACGCGGGACATCGGCGTCGCCTTCATGCGGGACGTCCCTGCGCGCGCGCCGCGTCCAGGGGCCCGGCGGTCGCCAGGGGTGCCGGGGCGTCCCGCGCCGCGCCGCGCGTGGCCGGGATGGACAGGTACACCAGCCGCTTGGCTTCCTGCCGGCCGAGCGTGACGGTGTGCAGCACCATCGGATGGGCGAGCGGTCCGACCCGGTCGTCGGCGGCCGGCACCGACGCGCCCGTCACGGTGCCGCCGCCCGGCAGCAGCCGCCGGCCGAGGCCCCAGCAGCCGAACAGCCAGATGCCCAGCAGCGCGTACTCGGCGAGCGCAAAGACCAGCGGATTCGACGACGGCACGGACGGCGGCTCCCGCGCGTCAGCCCGCGTTCTGCAGCGACAGCCCGGCGTGCTCGCGCAGCGGATGGAAGTGGATCTTCGGGAAGCGCTCCTGCGCGAGCCGCACGTCGTAGGGCGAGGTGCAGAGGTAGGCCAGCGTGTTGGCCGCGTCCAGCGCCATGCGCGCCGGGTAGGCGTTGACGAACTCGCGCAGCTCGGCCGGCGTGTCGGCGGTGATCCAGCGCGCGCCCGTGTACTGGCAGCCCTCGAGCCGCACGTCGCAGTCGTACTCGCCCTTCAGGCGGTGCTGCACCACCTCGAACTGCAGCTGGCCGACCGCGCCCAGCAGCATCGGCCCGCCGATCTCCGGGCGGAAGACCTGGATCGCGCCTTCCTCGCCGAGTTGCGCCAGGCCCTGCTGGAGCTGCTTGGTGCGCAGCGGGTTCTTCAGGATGACGGTCATGAAGAGTTCCGGCGCGAAGAAGGGCAGGCCGGTGAACATCAGGTTGGCGCCGTCGGTGATGGTGTCGCCGAGCTGCACGCCGCCGTGCGTCGTGAAGCCGACGATGTCGCCGGCGAAGGCTTCCTCGACCGCCTCGCGGCGCTGGCTCATGAAGGTCACGACGCTGGTCGGGCGCAGCTCCTTGGCCGTGCGCTGCACCTTGAGCTTCATGCCCGGCGTGTAGCGGCCCGAGGCCATGCGCACGAACGCGATGCGGTCGCGGTGCGCCGGGTCCATGTTGGCCTGCACCTTGAAGACGACGCCGGCGAAGTCCTTGTCCGCCGGCTGCACCTCCCGCACCACCGGCTGGCGGTTGACCAGCGTGGTGCTGGTGCGCGACTGCGGCGAGGGCGCGAGGTCGACCAGCGCGTCGAGCACCTCCATCACGCCGAAGTTGTTGACGCCCGAGCCGAAGAACACCGGCGTCTGCCGGCCCGCCAGGAAAGCCTCGCGGTCCCAGGCGGGGGAGGCGCCGGCGGCGAGTTCCATGCTCTGCTCGGCGTTCTCGAACTCGGCGCCGAAGCGCCCGATGAGTTCGTCGCGGTCGTCCAGGCGGATGGTCTCGAACTCCTGCGGCAGGCGCTCCTTGCCGGAGTCGAACACCGTCATGGTCTGGGTGCGCAGGTTCATGATGCCGCCGAAGCTCTTGCCCTGGCCGACCGGCCAGGTCATCGGCACGCACGGCATGCCCAGCTCGCGCTCGATCTCGTCGAGGATGTCCAGGGGCTCGCGCACCTCGCGGTCCATCTTGTTGACGAAGGTGATGATGGGCGTGTCGCGCTGGCGGCAGACCTCGATCAGGCGCCGCGTCTGCGCTTCCACGCCGTTGGCCGCGTCGATCACCATCAGGGCCGAGTCGACCGCCGTCAGCACGCGGTAGGTGTCCTCGGAGAAGTCCTTGTGGCCGGGCGTGTCGAGCAGGTTGATCACGTGCTCGCGATAGAGCATCTGCATCACCGAGGAGGCCACCGAGATGCCGCGCTGCTTCTCGATCTCCATCCAGTCGGACGTGGCGTGGCGCGTCGCCTTGCGCGCCTTGACCGAACCGGCGATCTGGATCGCGCCGGAGAACAGCAGCAGCTTCTCGGTCAGCGTGGTCTTGCCGGCGTCGGGGTGGGAGATGATCGCGAAGGTGCGGCGGCGCTGGGTTTCTTCGAGGAATTTGTCGGTCGACATCGGGGCGGACTCAATGGGGATGTGCGAGGTGCGCGACCGCCGGGGCGCTGTCGGGCGCGGCGGGCGGAAGGCTGGAAGGGACGACATTGTCCCTCAGGCACGTTCGCGCCGCCGACCCCTCCGGGATGGTTCAGGTGCGCCGGAACTGCTTGCGCAGGAACGCCCGGTGCCGCGCGATGTGCGCCAACTGGGGCTCGGCGATGGTGCCGCCGAGGTCGACGCCGTCGCCGTTGAGCACGTCGTTGGCGAAATCAAGGGCGCGCGCGACCACCTCCTCCTCGCCCACGCCCTGCCGCGCGGCGAGGTCGAGTGCGACGCGCTTCATCGCCCGCTGCGACAGCATCCACATCGCGCCGAAGGAATCCCAGGCGGTGGCCGCGTCCTTGAACCGGTCGCGCTCGGCCAGGATCTGGTCGAGCGGCCGGGCCAGGATGGCCTCGAGTTCGCCGAGCTTCTGCGCGAGTGCTTCGTTGCGCGCCTCCAGCGCCTCGCGCAGGTCGTCCGCGCTGGGCGGCGGCGTGATGGACCCGTCGGGATTCGGGGCGGCGATCTGGAGCGAGTCGGACAGGGGCATGGGGCGCGATTCTCGCGCCCCCGTCGTCACATCGGCGGCACGAAGCCGTTGCGCCCGGCCAGCACGCGCACCGCCGTGGGCATGCCGTTGCGCTCCTGCGCGTTGACCAGGACGCGCGCGCCGGGCACCAGCAGCGCGTCGGTGGCCGGACGGAAGGTGACGACCGGCACGTCGCGCGGCACGACCACGGTCTTCTCGCCGCCCTTGTAGGCCAGGCGAAGCTGCTGGCCGCCGCGCACCGACGCCGGCGCCGCGGCCAGGTCGGCGACGGTGGCGTTGGTCATGGTGCTCTTGGGTTCCAGGTCCCAGGGGAAGTGGCCTTCGCCGGTGCCGCGCGCCTCGGGCGGGAACACCAGCACCTCGAGCGCGCGCTGCGTGCCGTCGGCCTGCGGCATGGCGGCGGTACCGATGTAGCTGCCCTTGGTGATGTCGGCCAGCCTGATCGGATAGACCTCGGAGACCGGCAGGTCGGGCACGCGCGCCAGGCTCACGACCTCGCCGCCACGGTCCTTCACGATCAGCCGGGTGGCGTCGACGTAGACCACCGTGCCGCGGATGCGCACCGTGGGGGCGGCCGGCGCGACGGGCGCGGCGCGCGCGGGTGCCGCGCCCATCGGGGGCGCCGGCTGGCTCCAGGCGGCCTGGGGCGCGACCAGCAACCCGGCGAGGCCCGCCACGGCGATCGCCATGGCGCCACGGTGGAAAAGGCGGGAGCCGGGGGCGGCGGGGTTCGGCGGGGACGTCGGTGCGGAGCGGGCGGCGGGGAAGGTGCGCGTCATGGGGAAGCCTGGAGTGGAAGGTCGACCGCGCCGGTCGCCGGCGGCCCCGGAACGCGGATCGGCCACGACTGTAGGCAGGCGCCGGCCCGCGCGCGTGCAGGGATTCGGGCCGTGCCGAGGCAGGGAGAAACCGGTGCGGGGCTAAAATCGCGCTTCCGAGGAGCGTTGCAGCGCCGTCAGGCGTGAGGCTCGGAACACATCGCAACCACGCTCATCCGCTGTCCATCGCGGTGAGTTCCGTCCCTGTTTTTCCTGTGGACGACCCCCGACGGTCCAGCGGCATCCGCCACCAGCCCTGGAGTCCTTCCCTCATGAGCGCCGTCCTCGAATCCCCGTCCTCCGTCTCGCCCCTGCTGCCCTCGGCCACCGCCGTCGCCGAGCCCGCTTCGCCCGCCGACCAGGCCATCACCGACATCACCCTCGCCGCCTGGGGCCGCAAGGAGATCCGCATCGCCGAGACCGAGATGCCCGGCCTGATGGCCATCCGCTCCGAGTACGCCGCGCAGCAGCCGCTCAAGGGTGCGCGCATCACCGGCTCGCTGCACATGACGATCCAGACGGCCGTGCTGATCGAGACGCTGCAGGCGCTCGGCGCCGAGGTGCGCTGGGCTTCGTGCAACATCTTCTCCACGCAGGACCACGCCGCCGCCGCCATCGCCGCGGCCGGCACGCCGGTGTTCGCCATCAAGGGCGAGTCGCTCGCGGACTACTGGGACTATACCCACCGCATCTTCGACTTCGGCCCCGAGGGCACCGAGGGCGAAGGCCCCAACATGATCCTGGACGACGGCGGCGACGCCACGCTGCTGATGCACCTGGGCCAGCGCGCCGAGCAGGACCTGTCGCTGATCGACACGCATTCGAGCGAGGAGGAGCGCATCCTCTATGCCGCCATCCGCAGGAAGCTCGCCGAGGACCCGACCTGGTACAGCCGCAAGTCGGCCGAAATCATCGGCGTGACCGAGGAGACGACCACCGGCGTGCATCGCCTGAACGACATGTCGGCCAAGGGCCTGCTGAAGTTCCGCGCCATCAACGTCAACGACTCGGTCACCAAGAGCAAGTTCGACAACCTCTACGGCTGCCGCGAGTCGCTGGTCGACGGCATCAAGCGCGCGACCGACGTGATGATCGCCGGCAAGGTGGCTGTCGTGGCCGGCTACGGCGACGTGGGCAAGGGCTCGGCGCAGGCCCTGCGCGCGCTGTCGGCCCAGGTCTGGGTGACCGAGATCGACCCCATCAACGCCCTGCAGGCCGCCATGGAAGGCTACAAGGTCGTGACGATGGAGTACGCCGCCGACAAGGCCGACATCTTCGTCACCACCACCGGCAACCGCGACGTCATCCGCCACGAGCACATGGTGGCCATGAAGGACCAGGCCATCGTCTGCAACATCGGCCATTTCGACAACGAGATCGACATCGCCTCGATCGAGCAGTACGAGTGGGAAGAGATCAAGCCGCAGGTCGACCACGTCAAGTTCCCCGACGGCAAGCGCATCATCCTGCTGGCCAAGGGCCGGCTGGTGAACCTGGGCTGCGGCACGGGCCATCCGAGCTTCGTGATGTCCTCGTCCTTCGCCAACCAGACCATCGCCCAGATCGAGCTGTTCACCAAGCCCGACGCCTACGAGTCCGGCAAGGTCTACGTGCTGCCCAAGCACCTCGACGAGAAGGTCGCGCGCCTGCACCTGAAGAAGGTCGGCGCGATGCTCACCGAACTCAGCGACGCCCAGGCCGCCTACATCGGCGTGGACAAGGCCGGTCCGTACAAGGCGGACACCTACCGCTACTGATCGCCGCGCCATGCGTGCCGATCAATTGCTGGTGGAGCGCGGCATGGCCGCTTCGCGGTCGCAGGCCGTGCGGCTCATCGCGGGCGGGCTGCGGTGGCGCGACGCGGGCAGCGCCGACGCCTGGCGCGACGTCGGCAAGAACCGCGACGACATCCCCGAGACGGCGGAACTCGACCTCGTCGACGCGGCGGAGTCGCGCTTCGTCTCGCGCGGCGGGCTGAAGCTCGAAGGCGCGCTGGCCGCCACGGGCGTCGATGCACGCGGGCGGCACTGCCTGGACGTCGGCCAGTCCACCGGCGGCTTCACCGACTGCCTGCTGCAGCACGGCGCGGCCCACGTCACGGGCGTCGACGTCGGCCACGGCCAGCTGCACGCGCGCATCCGCGCGGACGAGCGCGTCACGGCCGTCGAGCGCGTCAACGCGCGCGCGCTGACCGTCGCGGACCTGCCCGAGGACGAGCGCACCGACTTCGACCTCGTGGTGGGCGACCTGTCGTTCATCTCGCTGACGCTGGTGCTGCCGGCGGTGGTGCCGTTCCTCGCGCCCGGCGGCGACCTGCTGATGCTGGTCAAGCCGCAGTTCGAACTGCAGCCCGGCCAGGTCGGCAAGGGTGGCATCGTGCGCGACGCGGCACTGCACGCGGTGGTCGAGGCGCGCCTGCGCGAGGCCTGCGCGGCGCTCGGCCTGCGCGTCGTGCGCTGGCTCGACAGCCCGATCGCGGGTGGCGACGGCAACCGCGAGTTCTTCATCCACGCCGTGCGCGCCGCCTAGGGCGACGGCGTCTTTCCTCTTCCAGGAGCCGCGCATGCGCCTTCCCCTGAGTTTCGAATTCTTCCCCACCAAGACGCCCGAAGGCGCGGTGAAGCTGCGCGCCGTGCGCCGCCAGCTCTACGCGACGCGACCCGAGTTCTGCTCGGTGACCTACGGCGCCGGCGGCTCGACCCACGAGGGCACCTTCGCCGCCGTGCGCGAGATCATCGAGGAGGGCATTCCCGCGGCCAGCCACTTCTCGTGCATCGGCGCCACGCGTGCCACGGTGCGCGCGCAACTGGGCGAACTGCGCGCGATGGGCGTGCGGCGCCTGGTGGCGCTGCGCGGCGACCTGCCCAGCGGCTACGGCATCGGCGGCGAGTTCCAGTACGCGAGCGACCTGGTCGAATTCATCCGCGCGGAGACCGGCCGCGACTTCCACATCGAGGTCGCCTGCTATCCCGAGATCCATCCGCAGGCGCGTTCGCCCGGGGCGGACCTGCAGGCCTTCGCGACCAAGGCGCGTGCCGGTGCCGATTCGGCCATCACGCAGTATTTCTTCAGCGCCGAGGCGTACTTCCGCTTCGTCGACGACGCCCGCCGCCTGGGGGTCGACATCCCGATCGTGCCGGGCGTGATGCCCATCACCAGTTCGACCCAGCTGATGCGCTTCTCCGACGCCTGCGGCGCCGAGATCCCGCGCTGGATCCGGCTGCGGCTCAACGGTTTCGGCGACGACATCGAATCGATCAAGTCGTTCGGCCTGGACGTCGTGGCCGCGCTGTGCGAGCGCCTGCGCGACGGCGGCGCGCCGTCGCTGCACTTCTACACGATGAACCAGGCGGCCGCGCCGCTCGCCGTGCTCGATCGGCTCGGCTGGGACGCATGAGCGTGGGGGTGAGGGCAGCGGCACGCGGCCGCGCCGGGCCGGATCGCGCGGCCGTGCGCGGCAGGGGGGCGCGACGATGAGCGGGGCGGTCGCGCGCGGCGCAGCCGGACGCCGGTTCGCGCCGATGGCGTTGTCCGCGGCCTGCGCGATCGCCGCCCTGGTGCTGCTCGACGGCTGCGCCGCGACGCCCGATCCCGTGTCCGCGCCCGTGGGCCCGGCCGCGACGGCCGCGCCGCCATCCGCCGCGCCGGTGGCGGCGCCCTGGTCGGGCACCGGGCTGCTGCGCCCCCTGGCACGCGAGCTCAGCGTGCCCTCGGGCGCGCCGCCGCGCTCGACGGTCCCGACCGTGAACTACGACCTGTCGGCCTCGGGCAACGACGACCCGTTCGCCGGTGCCGACGATGGCATCCCGGGCGACAAGGCACCCGGCGAACTGTTCCAGCGCGGTGGCGCCTCCTGGTACGGCATCCAGTTCCACCAGCGCCGCACGGCCAACGGCGAGCGCTTCGACATGTCGGCCTTCACCGCCGCGCACCGCACGCTGCCGTTCGGCACGGCGGTGTGCGTGCGCAGCCTCACCAACGGGCGCGAAGTGCTGGTGCGGGTCAACGACCGGGGGCCCTTCGGGCCGGGTCGCGTCATCGACCTGAGCCGCGCGGCGGCCGAGGCGATCGACATGGTCGGCCTGGGCATCAAGCAGGTGGCGATCACGGTGATCGACAAGGCCGGCCTCGGCCTGCGCTGCGGCGGCGCGCCGGTCGACCGCGCCGCGCTCGCGGCCCTGGCCGCCGGCGCGGACGGCGGGGGCGAGGAAGGGTTGCCGCGCGCGGCGCCGTCGCGCCGCGCGACCGCGGCGCGCGGCCGGCGCTGACCACGCGGCCGGCGTCCAGGGGCCCGGACAGCGCCGGCCGTTTGCCGCCCCGCGGCGGCACCGGATCGGGGTGTCCCCCAGGTTCCACGTCCATAGGGCAAGTCCCGAGCGGCGCCGATGGCGCATCGCCGCACAGTCGGTCGGCCCGCCGCACGACCGGCGTGGCCGCTCACATCGAACGAACAACAGGAGACAAACGATGTCCACCCCCCTGCGCCGGCCCGCGCGCCTCGCCCTGACCCTCGTTGCGCTCGCGGCCGCGATGACAACCGCCGTGCCCGCCGCGGCGCAGAACATCGAGAAGCTCAAGCAGATGAAGGTGTCGGGCACCGACCCCAACATCCCCACCATCGCGCAGACCGGCAAGAACGCCGATCAGCTGCGCGCCAACCTGAAGGCCATCAAGCTGCCGCCGGGCTTCAAGATCGACCTGTACGCCGTGGTGCCCGACGCGCGTTCCATCGCCGTGGCCCCGGCGGCCAACATGATGTTCGTCGGCACCCGCAAGACCAACGTCTGGGCCGTGACCAACCGCAACGGCGGCGACGCGGCCACCGAGGTCAAGCAGTTCGCGCCGTCGCTGAACTTCCGCAACCCCAACGCGGTGTGCTGGACCCGGGACGGCTTCCTGATCGTCGTCGAGAGCAACCACGTCTATTCCTTCCCGGGGGCCGAGTTCTTCTACGACACGCCCGACGTGGCCGTCGCCGAGGTGGTGCCCCAGGGCCAGTTGATCCCGCCGGAGGAGGAGTCCTTCAACCACAGCGGCCGCGTCTGCCGCGTGGGACCCGACAACAAGCTCTACATCACGCTGGGCCAGCCCTTCAACGTGCAGCCGCGCGAGAAGCTCGCGCTCTACACCAAGACCGGCATCGGCGGCATCGTGCGCATGAACCAGGACGGCACCGGCCGCGAGGTCTACGCCACGGGCGTGCGCAACAGCGTGGGCATGGACTTCAACCCCAAGGACGGCAGCCTCTGGTTCACCGACAACCAGACCGACGGCATGGGCGACGACATTCCGCTCGGCGAGATCAACCGCGCCACCAAGTCGGGCCAGTTCTTCGGCTATCCCTACATCGTGTCCAAGACCCGCATCACCGAGAACGGCTACGACAAGGACCCGATCCCCGCCGGCGCCGTGGATCCGCAGGTGACGACGGTCGCGCACGCGGCCGACCTGGGCATGGCGTTCTACTCGGGCAAGCAGTTCCCGGCCAAGTACCAGGGCGGTTTCTTCTCGGCGCAGCACGGCTCATGGAACCGCACCAAGCCGATCGGCGCGCGCCTGCTCTACACCTCGCTCAAGCCCGACGGGACGGCCGACAAGAACGAGGTCTTCGCCGAGGGGTGGCTGGACGACGCCACCGGCACCTACCGCGGTCGTCCGGTCGACGTGGCGATGGGCAAGGACGGCTCGCTGTTCGTCTCCGACGACTACGTCGGCGCCATCTACCGCATCACCTACCAGGCACCATGAACCGGCACGTCGTCGCATGGACGGTCGCCCTGGCGGCCATGGCGATGGCACCGGCGGCGCCGGCCGCCAGCGCCGTCGCGGGCAAGGCCAAGGCGGCGGCCTGCGCCGCCTGCCACGGCCCGTTGGGCAAGGCCACGATGCCCGACGCCCCCAACCTCGCCGGGCAGCCGGCGATGTACGTGGCCGAACAGCTCAAGGCCTATCGAAGCGGGGCGCGCAAGCATGAGGTGATGTCGTTGATGGCCAAGCCCCTGAAGGACGCCGACATCGACGATCTGGCGGCCTGGTTCGCGTCGATCCAGGTGCAGGTCCAGGCGCCTTGAGCCTGCCGTTTTCGCCGTCGGCGGCGCCGCCGCCGACCGGCGTCAGCCGCCCGCGTCGACCGAGAAGGTCGCGTTGCGGTCCTGCGAGAGCCGTGTCACGAGCTGCGGCAACGCCGCGTCGAGCCTGGCCTTGAGCGTGTAGGGCGGGTTGATCAGGAACATGCCGCTCGCCGGCAGGCCCGGTCGGCGCGTCTCGCCGCTGGGCGCCGTGACGATCCTGCTCGACTTGACCGTGAGCGTCGCGTGCAGCCAGGGCTTGCCGGCCTTGGTCGCCATCGTCTTCAGGCGGCGCGGGAGATCGTGCGCCTCGGGTCGCGGGATGATCGGATACCAGACCGCGTAGGTGCCGGTGGCGAAGTGCTTCATCGCCTCGGCGACGAAGTCGAGCACGCGCGCATAGTCGCTCTTGATCTCGTAGCTCGGATCGCACAGCACCAGCGCGCGGCGCGAGGGCGGCGGCAGGAACTTGGTCGCGCTGCCGAAGCCGTCCTCCATCAGCACCGCGATCTTGCGGCCGGCTTCGAGCTGGGCGATGTTCGCCGACAGCGTGCGCGAATCGGTCGGATGCAGCTCGAACAGCTTGAGCTTGTCCTGGTCGCGCAACAGGTGCTGCACGATGAAGGGCGAACCCGGATAGATGCGGGCGCCACCCTTGGGATTGAAGGCGGAGATCACTTCCAGGTAGCGCGCGATGGCGTCGGCGGGCGGCGCGGTGGCCGGCCCCGCGCCGGGGGCGTCCGGCTTCGGCGCCTCGACGAGGCGCAGCACGCCCTGGGCGGCTTCGCCACTGGTATCGGCGTAGTCGCCGTCGAGCCGGTAGAGGCCCGCGCCGGCATGCGTGTCGACGACCGTGAGGGGGGCTTCCTTCTCCAGCAGGTGGTCGAGGGTCGCAATCAGCACCGTGTGCTTGAGCACGTCGGCGTGGTTGCCGGCATGGAACGCGTGGCGATAACTGAACATGCGGCGATGGTAACTGCCGTGCCCGCACGCCCGGGCGTCGACGATCCGCGCGTCGATTCGACGTCGCCCGTGTCGCGAAGCCTGCCCGGGGTTTCGCGCTTCCTGCCTACATTGGCATTGGCACAACGCTTGCTTTACAAAATTTTGGAATTGTGATTCGAGCCGATTACATTTGCTTCCAAATATTTTCAATTTTCAACGGAATCTGTCATGAATTCTCTCCGTCTGAGCGTCGTCGCCACCGCTGCAGCCCTTGTCGGGCTGGCTGCGCCGGTTCATGCGCAATCGAGCGTGGCCATCTCCGGGCTCGTGGACGTCTATGTCGCGTCCACCCGCATGGCGGGCGCGCCGGGCCGGGTCACCGAACTCGGTTCCGGAGGCCTGACCACGTCGTGGATCGGCTTCCGGGGCACCGAGGACCTGGGCGGCGGCCTGAAGGCCACGTACGCGTTGACGTCGTTCATCCGCGCGGACAGCGGCGTCTATGGCCGCTTCAACGGCGACACGTCGTTCTCCCGCGATGCCAACGTCGGTCTGACGGGCGGCTTCGGCTCGGTGCGGCTCGGTCGCGGCACCGCGCCGAACTTCCTGCCGACGATCTTCGCCAACCCGTTCGGGGATTCGTTCGCCTATTCGCCCCTCGTGCTGCACGCCAACGTCAACACGGCGGGCTGGGGCTATCGCACGACGCCCTCGGACACCGGATGGGGCAACCAGATCGCCTACACCACGCCCAACTACAACGGTCTGGCCGCCACCGTCCAGTACCAGTTCGGTGAGCAGGGCAGCGACACCGGCAACGGCAGCAAGCGCAACGTTGGCCTGAACGTGCTCTACCTCAGCGGTCCCTGGACGGCCGTCGCCTTCTACGAGCGCGACCAAGTGAACAACCCCGTCACCGGCCTCCTGACCACCACGGTCAACGGCGTGGGCGTGCCGGAGACCAAGAAGGACTGGATGGTGGGCGGCAGCTACAACGCCAATTTCGCCCGTTTCTTCCTGACCTACGGCGGTGCGAGGACCGAGGTCGCCGACTACGACGCAAGGACGACTTCGGCCGGCGTGAGCGTGCCGATCGGCTTGGGCAGCCTGATCGGTGCCGTGGCGCGCACCAAGGTCGAGGGCACCTACGACGGCACGCGCACCACCGGCAGCATCGGCTACGACTATTTCCTGTCCAAGCGCACCGACATCTACGCCATCGCCATGCGCGACCACGTGACCGACCGCAACAGCGGCAACAGCGTGGGCGTGGGCATGCGTCACCGTTTTTGAGTTGCGTTTCCGAGGCGAGGTTGCCCCGATGTCGGGGCCAGCATAGAATCGAAGGCTTCGCAGCGCCTGGACGGCCCCGCGGCGAAGTGTGAAACCCACCTAAGAGATTCCCGCCAGAGGAACGCCGACCGTGGAAAAGGGCTCCGCAAACCTCCTCTTCGACAGAGAAAACTCATGACCAAAACGTTCAGCGCAAAGCCCGCTGACGTGACGCACGAGTGGTTTGTGATTGACGCGACCGACAAGGTCCTCGGACGAGTAGCCAGCGAAGTTGCTCTCCGTTTGCGCGGCAAACACAAGGCCATTTACACGCCTCACGTCGACACCGGTGACTTCATCGTCATCATCAACGCATCGCAACTCCGCGTGACCGGCGCCAAGCCGATCGACAAGGTGTACTACCGCCACTCGGGCTATCCGGGCGGCATCACAGCCACCAACTTCCGTGACATGCAAGCCAAGCATCCGGGCCGCGCCCTGGAAAAGGCCGTCAAGGGCATGCTGCCCAAAGGCCCGCTCGGTTACGCGATGATCAAGAAACTCAAGGTCTACGGTGGCGCAGAGCACCCGCATACCGCCCAACAGCCCAAAGCGCTGGAACTGTAAGGAGCCTTGAGATGATTGGTGAATGGAACAATGGCACCGGCCGTCGCAAATCCAGCGTCGCTCGTGTGTTTCTGAAAAAAGGCACCGGCAAGATCACGGTCAATGGCAAGGACATCCAGGCCTATTTCGGCCGGGAGACCTCCATCATGATCGCGAAGCAGCCGCTGTTTCTGACGAACAACGTCGAAGCCTTCGACATCATGATCAACGTGAACGGTGGCGGCGAGTCCGGCCAGGCCGGCGCGGCACGCCATGGGATCACCCGTGCGCTGATCGACTACGACGCGACCCTCAAGCCGGTGCTGAGCCAGGCCGGGTTCGTGACGCGTGATGCGCGCGAAGTCGAGCGCAAGAAGGTCGGTCTGCATTCGGCACGCCGCCGCAAGCAGTTCTCCAAGCGCTGATCGGCATCCGCTGGTTGTACGGAAAACCGCCTTCGGGCGGTTTTTCTTTGGGGGCGAGGCGTGCAAGAGCCCGCACTGCGATCAGCGACAAATTCATCGCCCGAGGCTTGCAATCCACGGACTGCGATAGCATTTCCCTTTAGCGTCGGTGCCTCGACGCACCCACACCGGAGTATCCCCATGAGCGCAGTTGCAGAAGATGTCCAGACCCAGATGCCCGAACCGATTCTGTTCACCGACAGCGCGGCTGCCAAGGTCGCCGACCTGATCGCAGAGGAAGGCAATCCGGACCTCAAGCTGCGCGTCTTCGTCCAGGGTGGTGGATGTTCGGGCTTCCAGTACGGTTTCACGTTCGACGAGATCACGAACGAGGACGACACCATCATGAGCAAGCATGGTGTCTCCCTGCTCATTGATGCCATGAGCTACCAGTACCTGGTCGGGGCGGAGATCGACTACAAGGAAGATCTCCAAGGTGCCCAGTTCGTGATCAAGAACCCCAATGCGACCAGCACCTGCGGTTGCGGCTCCAGTTTCTCGGCGTGAGTGTTCTGCACCATGGCGTCCTGTCGTAGAGGCGGGTTGCCCGGGGTGAACTAGGCACTGCTCGCCGTGAGCGCTGCCACGCAACAAGACCGCCTACGGGCGGTTTTTTTTTGGATCCTCGGCAACGGTCGACGATGACATCAGAAGACCGAAGACTGGACCTTCGGTCGCGACCACACGCCTGATGTCAAAGGCGACATTCGAAACCATTGCTTCGATTGAGATGCTTGAGGTCGGAGGTGATAGGACGTGAAGGAGGCATGCAGGGACCGAACGACGGCCCACGCGCCTTTTATCTCTCAAACGTGTCAGGTCGGCCATTCCATCTAAACACCCAAAGACGCACACACTGGCGTGCGGCTTGGCGCGCATCGCCCGAAGGTATCGATCCTGGCCGCAGCGTTGAGCCGGTGAAAAAGCCGGTTTCCAAGCACGCCAGGTCGCTTCGGGGCAGGCCAGACCTGCCACCCACCGACAGCGGCGTCCGGCACGCGTCGTCTTCTCGACTGCAGGCAACAGTCTCATGCGGT
>CP099604.1 GCA_024372625.1 Comamonadaceae bacterium OTU4NAUVB1 | reverse complement strand
ATGGCTGTTCTTGCAGTCGCGCGAGTTTCTTGCAACCCTCTCGCTGCCGTGCCAGTCATAGCTCTATCAATGATTAAAGGATCGGACCCGTCGATGACAGATGCCCAACGCCAAGTGCCACCGTTCTCGAACACATCGACTTGAACTTGGCGTTGAAGATAGAAAAATGAGTGACGCATGACCTGCTCTGTTGTGGAAGGACCTTCACGCTCTGCAGGTGCCAGTCGTGGGCGTTATTTTCGACGTAACGTGCGATGTCACGGTTTGACTTCTGCAAGACACGTACCAGCCCTGCTGGCCTGAGCGATCATTGAGCGCGTACCTTGGCGCAGATCGAATTAGCACGCACGTTCGTGCACAAACGCATGCTTTTCAGAGGCTTACCCTCCATTCCTCTGGCTCAACCGACTGCTGTGCGTCTGAATATCGAGTCAACGCGCCAAATTTATCACAAAATGAGTACTTTGGTGCTATTCATGTAGTACGATGCTGACATGAAATCGCGCAGTTATTCCTCTAGCTTTGTACCAGTGGGTCAACAAGGCAAAAACTTGCCACGTGGTTTCTTCCACTCAGTTACTCCCCCCTGAGACGCAGGTCGCCTAAGCAGAGAACCGGTTGTTTCGAACGCGCCGCAACCCATTGGGCGCGTTTCATCCCATCTGTTCGTTGAAGTAGACCGACGTCTCGTTGGGCAAGTTCTGAGCCAGTGCCAATGCTTGTTTCATTTACATGCGTGAACGCAGCACAGGCGCGGCTTTACTAGCGCCAATTCTTAGCAAATCTATCTTTTAATGTCCTGACCTTGACAATCTGGATGATTGGTTGAGGTTTAGATACCAAAAAAATTATCCAAAAGAAGATGAAAAAGTTTATTTTTCAAGCGCAGAAAAAATCTGTTGCATTACAAAATAAATCAAGCCGTAGTTTAATCATCCTAAGCTGGATGTGGCGGCACTCGGCATACTTTTTATATCTTTCGTACTTTCTATTTTGTTTGGCTTTTTTATAAGAATGGATATCGATTAAATGCTCGTCGGTTAAGGAAAGTTTATCATTTTTAACTGCCATGGTTGGGCATATAAAATTGGTGTGAGTGCAGTTCTGAAATGCAAGCCGCACTCTATCCATAGAACTTTACGCAACGGTTCCCGGGAATATAATCAAAGATATGGATTCTCAAAGACAGTTTTCCTTGTAAAAATCATATTCTGCAGGCGTTTTTGAACTGCATGGAAACCTCTTCGAATGCTGTAGACGGCCACTGTTTTCAACTCAAAAAGGCGCTTATGATTTTTCTGCATGTTGCTGGCTGTTCCCACCAAGATCACTATCGTGAGTTGACTGACATTCTCCAGCAGTTCGAAAACGTCATTTTGACAGCCGATCCTGCACAAGCAGACATCATTATTTTGAGTGATGGCACCCCCAGATCGATTAGAAAGATCGAGGCTTACAAGAGATTTCCGAAGAAATGCGTAGCGATTTCAGATTCAGATGTCACCGACTTCTACATTCCGGCACTCTATGCATCCAACCACACCACATTCCTGTCTCGGCATCGGGCGCTGACCTGCAGTCCCTACACCTCCCTCTTTGCCGCCCAAGGCAAACGCAACATGTGGATCGACAGATTGATCGATGAGCCGATGCAGAAAGATTTTCTCTATAGCTTCATCGGGGGCAGCACCTCGATGCTGCGCAAACGTATTTTCCGGCACTACAAATCAACTGATCAGGCGGACGTCAAGGTCGCGCCGACCGACTTCTATCAGCATTGGTCACACGACGCGGGCGGCAAGGTCGACAAGAGCGCTCAACAACGCGTCTACATCGAAACGATGAGAGCCTCAAAGTTTGCCTTGTGTCCACGAGGCGCCAGCCCGTCGAGCATTCGCATGTTCGAAGCCATGGAACTGGGCGTCGCACCGGTGGTGATGGCAGACGGCTGGCTTCCACCCAAAGGCATCGACTTGAGCTTTTGTTTGTTTGTCAAAGAAAGCCAGCTTGCCCAACTCGATGCGATCGTTCGTTCGCACGAGGACGAATGGCAACAACGTGGCGCGCTAGCGCGCCTGACATTCAACGCAAATTTTGGACCCATTTCACTCGGTCACACGCTGGAGCAACAGTTCCGACAACTCCAGAGTCAACGCAGCGATTTTCGCGAGCAGCTGATCCATGCGATCTATCCTGCTTGGACAGCCTATACCGTTGGCAAAGCCATGGCGCGCAGGCAACTTCGCGCCCTGGTGTTGGCAGCCTTTCGGCGCGCAGGGCGTAGTTTTCCCTACGAACTCAATCGCTGACCTCGATTGAACCTTCCGATCCTTCGCACAAATCTAATCGAAGCACCGCAATGGCGACGTTGGACGCAATTTGAAAAATTGTTTCCCAGCGTTTTCAAGCAAAGGCGAGGGAGCGCGGGCGTTAAGTGTCTTGCAGACGTGTGCAGTTCATAGTGCTGCTTCAGGCGGTTGCAATCACAGCGCTCCAGTAAGCCTCAAGAAAACGCCTTGCCCAACTCATCGACCCTCCGCTTGATCGGCGCGCGCCCATAGATCGCCGTGGTGGTCTGAATGCTGGCGTGGCCCATTTGGGCCTGGATCACGTCCAAGGGCACGTTGCGTGCAATGGCGAGCGTGCCGAAGGTGTGACGCAGCCAGTGCGTCGTCGCACCGGCGAGCTTGGCGCGCTCGTGCATCGGCAGTTCGGAGGCGGCCACGGCCTTGCGGATCCATCCGCGCACATGCTCGTACAGGGCTTGGTAGCCGATGGCCGTCATGGCATCGGCGGTGCTGGCCAGCAGTGGCGCCTCAGGCGGTGCGTTCTGAAGGCTTCCAAGCCCGCGATGGGCGAGGTAGGTCTGCAACGCGTCCAGGGCCTGGCCAGGGATGGCGGCGATGCGGTTTCGGGCGCCCTTGCCGTGGACCTGGATCACCCAGCCCTCGGGCTCGAACCTGAGGTCTTGTAGCTTCGCGCCGAGCAGCTCGGCCGAGCGCAGCCCGACCGCTTCCACGAAACGCAGGATGAAACGCATCCGCACGCTCGAGGCGCTCATGGGCTGATCGTCAATGAAGCGCAGCACCTCGGCCATGGCGGCTTGCGACAAGGCCTTGGTATCAAGCATCTTCTGGTCGCGGTCATCTCCGGTCTTCTTGTTGACCAGCTGCCAGGGATTGCCCGGCAGGTACTGGGCCGACTGCAGCCAGGTGAACAGGGCGTTGACGATCACCACCGCCTGACGGTGGCTGGCATGCGACAACGGGCCACGGAAGGGCGCCCAGCCCGGCTGGCCGGGACGGGCCCGCGCGCGCGAGATCCAGCGCTCGGGCACGTGCTGCAGGAACGCCATGTAGGCCGTGCAGTCCTCGATGTCCATCTGCGCGAGGCGGCGTTGGCGCTCGTGCTGCAGCCACAGCAGCAGCCGGGTGGCTTCGCGCTGGTAGGCCTTGGCGGTGGCTGTGGAGCCCGCTCGCGCGGCAATCCAGGCCCTGACGGCTTCCGCATCGGTCGACACCGCCAGCAGGCGAGGTGGGCCGGAGCTATCCGACTCTGAAGCAGCTGCAAGCGGAATAGCCAGCGCGGGCATCGTAACGAGCGCAAACAGCGGTCGATCCGCCCGCTGCGCTGCCGGCAGCAAGGTGGCCAGGTGCTGGGCGATGCGCTGGGCCTTGGCTTGGCCTACTGCCGGCAGGGTGCGGTACCAACGTCCTCCTGCAGCAATGCGGGCCTGGAGCCCGCCCAGGGAGATGATCCCCGCGGCGATGAGCTTGTCTGCCGTGCGGTCGTCGAACCACCCACCCACCAGGTCGCCGGGCTGCGGCTGCACGGCGGCAACGCCCTCGAGCCGCTGGAGCAGGGCCAGCTGGCGCTCGCGCAACCGGTGGCTGCGCGCCGTCTTGCGATCGGCAGGGAAGGCCTCCCGATAAAGCTCGAGCACCTCGGCATCGGAGAAGCCTTCCAGCCGTCCCTCCGCAAATGCTTCCAGGCTCGGCTGCGCCGTGCCCGTGGTCTTGATCGACAGGCCCACGAGGCGCCAGGGCTCGCTGCGCCGGCGCGCAATAGCGCGCACGGCGTCGACGGTCTGCTGGTGGGCTGAGCGCGCCTCGTGGCCGTGCTCGGTGCCCAGGTAGCGCGCGGCGCTCTCGACGACGTCTAGGCCTTCGGCTACAGCGCGCAGGTAGGCGAAGTGGTGCAGACCGATGTGACGCACGAAGTGCCGCTCCGCGGGGGAGCGCGTCGGGGAGGGCGGATTCGATAGATGAGGCACGTTTTGACGCTCCGATTTACACCTGAGATTATAAAAATAATCTTAGGTTACCACTGCCTTGGGGAGGCGCTTGAAGCGTCGTTGCGTCCCGCCAATCAACGCTAACAGCGCTCATCGCCGCGCGATCTCGCATCCCTAAACAGCATCCAGACAATAAGCCTCAGGCATCAGGGGTTGGGCAAATACTAACTCTGGCCAAGCATTTATGTAGTACTTTGGTACTCACAAACACATTGATGCTGACTGCCACATGGATTGCTTGCATGACCCAAATACTTCGCATTTGGACGTTTTGGATCCATGCTGCGATCGAAAACGAATGCCGTAACGATGTCGAGCGGATGGTGCTCCCCCGCATGCGCTTAGCGCCGGGCAACCAACGCGCCAGTGTGTTGCTCAAAGACGCAGGCGATGGCACCTTCGAAGTCGTTGTGCTGTCGGTCTGGGAGTCACTCGACCACATCAAGGCCTTTGTCGGACTCAACTACCTCCAGCCGACGATTCCCCCATCTCACTTGAGCAAGGTGTTTAACAAGGAACGTGCTGTCCATCATTACGCGATGAACGACATCCCAGCGTCATTTCGCGGTTGGACACTCACGTGAGTCGACCAACTGAGGTTACTCATCAGCATGGTACTCAGCAGAGTTCATCTTTGTTCTATTGACAAAAAATTTCGCAGGTTCTGCCCATGATGAAAGCGTTTCCGTTTTGAATCGGCGGCATCATTGGCAAGGTTCTCCTTAAAGGTGATTTTCACCTCCAGCTTGCCTGCTGATCTAACAAGGTCAGCAGGTTTTTTTATGATTTGATTTTTTGATTGGCATTGCAGATGGCATCCTGACCAACCAAAAATCAACATGCAAGAATATTTATCATTAACTGAATTTATGAATCTCGATGATCAAGCATTGCAGCGACTGATCACATTCAGGCGTAATCAGGTGCGGTGTGGAAGTCATGAAGCGCAAGGAATCCTCTATGCATTTGAAGCCGAAATGACGAGACGGCGCATTTCTTGTTCCCTCGGCGCCAATAATTCGGCTTTAAATTTAATCATGGAAATCTGATATAAGCAGAAAGCACTCATTTCTTACTGCCTGACGCGATTATCTCCGACATGTCAAAGGGCAACTGTATCTAAAACGAGGGTTGTAATTTGATAGTTGTCATGGAAATCGAACTTTGGCGCTAACGTTTGCATCCTAATTTTATCTAAAGGAATTTCTTCATGTCAGTCCCTGAAAATCTGCAAGACCTCTACATCGACGAACTCAAGGACCTCTGGTCGGCCAACGACCAGATGTTGAAATTCGTCAAGAAAATCACCACCAAGACGTCGGACAAGAGCCTCAAGGAAATGCTGATGAAATCCCAAGAAGGGATTGTGAAGCACACAGCAATTCTGAAGGAACTCATCAGCTCCAACAACGAAAAGGTGTCAAAAGAGCATTACAAGGGCATGCAAGGTCTGGTTGCCGAAGCCGTGAAGCACACGACTGAAGAAGCACCCAAGAAGGGCCCGGTGCTCGATGCCTTGATCATTGCTCAGTACCAACGCATGACTCATTATGGCATCGCTGGTTTCGGTACTGCTGCTGCTTATGCCCAGGCATTGAGTCTGGAAGATGACAAGAAGGCTCTGGACTTGGCAGTGAAAGAAATGTACAGCGGTGATCAGTACGGCAGCAAGTTGGCAGAAACGACGGTGAACTTAGCTGCAAAAGATGAGTAAAAATCGTAGCTGATTAGGTAAAATATCAATCAGTGCAAAATCGCCTGACTGAGCGTTTCCAATAAATAAAAAAAGGGACGGATCGATTCCGTCCTTTTTTGTTTCAATGTCTTTTGAAAAGTAATGTCTAGAAAGAACCTTATGGCAAGATTTGGAAATCGGCTTTTATGTTTTGAAAGCTAATTTTCAATCGCGTTGAGAATTCATTCGTTTCATAAACTCATCAACGCTGGAAGACATGTGTTCCAGACTGGGCACCTGGCCTTGAGGTGTGAAGTGATCCACCATGCTCGGCAATAGCTCACTTAAGCCATGACGTGCGTCCTCCGTGTTGACGCCGGCCTGTTGAGCAATCTGCGCGATCTGATCTTCACCGAAGACATCACTCACGGCCTGTGGCGACAACGCTTCATTCGACCCAGTGCCGATCCAGGAATTGGCCTGTGAGCCGTAGCCCTTGTGAGTGAATTGCTCGATCAGCGAGCCCAACCCGCCCATCCCTGCGGCGCCACCTAGTCCGCCTAAGCCTCCAGCGCCACTCGATGAGGCACCACCCATGCCAGGGATGCTGCCCAAGCCGCCCAAGCCGCCCAAGCCACCTGTTGCTCCGGCGCTTCCTCCGCGGTTAGTCAGCATGCCAATCACCACGGGCAGCAATGCCATTAAGACGCTGCTCCCGATGCCGGTGTTGCGTTGTTGCGAGCCAGCATTTATGCCACCAGCAGCACTGCCCAAAATCTGATCCAACAAACCCATCTTGATCTCCTCGAGACGTATTCAATGTGCGTAGGTGGCGAACTGTGCGGGTGGCACAGTTCGCTTCGACACCGTTGCTTTACAGCGCCTTCTTGCTCTTGGGATCGACCGTGGGGTCGATCTCTTCGGCAACGCCCTTGCCCGCCAGACCGCCTGCGACTGCGCCAACGGCAGCGCCGATGGCCGTGCCAACCGGGCCCGCGACGGTGCCAACTGCTGCTCCCGCGGCCGCGCCACCGGCAAGCGCGCCAACGCCCGTGCCCACCGGATGAGCGCCGGGAGTGCCGGTGATCGGGTCACGATTGGCAGTGCCATCGGTGTAGGCGGTCGTGCCCGACAGGCCGGTCGCCGAGGCGTGGTTGCCCGTGGTGCGGGTGGCGTCGAGTTGTTGGACATCCACCTCGGTCTTGCGCACCGTGTCGCGCACGACTTCATCGCGTTCGGTAACCTGGGTGCCAATCTCGACCTCACCCACGACACGCGCCGACTTGCTCACGACGGCTTCCTCGGCCGTGCTGCGCACTTCGATCGTGCCTTCCTGGAACGCTGCGAAATCAGCTTCCGTCGCGGGACGGTCGACCACGCGGCGCTGGACTTCGGCATGCTCCTCACGCAGGTGAACGGTCTCCTCGACCGGCACTTCGACCACGCGACTGAACACGCGCACGCCGCCCTTGCCCACGGCGCGCTTGCCCACGGCCAGGTTCTCTTCGACCAGGTTCACGGTCTTGGTCTCGCCAGCGGCCACATGGGTGCCGACGGCGCTCGCAACACCTTGCGTCGCCGTGCTGGTAGCAGAGCCACCGGTCCAGCCGTCACTGCGCCACTGCTGTTCGCGCTCGTCCACATCGACCGCACCACAGTCTTCCATGATGTCGCTGATGCGTTCCATGTCGGCATCGGCAACGGCGCTGACCGTCAAGCCATAGCCACCGCGGCGGAAGGCTTCCTGGTAAGTACTTGAATGGGCGGTTGCCGCGTCGTCGCTGCCAAAGAGCGAACGAAAGAAGCCGGAGATGCCGCCTTCGTCACCTGGACGTGCAGTCACGGGCTCATCGGCCAACGCGCTGCTGCTTGCACTCGAATCGCTCCCCGTGACCTGGCCCGGCGAGAAGCCGGCTGCCACAAGACGCGTGCGAGCCTGCTCGGCAGCGGCGCGGGTATCAAACATGCCAACCAATACTGAGTTCATGGGGTCTACTTCTTAAGATGAGAGGAAAAAGCAGCCTCGGACAGAGGCTGTGAAGGACTGGCTGTTGAGCCAGACGGCTAGAGCTTCTCGCTCACCGGCGGGACGCCGGGTTCAAGTCGCTCGATGGCGACGTTCTCGCTGCGAAGCGAAAACGTCTGGGGATGACGGGTGACCGATTCGGTGCGACGGATGTGGAGCTCCTCTTTGAGCATCAGGCGCTTTTCGGTGACCAGAACTTCTTCGACGACCGACACGATCCAGGTGTTGCCCTCCTGTCGAGAGGCCGGTACTTCCATTGACGGCAACAGGCGGCCGATGATTCGACGCTCGACGTCGACCGTATGAGCCACCAAGGGCTCGTCCACGACTTCTTCGCGGACGTCCACGCTCTTGACGATTCGATAGCCACCCTGGTCGACCACACGCTTGTCGACGACCAAGGATTCTTCGATCACTGGAACGACGCGCGCCATGTCCAGGGAGGTCGCAGGCGAAGAAGGCAGGATGCCCTCGTTCTGAATTGGCTCACGCATGAGACGTGTCCGGGATGTTCATTGACGGACAGGCAAGGTTCAGCGACGACGGAAGATGCCGATCAGGGCGGCGGTGAGTACCGCACTGCCGATCGCCGTGTAGGTCACCGCACGCACCGGGTCCTCGTGGATGTAATCGCTGGCCGTGCTTTTCGCGGTGTCGATGCGCTCCTGAACCTGACGCACCTTCGCGCCGGCCACATTGATGGCGGACTTGGCCACAGCGCTGGTGGCTTCGATGGCTTTTTGGCCTGATTGCTGCACTTTGTCGGCTAGGCGCGAGCCTACGTCCTTGGCATCGTCCACAGTGTCCACCACCTCGCCCTTGACCTCCTGTGCCTTGTCGGCAACTTGGTCCTTGGTTTCTTCAGCTGCCTGGGCAAATTGTCCGGTCGCTCGCTCGACATCCTTGCGGACCTCGGCCGACGATGCGGTCGCCAGAGTACGTGGCTCCTGAGGAAGACTGAGCGAGGCGTTCGAAGTTTTGCTGGAGGACAGCAGAGCGTTGGATTTTTGATTCATGACGAGTCCAGGGAACCTCAGGAAAAATGCTTAGACATGTGCACTAAAGCATTCATCGTGGATGACGCCGAAAGTCAGTCCGTGCAACTAAACGCCTTCGCTTTGTCAGAGATTGGCCCGCTGCTTCTGCCTGCAAAATTTAACGGCTGGGTGTCGGCGCCGCTGATAGCTTCGCCTGAGAGGACCGACGCTGTGTTGGACGGGTCTGCTGACCTGAACTCTCGCCGTAACCGCGACGGCCTGCGTGCAAGCATCAGCCATGACTACCGTGATGGGTGGCGGTGCCAGCATGGTCAGCACAGTGGCGACCGTGACAGTTGGTGGTGCCGCATCCATGGCAGGACAGGCATTGCAGATGGTCAACAAGCAACGCAATCCCATTGAAGACTAAACCCAGCAGCTTTTGGCCAGAAATGGAATTCCTGCGGTTCAATCAGACGCCATCTAAGACAACGCCAACGCCAACGCCAGCGTCGACGCGGTAACGGTTTTGGCCGCAAACGAAAACAAAGGTGATTCAGTGTGGTCGTTTTTTCAGTTAATGCTGTGACCGTCAAAACGCGAAAGCGCTAATTCAATGCGCCGCACGCATGATCGAAGACAAATAGCGGGTGGCTTCGAGTCCCGCCGAGGTCCAATGAAGCGCAGGACCCAGGAGTCGATGCAACAGTGCACCTTGCTGCTGCGAGTCGACATGACCTGCAAGGGACCGTCGGAGTTCTGCGATTTCAGGATCAAGACTGCCTGGAGAACTGGTCAGATCGGCAAGTCTCAGGCGTTGATGGGAGGCCTCAAGCCTGCGGCGATGGCGAAAGGCATGCGCTGGACGCGGTACATCGTCCGCTTTGGTGAAACATGCACCGTCGACTGCCATGTCGCCACGGATCCAGTCGTAGATGACTTGTAGTTCGTAATCGCCAAAAACACCGAACATCGCTGCAGATTCGCCTTGAAGCATTTGCCAGAACCGGCTGGAGGCTAGATCACTGCCGCGCTGCAACCATCCTTTGCGCCCGAGGGCGTCGACGAACGCTGCTGCTCCGTCTGGCACCGCCAACCACTGGTTGACTGTCTTGCCTTCAATGCGGCAGTAGTCGGAATGCACGGCCGCTCCTTCAGCGGCCCGGTGCTGGATGATCCGCACGAATTCAGCGTGAAGATCAAACGACGCGATGGCATCCGTGGTACTCCATCCGACGGCGCTCAAGCGGTAGCCGTCTTCAAGCCTCTTCCAAAACGTTGTCTTGTCGGCCGCTGCTGAAAAGGCTTCAACGGCCGACCGCACGGCACGTCGTGCGTGACCACCAGCGGCGTTGTCCACGGTAACGTGCAATGAAAAATACGTGGGATCGATTCCGAGTTCGTCCAACTCGTAAGCGGTGATCAGCAAATGCAACGGCAGTTGCTCATAGCCGAGATTGAAGCCGATGACTTCCGGGAGCATCGTGTCGGTGCAAACTGCAAGTGAAAGCTGCAATGCACCTTGGACATAGGAAGCATCGGCTTGGTCACGCCAGTCAATGATGCCCAGGGAATCCATCAAGCGTTGATACAACAGCACATGATTCTTGGCCGGATCGCCATCACCGAGTTCCTCGACATAGGTGAAGATGAGGTCGCTCAAGCGGGGGTTGCCCATGTCTTTCAACAGGCCGTAAAGCCAAGCGCCGTCAACCAGCTTGGTGGGTGCTACCGAGCGAAGAAAATACAGCGCATGAGCGCGACTGGTGAAGTATTGTCTGGGCGCGCCACCTTTTCTCCTGGCAAGGTAGTCGCGATAACGCAGGCCCGTATCCGCCAAGCCTGCTTGAAGCCAGCCTTCGAGTTCATCCGGCGTAGCAGGCAGATCACTTCCCTTGCAGCGTGATGCGTCGCGCCAGTGGTCAATGAATGTCTGAGCAGCTTGCCTCGCATGGAGAGCTGGTGTTGCGTTCGCGTCCCAGAGTTGTTCGTAGAGTGCCTTTGCCCTGTTGAGTCCCGTTTCTCTACTGTCTGCCGCACGGCTGGCGCAGAACTTGGGGACATCCCTACTGACTCGGTTCGAGACCGCTCGAAGCGCTTCAGATTCTGGACGCATGATGTTCGTATGACGTACCGATAGTGCTCAACGTCATGAATGTCGAAGGCTGCCAGCAGGTTTCAAGAAAGGCAGTGCCTCCCGAGTGTGTCGGTTGGGGTCTTACTGACCTTGTTAAGTGTGCGTTTTGCAGGCTTGCTACTTGTAGAGATGTAACTCTCTTGGAACGCCCAAGGTCGTGTGAGCAAACGACGTGCCTAAGCCTGTCAGAAATAGCCATTAAAGATAGTAATGGAATACGCTTCAATTTGTATTACAAACGCATTCGACCAAATAGTTGCCATTGTGCGTTCCTGCGATCTGTCGATGTACGATCAATCGTTCTTGCTTATAGCCAGAGAACCAATACTGGCAAAAGACGTCTTTGGCAGCGTCAGAAAAATATCGGATCAATTTTTAATTTGATGGCATCAGAAAAAACAAACGCAAGTGGCACCGGAATGAAACTAGGGGTGGTCGTGATCGGTGCCTCGGCCGGGGGTGTGGGCGCCTTATCGACACTGGTTTCACAGTTGCCATCGACGTTTCCATTACCCGTTCTTGTGGTTTTGCACATTGGCAGTCACCACAGCGTCCTGCCTGAGATCCTGTCCTCACGTGGTCCATTGCCCGCAGCCCGTGCGAAGCACGGAGAATGCTTGCTGGCCGGTCGCATCTACGTGGCACCGCCAGACCATCATTTGCTCGTCGAGAACGGTCATGTCCGACTGACCAAGGGACCCAAAGAGCATTTCACCCGGCCCGCCATCGATCCGTTGTTCGTGTCAGCCGCCTTGAGCTACGGTCCCGCCGCGGTGGGGGTGGTCTTGACCGGTACCATGGACGATGGGACGGCGGGTCTGCAGGCGATCAAGGAATGTGGGGGATTGACCGTGGTACAGGATCCCGACGATGCACTGGAGCCGAGCATGCCGCGCAGCGCGCTCAAGCATGTGCACATCGACCACTGCGGGCCGATCAACGGCATGGCCGATGTGCTGAGCACGCTGGCCATGCACACCTCGGACATGTCACCGGAACAACCCTCGCACCTGTTGCATGAGCAGGCTTTGGCCCTGGCGCAGGGAGATCCCGTGGAGCATTTGAGCGCCATAGCGAGTCCGAGCACGTTCGTGTGTCCCGATTGCAGCGGCAGCCTGTGGCAGCTCGAAAGGAACAGTCCGATACGCTTTCGCTGTCATACCGGTCATGCCTACACGCTCAAGACCCTGCAGCACGCCCTCGAGGAAACCGCTGACCAAGCCCTGTGGAAGGCGGTGCGTGCGCTTCAGGAGCAAACCCTCCTGCTTGCCACCGTGGAAGCGGCTTACCGCAAGGTGGGCGAGGAGGATGAAGCGAACCAGGTTGCGCAAAGCCGGCAGTTGCTGGTCAAACAGACTGCGAACTTGCGTGCGCTCGTCGAGGACGAGCCGATCAGCTTCTAAGCGATAGGTAAAACAAGCAGGAGCAAACAGCAAAAGCAACAGCATCGCACTGAGCCGCAGCAACAGTGGCGAATGATCGAAATATGCCGGCCGTATCGCAGCGGGTGCGAACAGCGCTCATCTCTCCCATCGCATGCCAAGCTCTTGCGTCTGCTCATGCCGACACATCCATGCTTGGTCCGTAGAAGCAGGAAGCCGGATTCATTGGCGGGCCTGCAGCCGTAATGTTGCCTCGCCTGTGCGAATCTCTGACATGGCGAACCTTTTATAACGCGCTGCAAACCTATTGGCTTGAAACAGAGCCCGATATCAAGCGAGTCTCATGCCGGGACCGTTACGCGATGCTGCCGCCTTGCTTCAAGACGCCTTCCAGAAGATGTAATCGGCCTGGTACTTCACTTTCTGTTTCTGTCCCTTGAGTTCGGGCGTGCAAGGCGTGGAAACGGGTGCAACACCACCTTGCAGAGCCACACGCTGGATGTAAGTGACGCCGGTCATCATGCCGTTGCCCATGGCGGGATTGGCTTTGACGACCTGATAAGGAAGGCTGTTCGAGCCTGAAGGCGCCACAGCGAGCTGCGTGGCAGTCAACTTTGAACCGTCCGTCGATTCCCACGTGGCAGGCGGGCCGTAGTACTTGCCAACCTGCTTGCCGTTGCGATCCTTCAGCAGGGCATCAGGTCCCACGAACACCCATTCGGTCTGGCCAGCAGCGTTGGCTTTGTCACGGCACTCATATGTGATATCCCCAGTGCCAACCGTTTCCATGGCAACCCGGTTTCCAACAGGCACCTGAATTGACGGTGGAAGGGACGATTGGTTGAAGGCAGGCCCAGTCATGGACTTGTCCATGGAGCCGCAAGCTGCGAGCAACGCGGAAGCAGACAAGGCTGTCAAAACGGCAATGGAACGGTCAAAGTGTTGAGAAAAAAGCATTAAATTCTCCATTAGATGTCAGCAGCATATTTGCTGCTGCCAACTCTACCTGTCAGAAGCGATGCTAGAGGCAGTCAGTAGAAGATATATTTAACTGATAACTAATGTATACGTACGCCTGTATCGGCCCATGCGGACTGGATTACAAGTCCGCTACGTGGACACGGCTAAATTGGCAGTATTTACACGCCACTGCATATATTCGCTGACTGACGGTCAGTTTTAGTACCGGCAATGTAGGCATATGTCAATTAATGCTTTTCACTTAAATAATGACAGATCCGGCAGTCGTGACTTATCAATGTGTTGTTCATGCTGGGTTGCCACTTCAAAACCTGAGATTGACCAAGAGGAGGTTCAACATGGCGTC
The DNA here is from genome assembly GCA_024372625.1 of Comamonadaceae bacterium OTU4NAUVB1. Taxonomy (NCBI): domain Bacteria; kingdom Pseudomonadati; phylum Pseudomonadota; class Betaproteobacteria; order Burkholderiales; family Comamonadaceae; species Comamonadaceae bacterium OTU4NAUVB1. Next base: position 276,037 of record CP099604.1, on the reverse strand, counting down.
CTGCAGAGAAGTTGATCTCAGTCACTCAGGGGGAGGGCAGACGACGTCGGCGGTGGTCCCGCACAATCTTGGCTCGCCCAGGATGTTTTGCCATGACACCTTCTTCCTCAGGATGGACGACTAACCGCTTTCTTGCTGCCCTGGATGCGCCAGACATGGCGCGCTGGCTGCCTCATTTGCGTGCACTGGACTTGTCAGCGGGTCATGTGCTCGTGAGAGCGCATGAAAAACCTCAGCATGTCTACTTTCCCACCACGGCAATCGTTTCGCTGGTCCATCTCTAGGAAGACGGCTCGACCGTAGAGGTCGCGGTAACGGGACGGGAAGGGTTTGTTGGCGTGCCGGTCGTCACAGGCGGCGATGTCATGCCCTACCAGGCCCTCATGCAAATTCCAGGCGAGGTCTGGCAACTGCCTGCTGATTTGCTCAGGGTCGAGGTGGCTCGCGGTGGCCTCGTCCTGCGGCGACTGCTGCTCTTCGTGCAGGCCCTGTTCACCCAGGTTTCGCAAACGGCTGTTTGCAACCGCCAGCACACGCTGGACCAGCATCTGTGTCGCTGGCTGCTGCTGATGTTTGACCGGCTCGACGACCAGCGGCTGTCGATGACCCAGGAAACGATTTCGACGATGCTGGGCGTACGCCGCGAGACCGTGACCGAGGCCGCCGGTGCGCTGCAGGCGGCCGGTCTGATCCGTTACGCCCGTGGGCGCATCGATCTCGCGGACCGCCAAGGTCTAGAAGCCAGAGCATGCGAGTGCCATGCCATCGTCGCCCACGAATACCGACGGCTAATCGGCTGAAACAGGTTCTCGTCGGATGGGCCGTGTTTTGCTGCGGGTACCCGCTTCAAGGGGTCGCATGGATGCGCGAAATGCCGCGGCAACCAGCCTCATCCAGTCGTGGGTGAAGGAATCCAAGCAGCCGCCCGGATTGCCCGCCGAACTGTGGCATGTGCCGCCGCCATTTCGGGAATGACCGTGAAAAGCTCCCTTGCTGCTCAGTTCGCTGCCGAGCTTCGCGACGTGGACGATCAGGACTTAAGGCAGGAAGTCATGCGATGGCGCGTGCAAGCCCTGCGAGGTAACCTCGAAGCCCACAAGATCGCCCGCGTGCTGGAGCTGGAGGAGCTCCGACGGCTTCAACCCGGTCTCGCGACCATCCGGCCTTTCTCAGCCATTCCAGCTTCCCCGCCATGGTGGAAGTTCTGGTAGCGGCAAAATTCCCCGCAAGCTTGCGCTCAATGAAGCCGATGCTCTGCTGCAGCGACGAGCGCCAAGCTTCGAAGCACAACGCCTACGAGACCGGCCCGCATGAACTTTGATCTCGAAGCATGACTGATGCGCACGGCATGAACAGGAGCCTCGTCGTCTAGGTCCACCAAACGTCGCTGCTCCATCAGTGGATAAGACTTTGCCAATGCTGCATTGGACTCGCTGCTGCCCATGAAAAAGCTGCCCGCTGGAATTCGCACAAATGGCATGCCGATGGAGTTGCGCCAGATTCTGGCAGGTGCACGTGGAGGGCTCGCACCGGCAGAAGCTACCAGTCCGAACGACACGAACGCAGAACATAGAACATGCAATTTGGGCAAGCACATACAGTGTCCAAAAAAAAGCCAGGATCAAAATGATCTATGAGATACAGCTTAAATCTAAAAGTCTGATCGAAATTTCTACATTTTTATTCTGAAAAATGCCTTTAACAGATATTGTTATACACAATCAAAATTGTATTGATGCTTACCAAGTGAGAAAAACCGAACTAGTGTTCAGAACAATGCTCGCTTTGGCTTTGATCTGATAGATCGCTGGCGCTGCAGACGGCAACGACATCCAATGCCTACGAGTCCACGACGAGGCGATCGAGTCCTGAGACAACAAAGGTCGTCTTATCAAGGGATGTGTCACGGATCTTCGGGAAGTTTTTAATTTGGCATCACCGGACCCTGAGACCGCCGAACTAACCTCAGAATCATGCGAAAACTCAAGATTGCCTTGCTTGTGATCGGCCCTATTGGGGCGATGCTCACGATGCCGACCATTGAAGCTCTAGGCCGTCTCTCAGGCCTCCTATTTCTCGTGCTGTTCTTGGGATTCTGCGTTGTCACGTGGGTGGGGTTGATGATGGGGAAGACGGGGAAGATTTTGCGGGGCCAAGCGCCCGAAGCCAGTCCGGGGTCAACACAGCGTGCGCCGTTATCAGGTAGGTAACGACGCAGGCAGCCGTTCACATGGGCGTCGGTAGACCCCCTCCTAGGATGAAGTCGTTGGGCAGCAGTCGCCAAGGCGATCCAGCCCGCAGGATCCATCGCAGAGCGTTGAACACCTCCCGCAAGCTGTGCTCACGCTGCGGGGGCGTCCGGGTCATGAGGACAAGGTAGGGTGCAGCAAAGCTCCACTCATCATAGTTGACATCGGTCGCGTGTAGGTTTCTTGGGATGGCTCCAAGATATGAAATTGCCTAGACCCATCAAAAAAAGTTTTGAACACGCATAGGGCGATTTTGTCGACCAACGCCTTTTAAGCGTGCCTTTTTGTCTTCTCGAGCTGCTTTTCCAAACGGACTGTCAATGCAACCCTAGTCGTCCTCGACGTCACTGTCATCGAGTGTGCCTTCGGTCACGGGTCCGATGGCCTCATCGTCGACGTAGGCCATCAAAGCTTCATTGCCAGCCTCGTGCGCTTCAATCCACGACGGGTACGACGCGTCACCCGTTTCAAGATCAAGCCAGACCGCCGGATCGTCGGTGCTTTCCAGGATCACCCAAAGAAAGTGCTCCTCGTTCGAACGGTCGACAAAGACGGCGAGGCGGCGGTAATGGTCAGTCATAGTGTCAGACTTTAACTGTCAATCTGGCGCAGCTGGCCGTTGTCGTCAAGTGAGGAGGAAACAAAACGACCTCTCGTGGACGTTGCGGCTGCTTCTGCATCGCAACTAGCCGCCTCTGTCCCTAGCCTGCTGGCCATCGCGTGATCGCTCAGAGCTGTTTGCAAGCAGCCGGCATCCACGTCATCGCCTGCCGTGGCTGGTGCGGGGCCTCACGACGTCGGTGCCGCACCGGACAGACAAAGAACTGAAGTCAGTGACGCTTGTCCTTGAACGCCACCAGTTCAGTGGCATCGGAGTCGCCGGAAGGATCGACCGGAGGGTTGAGGTCGCATTGGAACGCGGCTTTCAACGACCTGAAGTCCTCGGCGTCGGCCATCGCGACCGAGGCCCCCGTGGCGCGCCAGTCCTGAGCAGCTTCGGGATGGCGGGCGCAGATGGTCACTGCTTCGCTGCGGCGCAACAAGGCGTTTGCAACCGCCGAACCGAAATTACCCGTCGCGCGCATCACCACATGCATCGTTGCGCTCCTGTGAAGAGATCAAACGACGCAAATTAGCGGCTGCCATGGAAAATCAGGCAAAGAGATCAGTCATCGCGTTGGTAGGTCTGGATAAAGAATCCAAGTGCTGGAAGTGGCACTCTCAGAGTCTCTGATGCCGTGAAACGCCATGTCAGGCATTCTCCGTTTAGCCTGGGAAGTCGTCTTGTCGGTGCCAACGAGCTGTTCCGCCTGTTCACTCCTTGGCATCGTGGCCGAAAAAGCGAGGATCCATCACCAGATCGCGAAGCGGCTGCAACCGCTGCTCGGTCTCGTCGGCCAAGGCATGCAGGCGATCGGCGTCGCTCACCGCGCCTGAGCTTCGTGCCAGGTCCGCCATCTGATGCAGCAGCATCACGCGTTCTTCAACGGCGCGCAGCGTGTCCCACAGCCCGGTGTCGATTGCATCGTTGACTTCAGCGATGAGCGTCTGCAAAGAGAAAGCGTGTCCGGTGTGACAGCGGAACCGCACGATCGATCCCTCCTCGATCTGAACCAGGACGCCGTGACAATCCGGACACGTGTACTTTGAGACTGCGCCCAGGTTCATGACGCCGCTCCTCAGGCCGTTGCCGTTGTGCGCGATCTCGTTCTCGATTCTGTGACGCTCGCCAGCGGTGGGGTCTTTAGGCGTCACGACGTGGGCCTCGTGTGTGCGGCGAACGATTTCTTGAGCCAGCTCATGCAGGGGTGCCACTAGATCGACTGAGACATGGGCAATCGCGCTTTCGGCCATAGATGAGAAAGCCGCCTCCTTGGGATCTTGGACCAAGCCGACGCCCTGATGATCCTTAATGGCCCAGAGCCCTGCCGTTCCATCGTCAAGCGTCCCCGTCAGGATCACACCGATCACGCGTGCACCGTGGTGTGCCGCAGCGGAGCGAAAGAGCACGTCGATGGCGGGGCGAACACGACATTCCTCGGGGCCGCGCGTGACCCTCACGGTGTCGGTTAAGACCATGAGGTGGCGGTCCGTGGGCGCAACGTACACGGTCCCGGGCTCGATTGCCTGGCCATTAGAGGCACTCACCACGCGCAGTGCGCTGACGCGGTCCAGGACGAGGTGCAACCCGCTGTCCGTATGCGACGGGATGTGCAGCACGACGAAGACGGCTGCGGGGAGATCTGAAGGAAGCGCACCAAGCAATGCGCTCAGCGCCTCGACGCCCCCGGCCGAGGCACCGACGACCACGATGTTGGGTGTGATTTCCATCGATTGACTCTAAGCGTTCGCAAGACTTCCTAAGTCATATCGACGAAAATATCGCAGCCGCTTTGATGATGTCCATCTTAAGCTTCATTTGACAATTTGATAATCAAGCAGTTTAAGAATTGATATACTCAAAAAACTCATTAGAGCTGATATGAATTATTCAATAAAAAAATAAGGTCTATTAGTTTTTCATAATTAAATTGATGTTGTATTCAGAATAGCGTGCAAGAATCAATTTGAATTTCAGAATGCTTGGTGCTTTCTATTCGGTCTGATGCTTGTATGTATGCCGCATTCAATTGTTTCGGCAAGAGCGTCCAACGGATTCCTCAGTCTGAGTCGTTCGTACACCTGCAGGTTGAACAAGCAGCGAAGGGTTGGTCGATCAAGCGACATGCTTGTCGCGGCGACAGAACTTCGACACTCCCAGTCTGTCTCCGCGTCTTGGCTAAGCTGGCTTTGAGACACGGCTATTGGCCATCTGGTTTGTGCACTTACTCAGTGTGCGGTGAGCCTGTAGCTCATTGCCGAGGCCAACAATCTGGCCAGGAACGTGGTGACGCTGTTCTCAATAGAGCAGGTCCAGACGCCGCGACGGAATTCACCAGCCGCGCCTTTGATCCGAATGGCCTGCAAGCCCGCGGTGTCCCATGACTGTGCTTTGAAGGCGGTTCGCGCCGCCTTCCGCATCGCCACATGGATCTCGTCGGCTTGCTTTATCAGTTCAAAAGGAGCCGCTACAGCTTGCGCGGATCAACAGCTACTAATCGACGGAACTGGTGCAGTGGGTTAGTCGACAGGCAAGTCTGCATTGCTTCAAGAATGGCCATAGGACCTGCCATGCGAGAAACAGGCGACCGGCAGGGAGATGACCATGGTCATGCCTTGCATGACAGCACCCGTGAGCGCCGCAGGTGCAAGCAAGGGCAGGGCGCTGGGACTGGGCGGGCTTGCTCGTACAGGTACAGCGCATATCCTGCTCCGTTGCGATGCTGCATTTGGGCTGCAGCGTGACCGGTGCTGAGTGGGTGTCGAGTGGATGCTGAGTGAGTGTTGAATGGGTGTCGAGTGGGTGTCGAGTGGGTGCTGAGTGAGTGTTGAATGGGTGTCGAGTGGGTGCTGAGTGGGTGCTGAGTGGGTGTTGAGTGAGGTTTCTCCCGAAATCGGATGCTGATCGGCTTCCCCTGGGGTCTCGATCGGCATCCAGTCGGGCTTCGATCGAGTTTCAATGCAGAAAAATCGGCCTTCGATCGGCTTTCGATCGGCTTTCGATCGTCTGACGATGGACGCGTGCAACGGGGCAGGATAGGCGAAGTGCTAGCACCGGCGAAGCCGGTCCTTGCACTTCGCTGGCAGCCCTTATTCGCACCTGCGGCGCTCACGGGTGACGTCCAGTAAGGCAGCCCACAGGATCGGGGAGATTTCAACGCAGACGAGGCGGCCCGAGCGCCGGGCCAGTGCCTGAGAGATCAAGGCTTGAACCTGGCTTGGCCAAGCTGCCAAGACAAGAAACCTCAAGAAAATCGAGTTCGTTGATTTACAACGACTTTTTCCGTTTTCAAGACAATCTCAGCGCCGACTCTGATGATTTCGAGCAACCAGAACACTAGATCTTGGACTTGGATTTACGCAGTCCTGGTCAGTACGCCAGATGGCAGCGAGGGTCTATGGGCTGTCGTCGTTGCGTTGGTCATGACCAACGATTCATGGAAGGGATGGACTCGTACACGTGGGACGTTTTCCCCCAAGTTGGATTTCATCGGGGTCCAGCCGAAACGCACAGGTTCGGCAAAGTGTTCGTCATGACAAACACTTTTCGATCTTCCATCGCGTCACGGCCGCTTTGTTTTGTCTTGCCCGACAGGGCAGAAAGAGGTCGCGTGAGTCGTTGTCCAAGTCGTTGTACAGGGTCGATTCCTTAGTCATGACTAAGGAATCTCGGATGGATCCGATGGCTGGATGAGGCCAAGCACAGTCCTGACAAGCACTCTTCGACCATCTCCTGACGGTACAGCAGCTCCTTACCGCTCTGTCCGATGAGATACGAACAGGGCAACGACGGTCTTGGCTTGGACGACCAAGACGGGCAAAAGCTTTGTCACGACGAAACGTTTTCGACATCGCCCTGGCGGCGCAGCCGCCTTTTTCCACCCTGCCCGACAGGGCAGACAGGGCAGACAGGGGGCGGCGTGCATGATTGCTAGCGGAAGTGGAGAAGGACAAAAGTCTTGGTCATGACCAAGACTTTGAGAGGGTGATGGACTAGTGCAGGATAGGCTTTTGCCGGGATTTCGTACCACACTACGTCGGTGTTTGAGCTTTCCATGACCCAAAGGTCACTATGCCTCGCAAGTCTGTGATCGGTGCAACCCGGGAGAGCGCCGTGTATCAACTGCGTGTACCAGCGCCGTTGAAGGCCCAGTGGGATCAACACTGTGCCAAGCAGGACGTGACACCCTCGGTCGCCTTGCGTGCCCTGATGGCCTACCTCATCAAGGACGACATCCCGCCCGATGTTCGCCGTTGGGTTGAGCACGATGGCGCGCCTGACTACGGCCCAAAGGAACGGCTGGCGGTTCGGTTCACGCCTTCCGAGTTCGAGGCGTTGACTGCCCGGGCACAAGCTGAGGGCAGTTCTCCTCAACGCTGGGTCGCCAACAGCGTGCGAGCCAGTCTGACGCACCAGCCGCAGTTCATGATGGAGACGACCCAAGCGCTCTGGGAGTCATCGCGTCAGCTTCGAGCCATTGGCCGCAACCTCAACCAGATTGCCAAGCGGCTTAACCAGGGCGAGCCCAGCACAGTCAAGACCGAGCAGTTGGACCAGCTCACCGCATACGTTCACAGCCACACCGAGAAGGTGGCAGCGTTGCTCGATGCAAGTCTGAGCCGATGGACCCTCGGGAGTGAGAACGATCGAGGCAGCGAAAAGACCTGAGGTTGGCACCGAGTTCGGAGGCGTACAAGAAGTCTGGTGCAACGCCAGAGTGGAGCAGCAAGGGCTTAGGCAGTCGTTAACCTCACGCGCAGCATCCAATCAATGAGCAGGTTTCAACAGCCAAATTGGAACAACACTAAATAGTTTGCAATTGAATTTACTTTAGAGATAAAATTATTTATAAAGTTTTTAAATTAGTAATTATTACTTAAACGGATAGCTGCTGATAGCCAAAAATTTAACCTCGACTTGAAAGTTAAATGAGATGCATGCAGTTTTCATCAAGGGTTTGCTGGTTTACCGCACGACACGCGTGGAGATTATCAGCGTGCTCATTATGATCGTCGTCTTTTCATCATTTGCGTATGGATTTCGCGATGACAAGCCAATCGCTGACCCCTCCTTGGAAGAATTTGTCTTAGGCGTAGACTCTATACTTTCCAAGCCAAAAATTTTAAATCCAAGAGTCTCAAAAGTTGAAATAAATACGGCATCGGACGATGCTTTAATTATCACCCTGATCCAACCGGCTCCCAAATATCCCGCAAGTATAATTACTGAACTTGCCGTAGATGCATTAGAAATCACGAGAAAACTTCAATTATTTCAAAAAGAGTTTTCCAACAGATCCATTCGTTTTGTTGCCATTGCGCCAATAAAACCAGGCATTGGTTTTGAACAGGCAGAAATTCTTTCTTTGGATTTTGATACTGCGACACTGATGAAAATCCCACAGAAAAAAGATTACGTTTTTCAGGATTTTCTTAACGACTCAAGAAAAGTTTCTTACATTGCAAAAACAGGCCCGAAATACGTTATCGCTTTTTGCAGAGATCACGTTTCAAGCCGTGCGAAGTTTTTCTGTATGCGCGAGACCAATAAATCACCTTAGGCCTGAAGAGCCAAATAACTAGGTTTTTGCGTTGCCGAGAACGGATCGAGTTTTACCCTCGATGAAAAATTTCAAATCAATATCCGCTCAACCTCATCGAGCGAGACCTGATCATTGCGCCGGTCGTAGAGCCCGGTGGTGCGCGAACTCTCATGGTTGGCCATCTGCTGAGCCACCTCGAGGCGCCCGCCGTTGCGCAGGTACTCCGCGATCCCGGTGGCCCAGAAGGAGTGGCATCCAATCTTCGTGGCGACGTCAGCATCCTCGGCTCGCCGCCCGATCATCCGGTAGACGTCAGATTGGCTCATGGGCCGCTCTGAGAGCTCGCCAGAGCGCCCTTTGGCCGAGCGGAACAGCCAACCCTTCTTGTCGCCCTGCAATGCCTCCTGCTGCAGGTACGCATGGCGGTACTCCTCCAGGTGGTGATGGCAGGGCATCTCGTGCTCCTTGCCGCCCTTCTCGTGCAGCCGCACCCAGGTGCGCGGCTCTGGGTGTAGACGTCCTCCACCCGCATCTGCAGCGCTGCACCCACGCGGGCAAAGGTGTAGACCATCGGGCTATCAGCGCCCGATCGCGCAGGCCGATGGGCGTGGTGAGGTCGATCGTATCGAGCATGGCCCGAGCTTCGTCAGCGGCAAGCACGGGCGTCTTCCCTTTGCGCACCGAGTGCTGTGGTCTCCTCACCGAACTGGCTGGGTTCATCGGGATGACTTGACCCACTACCAGCCAGTCGAACACCACGTGTAATGCGGCCAGAGGCTGCTTGATCGAGGATGCTGATAGACGCTGCTGCATTTGCTCGATGTAGGCTGCCATATGGACCGGCTCGATGCCGGCCAGGTCGTGCAGTCCATGTGCCTCACACCAGGCGCCGAACTTAGAGACCGAGCGCGCATATGCCTTACGCGTGTTCGGGTTACGGATCTGGGCGGTGAAGAACTCCAGCGTGCGCTTGGCCGCTGCGGGGGTGGGCCGGAACAGCGCCGGCAACTGCGCGATGGCCTTAGGTGTGCAGTCCCGGAGAGTCGTGACGTTATTCTGTCCAAACTGGAGCAAGAAACGTTATGGCAAATGTTCTTCATGGCAGCGCCCGTACAACGCCGAGAGTTCGTGCCGAGCTCCAAGCGTCGAAAGAAAAGACCAGCGTCTTGGCCGAGCGTTATGGACTGAGTCGCACGACCGTCTCGAAGTGGCGATGTCGCACCACGACGGCAGACGCGCCAATGGGCCCTCGACAACCCAAGAGCACGGTGCTTTCCCCTGCCGAAGAGGCCGTCATCGTGGAGTTCAGGCGCAGAACCCTGCTGCCTTTGGACGATGTGATGGGCTGCCTGCGTGAAAGCATCCCAAAGCTCACGCGCTCGAGTCTGCATCGCTGCCTGGTGAGGCACGGAATTTCTCGTCTCCCATCAAGCGAGATCAACACTTACAGAAGGGGAAAGTTTGCTCCGAGCGCGATTGGCTACGTGCATATCGACAGCGCCGAGATGCGTCTGGCTCAAGGCAAAGTGCACATGTTCCTGGCCATCGATCGAGTCTCCAAGTTCACCTACATAGAGTTCCGGGACGATGTCGGCAAGATGAATGGCGCGGAGTTCCTGCGCGGTGTGATCAAGGCCTTCCCGTACCGCATCCACACCATCCTCACCGACAACGGTATGGCCTTCGCAGACCTGCCCAAGAATAGAAACAAGCCTATCCATGCGTGGCTGGGAATGCACATCTTTGGCAGGGTCTGCAACGAAAACGCCATTGAGCACAGGCTCACCAAGCCCTACCACCCCTGGACAAACGGGCAGGCCGAACGCATGAACCGTACCATCAAGGAAGCGACGATCAAGGCATTCCATTACCCGGACCTCGAGAGTCTCAAAGCGCATGTGCTCGCGTTCGTATGCGCATTCAACTTTGCTAAGCATTTGAAAGCTCTGCGATGGCGGACACCCTTCCAAGCCATCACCGAAGCATGGGCAACAAACCCGACCATCTTTAAAATCGATCCGCGTCACCTCATCCCGGGACCATACACTTAACCGCCCCCAAATTTTCCAAGTAGGTCATTCATGAATGATCACTACCGTATCAGTTATAAAAAAATGTATTAGAAACTCGGGGGCAAGTAGTAGATTTCTGCCAATTGCTCACACCGACTTCGACAGTGTGTGGCATTGCTTGTGTTTTTGAAAAAGATAAGGGTTAATTGGTTGTCAGACGCCAAGCGCAAATGGCCTAGGATCATCTGCCTCATATCACTGGAGCATCCGTCTTTGATGGCTTTATGAATCCAGAAGATCTGAACCGCTTCAGAGCCCAATATCACGGTATTCTTTTTATCCTACCAACCAAGCACGATTGGCCGCCAAAAACTCACACGGATTGTATTTTAAATTTTCGATTCGCTTACTAGAGACCAATTTGGCTGGATTACCAGCCACAATCTCGCCGGGACCTACATTTTTGCTCACAACAGCACCTGCACCAACTACTGCACCCCGGCCAATGCGTACGCCAGGCAATATAATGGCGTTTGTGCAAATCCAAGCATAATCCTCGATCACAATAGAAGATTTTTTATGTTTCCACTCCGTATCCATCAAGTCGTGCGATGCGGTAAGGATAATCGCTCCATCGTTGATACAAACACGTTCTCCAATAACGATTGGGGCGTGCAGCGCAAGTTCCACCTGACCAATAAACGAGAAAGCTCCGATAGAAAGGTTTTTTTTATTACCCTCAGCTTTTACTTTTCCTATCTCTGCACATTCGTGTATATCAGCGCCTTTTTTATTCAAATATTTACGAATTCTGTTTCTATCAGTCAGTTCCTTCAAAGAAAACAAACGCTTACCCCAGGCCTTAATAAAAGGTGACGTACCTACTTCGAACGTTTTTCTGTTTTTCCATAAGTATCTGAAACTTGCCATTTTTTTCTCAAACTTTCGATAAATGTTAGCTAATGGTTATTGCGCAATTTGCACCCCGAAATAAAATTGGGGAAACAAGTGTCCAGCTGTAAACCGATTTTTTCGCTTGTGCGTTGATGTATAAATCGTATCGATATGTAGTACTTTAGTGTACTAGGGTTTGCACTAAGGCCAGCGGTCGAAAAATCGAGCTCGATAGAGGCTCGAGAGTTCATCTGGTGGGCAAGATCCATCGCGTTCCTTCCCTTGAGAACGAAAAAGTCCATCAGCTCGTCGTCGGCAAACATCGCCACGACCGCAGTTTTCTCAATGTGTTCAAGCTCTGCCCCGTAAGGGACCCCGCGGCAACGGCTTGATTCTTTTCGTGTGACATCGTAAGAAGTCGGCTGTGATTTCTTCCGAGGAGGTCCGGCCCGGCGTCAAGACCAAGCTGTGCGATCGATTCGATCACTGGGTCTGGCTCACGACGTTGACAAAAAAACGAGAAATCTGAGCCGTCATGTCACTAGCCACATCAACTTAACCAGCTGAATATTCCTACATGTTTGCATATAATGCGCAAAACATGCAAACATGCAAACATGCAAACATGCAAACATGCAAACATGCAAACATGCAAACATGCAAACATGCAAACATGCAAACATGCAAACATGCAAACATGCAAACATGCAAACATGCAAACATGCAAACATGCAAACATGCAAACATGCAAACATGCAAAAACTGAATCTAAGGTGAAACATCATGGCTAAAGCACTTGCTCTAACCCCCGACGCGTTGAACGCGCCACAAATCACGCCAAAGGCTGTGACGCCGCCGCGCGTAGCAGCCCAACCACAAGTGGCTCCCAAGCCCAAGCAGAGACCTATGCATCCGCTGCAGATCCGCATTCCACGAGAAGAGGCAAGGGCGATCAAGATCGCTGCCGCAGAACAAGAAATGACATTGAGTGATTTCATGCTTGCATGTTTTCATGATTATATGAAAACATGCAAGAAGGCTTAGCCATCATTAGCGATTTGCCTGCCAAACCCGGTTCAGTCTCTGCCTCCACAAGGGCGTACACACGCCCTGTACCGACAAGCAGGGTAAGCATCCGGTCGATGCCGAAAAGATGCCGGCCGCCACGCCATCGTGATCCGCGATGTACGCGAAAGGCACAGCAAGCACACCACAGCTCGCCCCCAGCGTCTACAACCCACTCAGCAATGACTTGGAGAAGTTCCTATATAACCCGCTTGATCGAATCCAAGGCTAGACCGGGGCCCCGAACGAGACCCCTGGAAGTGAGCAGGGCTGCGTCATCGAGGATGTGTCTTCTCATTGCAATGCTCCTGAATCCAGGCACTGAATGTCTCTTGCCGAAAGCCATGATCTGTTCGATGGTTGACGTCGTCAACCAGATGCAACACTGCTTGTTCGATGGCCTGAGCGGGTGGATGAAGAAAAAACAGTCACGGTCTGAACGCCTGCCAGATGGAACGGGAACTGCTTCATGGCATCCCGTCGGGTCCACGTCGACGTTGCATGGTCCGACCGGTGACCAGAAGCCGAAAGGGCCGACGTGGCAAAGGCAGGCATCGATGTTCCAGCCTTTGTCGTGTTGGGCAATGGACATCGACAATGCGCGGTTGGTGGGCAGCAGGAACCATCGCGCCGTTGCGAACGGAGGTTCTTCGAATGCGTCCGCACGCATGGCTCACCGGACTTCGTCGAGGACGTGGCGGTCACCTAGGCTCGGACCTCGGCGAAGTTCCGGTCATCGATCTCGCTCGATGCCGATGTGTAGATGATTTCGTTGCCACCGAGCGAGACGGCCGCCTTTCGCGCCGCTTCCAGCAGCAAGCCGCAGTTACGGGCCATCGTGCCGGGTGGAACCATCCTGGATTTCGGCCCCGAGAGGGTGAGCGCGCCCTGGAGTTCGCCCATGGCATCGAATATTGGCACGGCCAGCGAAGCCGTTTCCGCGTCACGCTCGCCATAGGAAGCACGCCAGAGCGGCGCCTGCTGCGGCACGGTCGAGATGCCGCCCGCGAACGCGATCAGGACTTTGCCCGAAGCACCCTGGTCCAGCGTGAATGCTTCCCCCACGCGGATGGAGAACCGCACGGCGCGTGGCGGTTCTGCCCGGAAGAGGACCACGCGCTGGTGGTCGCGGCGGATGTAGAAGGAAGCCGTCTCCCCGCTGCTCATGCTGAGCTGATTGAGCTGCGGCTCGATGACCTGAGCCACGGCGAACGAGTTCTGGTACACCGCGGCGAGCCTCAAGGGTTCGGGACCGACGCCGTACTGGCCATCGGGTGTCTTGCGGATGTAGCCGCCATGCTCGAGCGCGCCGAGCAGCCTGAGCACCGTGCTCTTGTACAGGCCGGTGCGGCGCGACAGTTCCGTCAACGTCAGGTGCGCATCGCTCACTCCGAACGCTCTCAGCAACGCGAACGCGCGGTCCAGCACGGCCACGCCGCTGGTGGGCTCCGCAGCTTCAACAACGGGTTCGGTCATTTCGTTCATGGGTCATCTTGGAAAACGGTCGTCCCGAGTTTCGCACTGGGGTCACGCGGCTCGAAGCGACACGCCTGACGCTGAATCGTCAGGGTTTACCCGCAATGAAACCGCGTCGCAACGACTTGAAAGTTCTTTCAGGCGGAACATAATTCCGTGCAGTAGAACCAAGCGAGCGGTCGCGGTCCGAGAGGTCTAGGCCGTTCCATCGACGACATCCATGGCCCTTTCCTCGAACAAACCCCGCTCGACCGCGACCACCGGCAATTACCTGCCGGTCCGGCGCGACTGGCTTGCGCTGCACCGGGAAGAGATCCTGGAGCCGGATCTGCCGATCATCGACGCGCACCACCACTTCTACGACCGTGCGGGCTGGCAGTACCTGAACGCCGACTACGTGGCGGATGCCGCCTCGGGCCACAACGTGCGGGGTTCGGTCTACATGCAGGCGCTGACCCGCTACCGCGCCGAAGGTCCCGACGCCCGGAAGCCGGTGGGCGAAACGGAGTTCGTCGTCGCCACGACCCCACCCCTCGGCGGCGACGGCGTCCAGGTCGCCATGGGCATCGTGGGTCATGCCGACCTGCGCCTGGGTGCGGCGGTGCGGGCGGTGCTGGAAGCGCATGTCGAAGCGGGCCGATCCCGATTCCGCGGCGTCCGGCATCTGACGACCTGGGACGCCGATGCGTCGCTCGTCAATCCGCTGACCGCCGCACCGCGCGGCCTGCTGCTGGACGGAAAGTACCGCGCTGGCGTGGCGCAACTCGACGCATTGGGCCTGTCCTATGACGCGTGGCTGCTGTCGCCCCAGTTGCCCGAACTCCTGGACCTGGCCCGGGCCTTCCCCAACCTGCCGATCGTCATCAACCACTGCGGCGGCATCGTGCGCATCGGTGCCCATGCGCAGCGGCGGCGGGAAGGCTTCGACGCCTGGTCGACGTCGATGCACGCCTTGGCAAGGCTGCCCAATGTGTTCGTGAAACTCGGGGGGCTGGGCATGCGCATCAACGGCTTCGAGTTCGAAGCGCAGCCCACGCCGCCCACGTCGATCCAACTGGCGCGAAGCTGGGCGCCGTGGATGCACACCTGCCTCGAAGCGTTCGGTGCCGAGCGGTGCATGTTCGAGAGCAATTTCCCGGTCGACAAGGGCTCGTACAGCCACGCGGTCTGCTGGAACGCCTTCAAGCGCCTGGCCAGCGGTGCGACCGCGCACGAGAAGCAGGCCTTGTTCGAAGGCACGGCACGACGTGTCTACCGTCTGGGCTGACGGCCCGGATCCACCCTTCACCCTCACGTTATCGAGACATCCATGTCATTCCTGAAACCGCGCACGCCCGACGTGCTCATCAGCGAGGTCGGCCCGCGCGACGGCCTGCAATCGGTCGCGGCGACCATGCCGACGGCCGACAAGCTGCGCTGGATCGACGCCCTTCACGCCGCCGGCGTGCGCGAGATCGAGGTGGCCTCCTTCGTTCCGGCCAAGCTGCTGCCGCAGATGGCCGACGCCGCCGAGGTCGTGCGCCATGCGATCGCGCTGCCCGGCCTGACCGTCATGGCGCTGGTGCCCAACCGCCGCGGCGCGCAGGCCGCGCTGGAGGCCGGCGTGCACAAGCTCACCGTGCCGGTGTCCGCCAGCGCCGCGCATTCGCTGGCCAACGTGCGCAAGACGCGCGAGGCGATGGTCGAGGAACTGCGTGCCATCGCCGAACTGCGCCGCGACGTCGCACCGCACGTCGGGCTGGAGGCGGGCATCTCGACGGCCTTCGGCTGCACGCTCCAGGGCGACGTGCCGGAGGACGAGGTGATCTGGCTGGCCGCGCAGTGCGTCCGGGCGGGGGCCGACGAGGCCGGCCTGTCGGACACGGTCGGCCATGCCAACCCGGCCCAGGTCCGGCGCCTGTTCCGGCGCCTGCGCGCCGAGCTCGGCGACCACGCGGGTGCGGCCCACATGCACAACACGCGCGGCCTCGGACTGGCCAACTGCCTGGCGGCCTGGGAGGAGGGCGTGCGCACCTTCGACGCGTCGCTCGGCGGCCTGGGCGGTTGCCCCTATGCGCCGGGCGCTTCGGGCAACGTGGTGACCGAGGACCTGGCCTTCATGTTCGAGGCCATGGGCGTGCGCACCGGCATCGACCTCGAGGCGCTGTTCGCGGCGCGTGCGCCGCTGCAGGCGGGGCTGCCGGGCGAACCGGTCTACGGGATGACGCCCCTGGCGGGCGTGCCCAAGGGCTTCGTCCAGGAGCTTGCCCATGCATGATCCGATCGCCACCGCGCCGGCCGCCGCGCCGCTGCCCTACGCCGGCATCCGGGTCGTCGAGTTCACCCACATGGTCATGGGGCCGACCTGCGGCCTGCTGCTGGGCGACCTGGGTGCCGAGGTCGTCAAGGTCGAGCCCGTGGGCGGCGACGACACGCGCCGGCTGCTGGGCTCGGGCGCGGGCTTCTTCCCGACCTTCAACCGCAACAAGCTGAGCATCGCGCTGGACCTGAAGACCCCCGAGGGGCGCGAGGCGGCCCTGCGCCTGATCGCGACGGCCGACATCGTCAGCGAGAACTTCAAGCCCGGCACCATGAAGAAGCTCGGGCTGGACTACGAGACGCTGCGGCAGCGCCATCCGCGCCTGATCTACGTCAGCCACAAGGGCTTCCTGCCCGGCCCGTACGACCATCGCACCGCCCTGGACGAGGTGGTGCAGATGATGGGGGGGCTGGCCTACATGACCGGGCGGACGGGCGACCCGCTGCGCGCGGGCACCAGCGTGAACGACATCATGGGCGGGATGTTCGGCGCCATCGGCGCGATGGCCGCGCTGCGCCAGCGCGAGCTGACGGGGGCGGGCTGCGAGGTGCAGTCGGCGCTGTTCGAGAACAACATCTTCCTGGTCGCGCAGCACATGATGCAGTTCGCCGCCACGGGCCGTGCCGCCGACCCCATGCCCAGCCGGATCTCGGCCTGGGGCATCTACGACGTCTTCACGGTGGCTGGTGGCGAGCAGATCTTCCTGGCGGTGGTCAGCGACAAGCAGTGGGCGATCTTCTGCGGCGCCTTCGGGCTGGGCGAGATGCACGCCGACGCGCGCCTGGCGACCAACAACGACCGCGTGCGCGCGCGCGAATGGATGATGCCGATCCTGCGCTCGCACTTGGCCGGACGCACGGCGTCGGAGCTGGCGGCGGTGTTCGAGGCCCACGAGCTGCCCTTCGCGCCGATCGCCAGGCCGCACGACCTGTTCGAGGACCCGCACCTGAACGCGAGCGGGGGGCTGGCGCCGATCCGCATGAACGACCAGACGATGTCGAAGGTGCCGCTGCTGCCGCTGACCCTGGGCGGCGAGCGCCCCGGCATCCGCCTGCAGCCGCCGCTGCTGGGCGAGCACACCACCGCCCTGCTGCGCGAGGCCGGCTACAGCGATGCGGACATCGACACCCTGAAGGCCAGAGGGATCGTCTTCGGAGCCTGAGCCATGACGCCCCGCATTCCCGGTGGTGCCGGCCACATCGGCCCGTACGTGGTGGCCGGGTCCGGCCCCGGCGGCGACACGATCGGGGCGGGCCGGACCCGCGGCGCTCGCGCCACCGCGCGCCGAGGACGCCAGGCCCGTGTGCGACAGCAGGGTGCGCCGTCGAGCGTCCCGCAGCCGAACGCACCGGGTGGAACGGCATCGTCTCCACCACCGGCGTGACGCCCGATCCGTGATTCCCATCCGTCTTTGGAGACGCTCGTGAAGAAAATCCTGAACCGTTTCTGTGTGGCGCTGGCGCTGGTGTTGTCGAGCAGCGTCGCGCCGGTGCTGGCACAGACGTCCTGGCCCGACCGCCCGGTGCGCCTCGTGGTGCCGTACTCGCCCTCGGGCACGACCGACTACGCGGCGCGCCAGATCGCGCAGAAGCTCACCGAGCAGACGGGCAAGTCGCTCTATGTCGAGAACAGGGTCGGCGCCAGCGGCACCATCGGCTCCGATTACGTCGCCAAGGCCGCGCCCGACGGCACGACCTTCCTGATCAACGACACCACCTACGCGATGCTGCCGCATCTGTTCAAGAAACTGCCCTGGGATCACGCCACCGGGCTGGTGCCTGTCACGCGGATCGTCAACACGCCGCTGGTCGTGATGGTCGGTGGCGGTTCGCCGTACAAGACCATGCAGGACCTGCTGGATGCGGCCAGAAAAGCGCCGGACAAGCTGACGTTCGGTTCGGGCGGCGTCGGAAGTTCGACCCATCTGGGCGGCGAACTCCTCAAGCAGAACGGCAAGCTGCTGCTCACGCACGTGCCCTACAAGGGTGCCGGCGAAGCCATGCTGGGGGTGGTGTCGGGCCAGGTCGACATGCTGGTGACAGCGGCCCCCACGGCGATCGCCCAGGTCAAGGGCGGCAAGGCGAGAGCGCTGCTCGTGACCTCGCCGCAGCGCCTGGCCGCCCTGCCCGACGTGCCGACCAGCGCCCAGGCCGGGCTCAAGGACTTCACCGCCACCAACTGGTTCGGCATTGCCGCGCCCCGAGGCACGCCGCAGGCGATCGTCGACAGGATGCAGGCGGAAGTCGCCAAGGCACTGGCGTCGCCGGACCTGGCCAGGCGCTTCGCCGATCAGGGGGCCGACGTGGGCGTCATGGCGCCAGCGGACTTCCAGGCGTACGTGCGCGGTCAGACCGAGGACTGGGGCAAGGTGATCAGGGCGGCCGGCGTGCAGGCTGAATAAGCCGCGCCGGCGAATCGGCATGACGCGACGGTCACCGGAGGACGCGTCGTCGATGTATTGCGAAGGCTCGCGGACCACGAGCCTTTTTCATTGTCCGTCGAGACCGCGGCTGGCTGCCGAGCGACAAGCTCGGGCAGCCGGTGCGCGGGTGCGATTCTGTCGTGCGTGTCCCCCGTCGACGACGCGACCGGCGATGGCAAGCCCTCCATCGGGAACATGGCCCGTCAGAGCGAGGCTTCGGCGAAGCGGCTGGACATGAGCGGGTTCGCGTGGCGCATGGCGGTGGACTCGTTGGTGGTGCGCGCGGGCAGGTTGTGCTGGGTCAGCAGGTTCCACACCATGTCGTCGTCGGCGCGGAAGCGGCACAGCAGCATGTTGCTGGAGGCGAGCTTCATGATCTGGGAGGGCGACAGGGTGGCGATGAGGTCGGCCGATTCCTCCGAGATCCCGAGGCGGAACAGCGCCTGGGCCTTGTCCTGGCGGATCAGGCTCTGGGAGAGCATGAGGTAGGTGAGGTTGGCTTCCTTGATCTCCGTAAGCATCTGTTCGCTCGTCATCGGGTGCCTTTCGCGGACCGCGGTCCTGTCGTTCGATGCGCCGATTCTCGGCGTCGGATGCAAGAACCTTAATCAGTATTCCCCTGTTAATAGGGGCTGAAGCGCCTACATCGGGGAGAGGCAAATTCCTACGTCCAAGGTACTCAGTGAATAAAAAAGCATGCACATGCGTGCGTTCCCACACTCGCCCGTCCCGACGATCGGATCGCGCCGTTCCGGATGGCTGCGGTTCGCGAGCGGCAGATGCTTCCGTGCCCGACGGCCGGGAACGCAACGCCGCCGCCGGCCGATCGCCGCCGGGGCCGCATGACCGTCGCCGTCGGCGGGCGATTCGGCGCCTCGCAAAAGTGGCGCGTGTAGCATCGTCCGGCCGCGTGGCATGCCCTCCGTCATGCCTGTCAGACGCGTCATTCCCGTCATGCCGACGACGAAGACGCCGGCCCGTCCGCGCTGGAACCAAGCCATGAAACACCTGCTCTGCGGGGCCGCGATCGCGTGGGCCACCGCGCTCTCCGCCCCCGTCGCCGCCGCCGCACCCGGTGCGGCGGACAAGTCCACGCCCCCGGGCGACCCCGCGTGGCGCCGGATCGCCGGCGAGGGCGAGCGCTTCGTGCTGAGCGAACCCGCCCGCGTGCGCTACGGCGTCGCGGGTCGGCACGCCGTGCGGGTGCTGCCCGCGGGCGACCTGTGGTGCGACAGCCAGCATTTCGCGGGCGAGGACCCCGCCCACGGCGTCGCGAAGGCCTGCGAGGTCTCGAACGAAGCCGGGCTGCGGGCGGCGCCCCTGCCGCGACTCGCACCCATCCCCGAGCCCGAGGTCGCGCTCGACGTCTCGACCCCCGAAGGCTACCGGGCCGT
The DNA here is from genome assembly GCA_024372625.1 of Comamonadaceae bacterium OTU4NAUVB1. Classification (NCBI taxonomy): domain Bacteria; kingdom Pseudomonadati; phylum Pseudomonadota; class Betaproteobacteria; order Burkholderiales; family Comamonadaceae; species Comamonadaceae bacterium OTU4NAUVB1. The sequence goes on along the minus strand of CP099604.1, from coordinate 256,083 downwards.
CGCCGCCACCATCGGCACGCAGGCCGGCATCGTCTACCGCTACGGCCGCGCGTCGGCGCGCGCCGGCACGGCCTACGACGGCCCGCGCCCGACCCGCAGCTACGCCTCGCTCGCCCACGACGCGAAGGTGCGCCAGGCCGACGGCGTGATCGCGCAGCGCGGCTGCTCGGTGGACGGCTACTGCGGGGTGTATTCCATCGGCGACCGGCTCTTCGGCGCCCCCGACGACTACAGCTCCACGATCGCCAACGTGGCGTTCCTCCCGGTGCGCCCGGTGGCGCGCGGCATCTACAACAAGCGCTATCCGGGCTTCGCTTCGATCGAGGTGCTCAACATGGGGCACAACACCATGTCGGTGACCCCGCAGCCGAGCTGGACGACCTATGGCGGCTCGGCCGTGAACAACGCCGACACCGACGAGAACGTGGCGCGCTACGCCGGGCTGCAGCCCGGCCTGCCGTTCGCCACCGTCCCGCTCAACGACCGCCCGGTCGCGTCCACGCGCGGCTACGGCCGCGGCGGCTGGACCACCAACGCGATCGGCGTGATGAGCGACGGCTGGATCTTCGGCTACGGCAGCAACACCTCGCACAACTTCATGGCCCGCAAGGTCCTGCCCGACGGCATGACGCCACTGGGCATCGCCATCTCCAACAGCGGCGAGTTCGCGGTGATGCCGGTGTGGGACACAGCGGCATACAGGGGCCGGATCGCCGTCATCGCGCTGTCCGACGCCTGCCAGGGCTGTGCGGGCCGGCCGGAAGCCGAATGGGGCGCCAACTGGGGCAACCACCGCCAGGAATACCCAGGACTGCCGGGACTGGGCAACTACAGCGGCGCCAAGCTGATCGGCTTCGTCGACCTGCCCGACAGCATCCGGGCGCCCACCGAGATCGCCATCACGACCGGGAAGGTCAAGAGCGGCTGGGGTTACCAGCGCATCCAGTCGTTCTGGGATTCGCACCTCCTGACGGCGGAGAACCGCCGGCGCTACTACGACGGCGACTGGACGACCGCGATCCCCCGGACCGGCATGGTCGCGGTCGTCAGCAAGAGCGAGAAGAAGGCCGCGTTTATCGACCTGCGTCCGCTGTTCCAGTACTACCGCGAGCAGTACTTCAACAAGGGCCAGGCCGACTGGAACCAGCTGATCGCCTCGCGCGGCGATGCGCCGACCCAGTGGCCCTACAGCTTCGACGTGGCCCCGGCGCAGCGGCCCCGCCTGATCAAGGTGATCGACCTGCCGTCGGCGCCCACGGCGGTGGAGCTGACGCGCAACGCGCCGCACCGCGCTCTGATCGGCCGGCTCGACGGCAAGCTCAGCGTCTACGACCTGGGCGAGCGCTACCTCGACCAGACCGCCGCGAAGGTGGGATCGCCCGATGACATCAAGCCGCTGTTCGACGTCCAGATCGGCGAGAACGTGACCAGCATCGCGTTCAAGAAGGAGATCCCCGACTGGAAGGGCAGCTTCCTCTACGCCAAGGACAAGAAGTCGCCCGAGCAGTTCTTCTGGGCGAGTTCGCGCGGCACCAACACGGCCCGGCTGATCGAGTTCAACAATGCGATGACTGCTGCGTCGGTGCGCCTGACGCTCCAGGACCCGTCGATCCGCGACATGCTCAAGGTCGAGGACGCCGACAACCACGGCACCGAGAGCTACGTCCTGACCGTCGCCGACTACGAGGGCGAGGGCGTGCACAACTTCCTCTACGGCCCGATCACCATGCACACGGCCAAGCAGAGCGTCGCGCCCTGTCCGGAGGCCAGGCCGTGCCGGCTGCTGGGTGGCAAGCCGTTCGAGCGCGGGGGGTTCTACCGGCTGCCGGGCAAGCCGTTCGATCTGAGCAGTTCGAACATCAACTGAAACGCCCCGAGGTCGCGCGGCGTGAAAGAACGAGCCGCATGACGTAATGCCGTTTCGCACGGCGCGGCACCGGCGGGCGAGGCCGTCCGGACACGCGCCCTCGATATGATCGGGCCGATCCAGGCCCGGCGATTGCTTGAAGCGCGTGCCCGAGCACCCTCCGCCGCTCGCAGGCGTCGCGGCGGCGCCTCCGGAGCCTGCGTCGTGCCGGATTGCGGCCCTGCCGGCGGCCGCGGTCGTCATCCCCATTCTCCTAATCCGACCTGCTCTATGAAGATATCGATTCTCATGCCGACGTACCGGCGACCCCACCAGTTCAAGGAGGCGCTGGAGAGCCTGGCGCTGCAGAACCGGTCGCTCATCGGTGAAATCGTCATCGGCGACGACACGCCGACGGCCGGGCGGGCCGAGAACCTGGCGGTCATCGAGGCGAGCGGATTGAGCCCGCTGGTGCGCTACCTCGCGCACGATCCCCCCAAGGGCAACTACCCGAACCAGCTGTCGCTGGGCAAGCGCGCCGTCCACGAGTACGTGCTGCTGCTGCACGACGACGACCACCTGTGCGAGCACGCCCTGGACCGGCTGGCGGCGGCCTGCCAGGCGGAGACCAACCCGGCCGTGAAGATCTGGTTCGGCCGCAACCTGGTCATGGACGAGGACGGCCGGATCGACGAGGAACGCTCGCGCGTCGACACCAAGACCTACGGCAAGGACGGCCCGAGCGCCGTCCGGCCGGTCTGGGAATGGTGCCTGCGCCACTCCCTGCCGCCCAACAGCTGGCTCATGCGGGCCGACACGTACCGCGAATTCATGTGGGGCCCGCGCGACGGCAACGTCGGCGACTGGGGCATGGCGGTGCGCATGGCCAACAGCGGCGCGCTGGGCAGCTTCATCGCCGAGGACATCTCGAAATACCGCGTGCAGGCGGCCTCCGTCACGGGCAGCGGCACCAACCTGCACTACATGTACGAGATCGCGCACCAGCTGAAGGTGCCGCCCGAGCGCGAGGCCGAGAAGAAGGAGTTGCTGCTGTTCTTCGCCGAGGTCGCGACGATGCGCTACCTGCGCGCCGGCGAACGTGGCCTGGCGTGGAAGTGCTTCCTGTCGCCCGACTGGCGCTGGCAGCGCCGGTTCTCGCCCCGGGGCATCGTGACGCTGGCCATGCTCGCCACGCCCGACGTCCTGTGGCGGTGGAAGCTGCGCTGAGCGGCGCCGGGCCGTCGGGTCCGCCCGGTGCGTCCGGTCCGTGCGACGCCCCGACGGACCCCGGCCGGACCGGGGCGTGCCGCGTTCAGGACGCGGCGCCGGCCGATTCGGCCTTCCGGATGACGCCGATCCGGTAGAAGAAGTAGGCGATGTACATCACCAGCGACCACAGCGCGTTGAGCAGCGAATAGACCAGCACGCCCTTCGCGCTGGACAGGTCCAGGGTCGCGATCAGCAGCACCTGCACCAGGATGCTCGCCGTGATGCTGATGACCGGCATCAGGATCCAGGTCCGGGAGATCAGCAGCGCGTAGACGACGCCCGCGACCATGGCCACGCAGTTGCCCAGCACGCTGACGAACAGTTCCTCGTTCAGCCCGCTGTAGTTCTTGCCCAGCAGCAGCAGCAGCTGGCCGGGGAAGAAATAGGCCAGGCCCGAGCCGACGACGCAGATCGCCGCCAGCACGCCCATCACGATCGTGAAGCTGCGCACCAGCGCCGACGCCTGCTCGGGCTGCCGGGCGAAGCGCGGCACGACCAGGGTGGAGAACATCGCCCCCACCAGCGTCAGGATGGCCGCCAGCCGTCCCAGCGCGCCGATCTGCGCGATCGACTCGGTGTTGCCGTAGATGGAGATGAGCCAGATCGACAGCTGGCTCGACAGGCAGTAGTAGATCGTGCCGGGCAGGGCCCGCTTCATGAGGTTCAGGATGTCCTGCTTGATCTCCGGCTTGGGCGCCACGGAGAAATCCGTGAACTTGGCGGCGATCTTCTTCAGCTGGAAGTTGGCCCAGATGCGCGGCAGGCCGTTGGCCAGGATGGCCATCGCCGCCCACGGCAGCGCGAACAGGCCCGCGGCCAGGAACACCAGGCGCCCGGCATTGGCGAACAGCTGGTTCTTCTGCAGGGAGATGATGTCCTGGTGCAGCTTGGAGGGCGTCTCCAGCAGGTCCTCGGTGAGCGAGGCGTAGAACGTCGGGCCCAGGGCCAGCAGGATCAGCAGCGAGAACTGCCAGGCCGCGCCGTGGCGGGTGAGCAGCACGAACAGGATCGGGAAAGACACGCCCAGGCTGATGAGGGCGAACTTACGGCGCAGGCCGATGCCGGTGACCAGCGCCTCGCCGACGACCTTCTTGTCCTGCCAGCCCTTGGCCGCGTGCGCGAGGACGCCGCTGGAGACGCCGGCGTCGGCCAGCGAGACCAGCGTGCCGAACATGGTGTAGGCCAGCGTGTAGTAGGCGTACTCCTCGGTCGAGAGCATGTGGACGATCAGGAAGCCGCTCACGAATCCCAGCGCCTGGATGATCAGCTGCGTCGAACCCAGGATCGAGATCAGCATGCCCCACTCGAACAGCTTGGCGTACCGGGGATGGGCGCGCACGCGCGCGATCAGTGTTTTCATGGGTTTCGTCCTGGCGGATCGGCGATCCGGATTCGAATGCCAAATGCCGGGAATGCGCGTCGATGGGGGTTCGATGGAGCGGGCCGATCGGCCATCGTCGCTCGACGACTGCCGGGAATGACCGGCGGCGCGGATTGGTCGGCATTATGCAAGATGGCCCATCTCGCCGCGCCGCGCCGCGCCGCGCGGTGCCGGCCCGGGTGACTTTTTCCCGCATCCGGCGCCGAGCTTCGTCGGCGGGGCGGCGTATAAAGCCTGCCGGAGACCTACCTCACGTGAAAATCATCATCCTCGGGGCCGGCCGTATCGGTGAGAGCGTGGCCGACACCCTGGTGTCCGAGCGCAACGACATCACCGTCATCGACACCGACGCGCAGCGCCTGCGCCAGCTGGAGGAGCGCCTGGAACTGCGCGGCGTCGTGGGCAGCGGCATCGAGCCCGACGTGCTGGCCGACGCCGGCGCGCGCGATGCCGACATGCTGATCGCCTGCGCCGCCCAGGACGAGACCAACCTGGTGTGCTGCAAGGTCGCCCACCAGGTCTTCGGCATCCCGATGCGCATCGCGCGCATCCGCTCGGACGCCTACAAGGACGGCAGTCCGCTGCTGGGCAAGGAAGGCTTCGCGGTCGATCGCGTGATCTGTCCGGAGGAATCGCTCACGCGCTACATCGGCAAGCTCATCGAGTACCCCGAGGCGCTGCAGGTGCGCGAGTTCGCCGGCGGGCTGGCGTGCCTGGTGTCGGTGCGCGCGGTGGCGGGCGCGCCGCTGGTGCGCCACAGCATCGCCGAGCTGCGCCAGTGCGTGCCGGACGCCGACATGCGCATCGTCGCCATCTACCGGCGCCTGGACAACGAGCCCGACCGCTTCATCGTCTGCGACGGCGCGACGCTGATCGAGGCGGGCGACGAGGTGTTCGTGCTGTCGGCGCGCGAGCACCTGGGCGTGGTGCTCTCGGCGCTGCACCGCGACGAGCCCGCCGCTCGGCGGGAGGTCACGCGCATCATGATCGCGGGCGGCGGCCGCGTCGGGCTGCGGCTGGCGCGCCAGCTGATGGAGAGCGGCCGGCGCTACCAGATCAAGGTGCTCGAGCGCGACCACGCGCGCTGCGTGCGGCTCGCCTCCGAACTGCCCGGCGGCGTGATGGTGCTGCACGGCGACGGCACCGACGAGGACCTGCTGGAGGACGAGGGCATCGAGCACATCGACCTGTTCCTCTCGCTGACCAGCGACGACGAGGACAACATCCTGGCCAGCCTGCTGGCCAAGCGGCTGGGCGCGCGGCGCGTGCTGGCGCTGATCAACCGGCGCAGCTACGCCGAGCTGATGCACGGCACGCAGATCGACATCGCCCTGTCGCCCGCGCAGACGATGCTGGGCGAACTGCTGGCCCACGTGCGCCAGGGCGACGTGCAGGCGGTGCACAGCCTGCGCAGGGGCGTGGCCGAGGCGCTGGAGATCGTGGTGCGCGGCGACCGCCGGACGTCGCGCGTGGTCGGCCGGCGCATCTGCGACCTCGCGCTGCCCGAGGGCGCGCAGGTCGGCCTGGTGATGCGCGGGCTGCCGGCCGCGGGCGAGGACGCCGCGCCGCGCGGCGGGCCGCCGCCGACGCCGGCGCACGTCGTCATCGCGCGCGGCGACACCGTCCTCGCGCCTGGCGACCACGTCGTGGTGTTCGTGCCGCGCCGGGCCCAGGTGCGCGAGGTGGAGAAGCTGTTCCGCGTCGGCGCGACCTTCTTCTGAGCCCATGAGCGACTTCCTGCCCGTCCTGCGCGTGCTCGGCGCGCTGCTGACCTTCTTCTCGCTGGGCCTGTCCGTGCCGTGGCTGGTGTCCTGGGCGCACGCCGACGGCCTGGCCCACGTGTGGGCCGGCTCGGCCGCCGTGGCGTTCGCCTGCGGCGTCGGGCTGTGGCTGGGCCTGCGACGCTACAAGCGGGAACTGCAGCCGCGCCACGGCATCTTCCTCGCGTCGTTCACGTGGGTGCTGATGCCGCTGTTCGCGACGCTGCCCCTGATGTGGGCGCTCGCGGCGGTCGGGCGGCCGATCGACTTCACCAACGCCTACTTCGAGGCGGTCTCGGGCCTCACCACCACGGGCGCGACGGTGCTGGCCCGGCTCGACGCGCTGCCCGTGTCGATCAACGTCTGGCGCACCTTCCTGCAGTGGATCGGCGGCATGGGCATCCTGGTGCTGGCGGTGGCGATCCTGCCGCTGCTGGGCGTGGGCGGCAGCCAGCTCTTCAAGGCCGAGGTGGCCGGCCCCATCAAGGACAGCCGCCTCACGCCGCGCGTGAAGGAGACCGCCAAGGGACTCTGGGGCATCTACGCGGCGTTCTCCGCCCTGTGCTTCGCCGCGTACTGGGCCGGCGGCATGACGGCCATGGACGCGCTGATGCACATGTTCACCACCGTCAGCCTGGGCGGGCTGTCCTCGCACGACGCGAGCTTCGCGCACTTCGCCTCGCCGTTCCTGGAAGGCGTCGCGGTGGTCTTCATGCTGGCGGCGAGCTGCAACTTCGCGCTGTACTTCGTGGCCCTGCGCAAGGGCCACTGGCGCGGCTTCTGGCGCGATCCCGAGCTGCGCGCCACGCTGGCCGCGCTCGTCGGCGGTGGGCTGGTGGTGGCGGCGGTGCTGTGGACCAAGGGCGTCTACGGTCCGGCGCAGGCGCTGCGCCACGGGATGTTCCACGCCGTCTCGGTGGGCAGCACGACCGGTTTCGCCACCGTCGACTACCTCGCCTGGCCGGTCTTCGCACCGCTGTTCATGCTGCTGCTGTCGGGCGTGGCGACCAGCGCGGGCTCGGCCGGCTGCGGCATCAAGATGGTGCGCGTGCTGATCCTGCTGAAGCAGGCCCGGCGCGAGATCACGCGCCTGGTTCACCCGCGCGCGGTCGAGCCGGTGACGCTGGGCAGCCTGGTGGTCGACCATCGGGTGATCTTCTCGGTGCTGGCCTTCATGCTGGTCTACGGCGTGACGGCCATCTCGCTGAGCATGCTGCTGGTGCTGAGCGACCTCGACCCGGTGACCGCCTTCAGCGCTGTCCTCGCCAGCATCAACTGCACCGGCCCGGGGCTCGGCACCGTCGGGCCGGCGGGCAACTTCAGCGGCCTGACCGGCTTCCAGATCTGGGTCTGCACTTTCGCGATGATCCTGGGACGGCTGGAGCTGCTGAGCTTCATCGCGCTGCTGACGCCGTCGTTCTGGCGCAAGTGACTGCGGCGTCTCAGCCGGCCGCGCGCGGTCCGAGGAGCGCGGCGTCGATGGCCGCCGTGCCGGGCATGCCGCAGAGCTTCATGGCGCGCCCGGTCTCCTCGACCAGGATCGCCATCGCGCGGTGCGCGCCGCGTTCCCCGCCCGCGCAGGCGCCGAACAGCGCCGGCCGGCCGAAGGCGACGAAGTCGGCGCCCAGGGCCAGCGCCTTGACCACGTCGACCCCCCGGCGGATGCCCGAATCGATCATGACCTCGGCGCGGCCGCGCACGGCCCGCGCGACGGCGGGCAGCGCGTCGACGGCCGCCGCCGCGCCGTCGAGCTGGCGTCCGCCGTGGTTGGACACCCAGACGCAGTCGACGCCCATCGCGGCCAGCCGGTCCGCGTCCTCTGGGTGCTGGACGCCCTTGACGACCAGCCGGCGCGGCCAGCGGTCGCGCAGGCGGGCCAGGTCGTCCCAGGTGAAGGCGGCGTCGAGCATCTGCCCGACCTTGGCCGCGATCGTCAGGCCGGCCTCGCCATCGGCGGGGGCGAGGTCGCGCACGTTCTCGTAGCGCGGCGATCCCTGGCGCAGCGTCCGCAGCGTCCAGGCGGGCCGCGCCAGCATCTGCAGCAGCTGCGCCGGACCCAACCGCAGCGGCACCGTGATGCCGTTGCGCAGGTCGCGCTCGCGCTTGCCGCCGGTGGGCAGGTCCACGGTGACCACCAGCGCCTCGTAGCCGGCCGCGTCCGCGCGGTCGACCAGCGACGCGGTCAGGGCCCGGTCGCGCAGCACGTAGAGCTGGAACCACAGCCGGCCCGGCACCCGGCGCGCCAGCGTCTCCAGCGAGGTGGTCGCCATGGTCGACAGGGTGTAGGGGATGCCGTGGGCCGCCGCCGCCCGCGCGATCGCCACGTCGGCGTCGGGCCAGCCGAGCGCGCACGATCCCATCGGCGAGACCACCATCGGCGCCGCGCTGGGCGCGCCCAGGATCGGCGTGGCCAGCGAGGGCCCGGAGACGTCGACCAGCACGCGCGGCAGCAGGCCGATGGCCTCGAAGCCCGCGCGGTTGCGCGCCAGGGTGACCTCGTCCTCGGCGCCGCCTTCGATGAACTCGAAGACGAAGCGCGGCAGCCGGCGCCGCGCCAGGGCGCGCAGGTCGGCGATGGAGAGCGCCCCGGACAGCGCGCGGTCGAGCGCCGGCATCACGAAGCCTTGGGCGGGCGCACCAGGGACGCCATCAGGTTGTCGAAGGGCAGGTCGCAGAACTGCTGCCAGACCACCTGCTCGGCGCGGAACTTGGACCACTCCTGGAAGATGGTCCGGAACGCCGGGCTCTTGGCCGACAACTCCTCGTACAGCTCCGTGGCGGCCTTGAACGAGGCCTGCGTCACGTCCTTGGGGAAGGCGCGCAGCTGCGCGCCGGCGCCCACCAGCCGGCGCAGCGCCTGCGGGTTCTCGGCGTCGTACTTGGCCGTCAGCCACTGGTTGGCCTCGGCCGCCGACACCTTCAGCGCCGCTTGGTAGGACGGCGGCAGCGTCGCCCAGGCCTTCTGGTTGACGAACAGCGACAGCGTGGCCGAGCCCTCCCACCAGCCGGGGTAGTAGTAGTACTTGGCGACCTTGCTCAGCCCGAGCTTCTCGTCGTCCAGCGGGCCGACGAACTCGGCCGCGTCGATGACGCCCTTCTCCAGCGCGGGGTAGATGTCGCCGGCGGCGATCTGCTGGGTGACCACGCCCAGCCTGGACAGCACCATCCCGGCGAGTCCGCCGACGCGGAACTTCAGGCCCTGCAGGTCGGCCGCGCTCTTGATCTCCTTGCGGAACCAGCCGGCCATCTGCGCGCCGGTGTTGCCCACGGGCAGGGCGAAGACGCCGTAGCGCTCCAGGAACTGGTCGATCAGGGCCTGGCCGCCGCCCTGGTAGAGCCAGGCGTTCTGGCCGCGCAGGTTCAGCCCGAAGGGCAGCGCCGTGTGGAAGCCGAAGGCCGGGTCCTTGCCGATGTAGAAGTAGCTCGCGCTGTGGCCGGCCTCGACGGTGCCGGTCTCCACCGCGTCGAACACGCCCAGCGCCGGCACCAGTTCGCCGGCGGCGTGCAGCGAGATCCGGAAGCGGCCGCCGGTGAGTTCGCCGACGCGCCTGGTCGCCGTCTCCATGGCCGCGTAGATGGAGGTCAGGGACTTCGGGTAGCTCGACGCGATGCGCCAGCGGATCTCCGGGGTGCCGGTCTGGGCGAGGGCGGGTGCCGCGACGGCGGCGACGGCGCCGCCGACCCCGGCGTGCGTTAGGAAGTTGCGTCTCTGCATGGTGTTTCCTTTTTCTGGTGTCGATGAAGCGATCCGGGCGCCGGATTGTCGGGCGACGACGCCGCGACCGGATGACTCCATGGCGTCATCGCGCGCTGGCGGACGGGCCGGGACGCCGCCCATAATTCCGGCTCCGCCCGCCGACGCCGCGCTCGGCGTGTCCCGCGACCCCTCACCTTCCCGAACCCCGCCATGACCGCTGCTTCCACTTCCCTGCGTGTCGCCGTAATGGGCGCCGGCGCCGTCGGCTGCTACTTCGGCGGGCTGCTGGCCCGCGCCGGCCACGACGTCGTGCTGATCGGGCGGGCCTCGCACGTCGAGGCGATCCGGGCGTCCGGCCTGCGCATCGAGACCCGCGCCTTCGACACGCACGTGAAGGCGGACGCCGCCACCGGCCCCGAGGCGGTCGCGGGCGCCGACCTGGTGCTGTTCAGCGTCAAGTCGGGCGACACCGAATCGACCGGCGAGGCCATCCGCTCGCACCTGCGCCCGGACGCGCTGGTACTGTGCCTGCAGAACGGCGTGGACAACGCCGAGCGCCTGCGCACCGTGCTGCCGCCGGCGCAGGTCGCCGCCGCCGTGGTCTACGTCGCCACCGAGATGGCCGGCCCCGGCCACGTCCGCCACCACGGACGCGGCGAGCTGGTGATCGAGCCCTCGCGCGCGAGCGACGCGGTGGCCGCCGCGCTGGTCGCCGCCGGCATCCCGACGCAGGTCTCGGACAACGTGCGCGGCGCGCTGTGGCTCAAGCTGATCCTGAACTGCGCCTACAACGCCCTGTCGGCCATCGCGCAGCTGCCCTACGGCCGGGTGGTGCCGGGCGAGGGCGTGAAGGACGTGATGCGCGACGTGGTCGACGAGGTGCTGGCCGTGGCGGCGGCCGACGGCGTGCGCCTGGCGCACGACGCCCACGCGGCCGTCGCGGCGCTGGTGACCGGCATGCCCGGGCAGTACTCCTCCACCGCGCAGGACCTCGCGCGCGGCAAGCGCACGGAGATCGACCATCTCAACGGCCTGATCGTGCGGCGCGGCGAGGCCCTGGGCATCCCGACGCCGGTCAACCGGACGCTGTGGGCGCTGGTGAAGCTGCTGGAGGGCAAGCAGGCGGCGGACGCCCAGGACGCCCAGGACGCCCAGGACGCCCAGGACGCCCAGGACGCCCAGGACAGGCGGACGGGCGCCTGAGCGGGCGTCCGGCCATGCGCATCGTCGACGCCGCCGCCACCCGCGCGGCCCTGCCGTTCGAGCGGCTCGTGCCCGCGCTGCGCGCGATGTTCGAGCGCGGTTGCGAGGTGCCGCAGCGTCACACGCACGCGATCGCCGACGCCGAAGGAACGGCCGTCGGCACGCTGCTCCTGATGCCGGCGTGGCAACCCGGCGCGTACCTGGGCATCAAGACGGTCGGCATCTTTTCCGGCAACGCCGGCCGGGGGTTGCCCGGCCTGCATTCGACCTACCTGCTGTGCGACGCCCGCACCGGCGTGCCGCTGGCCTCGATGGACGGCAACGAGATCACCTCGCGCCGCACCGCCGCGGCCTCGGCGCTGGCGGCGTCGTACCTGGCGCCGGCGGCCGCGCGGCACCTGCTGGTGGTCGGGGCCGGGCGCGTGGCGCGGCTGCTGCCGGCGGCCTACCGCGTGGTGCGGCCCGGCCTGGAGCGGGTGACGGTCTGGGCCCGCGACACGGCGGCCGCGCGGGCGCTGGTGGAGGACCTGCGCGGCGACGGCTTCGAGGCGCGGGTGGCGGGCGACCTGGCGGCGGCCGTGGCGGCGGCGGACGTCGTGAGCACCGCGACACTCGCCACCGAGCCGCTGATCCAGGGCGCATGGCTGCGCGCGGCGTCGCACCTCGACCTGATCGGCGGCTTCAACCCGGCGATGCGCGAGGCGGACGACGCCTGCTTCGCCGGCGACGTGGACCGGTGGATCGACACGACAGAGGCGCTGCACAAGAGCGGGGACCTGCTGGGGCCGATGGCGCGGGGCGTGTTCGCGGCGGGCGACGTGCGGGGGACGCTCGCGGATCTGGTGCGGATGCCGGCCGGGGCGCCCGAGGCGGACCGCGCGCGCCGCACGGTCTTCAAGTCGGTCGGAACGGCCCTCGAGGACCTCGCGGCCGGCCGGCTGGTGTTCGAGCAGTCCGCCTGAGCGGTCGCGATGCCGGCCTGCGCAGCGCGAGGAACAGGCCGAGGCCGGCGAGCAACCCCACGGTCCGCAACGACGGCCGCGGCAGCCACTTCATGACCGTCAGCACCAGCGCCGGCGGCGCCGCGCGCTGGGGCGACGAGGCGGCGTCGTCGCGCACCGGCAGCGCCGGCGCCGGCGCGGTCCCGGCGAAGAACGGCACCAGCGCGCTGACGAACGCCACGATGTCCTGCGGGCCGCGGCTGGTGAGCCAGTTGCCGTCCTGCACCACCGTCTCGTCCAGCCAGGTCGCGCCCGCGTTGACCATGTCGTCGCGCACGCCCGGCCACGAGGTCATGCGCCGTCCCCCCGTCAGCCCGGCGGACGCCAGCAGCCACGGCCCGTGGCACAGGGTCGCGAGGGGCCGGCCCGAGGCGTCGAAGTCGCGCACGAACTCGCGCGCGAGCGCCGACTGGCGCAGCAGGTCGGGGTTGATGAAGCCGCCGGGGATCAGCAGGGCGTCGTAGTCGCCCGGGACGGCTTCGTCGAGCGTGCGGTCCACCTTCACGCGGCCGGCCGGCTCGTGGAAGTTCACACCCCGGATGCGGCCCGCGCGCAGCGAGACGATCTCGACCTCCGCCCCGGCCGCGCGCAGGGCGGTGACCGGCACCGTCAGCTCGACCTTCTCGAAGCCGTCCGCGGCCAGCACCGCCACGCGTTTCCCATCCAGCCGATGCATGATTTCCATGACCTTCTCCGTTCCGGTGTCGATTCCACGGTCGCGTCGTGCCGCCGGCACTGCCGCTCAGGGTTCGAAGACCGCGCGCACCAGGCCGTCTTCCTTGTTCTTGAACATCTCGTAGGCGCGCGGACCGTCCTCCAGCGAGAAGCGGTGCGTCGCCAGGAAGGACGGGTCCAGCTCGCCGCGTTGCGCGTGTTCCAGGAGCCGCGGCAGGTAGCGCTGCCCGTGCTGCTGCGCGGTGCGCACGGTCAGGCCCTTGTTCATGATCGTGCCGATCGGGAACTTGTCCATCATTCCGTAGACGCCCAGGATGGACAGCGTGCCGCCCTTGCGGCAGCAGAGGATGGCTTGGCGCAGGGCGTCGCCGCGGTCGGTCTCCAGGTGCAGCGCCTGCTTGACGCGGTCGTACGCGTGCGCCAGGCCTTCGCCGTGCGCCTCCATGCCGACGGCGTCGATGCAGGCGTCGGGGCCCCGGCCGCCGGTCATGTCCTTCAGGGCGTAGGCCACGTCGGTGGCGGTGTAGTCGAGGGTTTCGGAGCCCACCTGTTCGCGCGCCATGCGCAGGCGTTCGGGAAAGCGGTCGATCCCGATCACGCGCCCCGCGCCCAGCAGGAAGGCGCTCTTCTGCGCCATCAGCCCAACGCCCCCGCAGCCCCACACGGCGACGGTGTCGCCGGGCTCGATGCCGCAGAAGTCCGCGCCCATGAAGCCGGTGGGTCCGGCGTCCGACAGGAACAGCGCCTGCGCGTCCGACACGCCCTCGGGCACGTGGAAGCAGTTGGCGTCCGCGTGCACCAGGCGCATGTACTGCGCGTGCGAGCCCGCGTAGCCGCCGAAGGCGTGGGTGTAGCCGTAGATGCCCCCCGTCGGATAGCCCAGCAGCGGCTCCTGCAGGTACGGATGCGGGTTGGTGTTGTCGCACAGCGACCAGAGCTGATGGGCGCAGTACCAGCAGTGGTTGCACCCGATGAACGAGGGCACGACCACGCGGTCGCCCTGGCGCAGCTTGCGCACGCCGGTGCCGACCTCGACGATCTCGCCCATGAACTCGTGGCCGATCACGTCGCCTTCCTTCATGGTCGGGATGTAGCCGTCGATGAAGTGCAGGTCCGAACCACAGGTGGTGCTCAGCCGCACCTTGAGGATCGCGTCCCCGGGATTCACGAGGATGGGGTCGGGAACGGTCTCGACCGCGAGCTTGTTCACGCCGTTCCAGCAGATGGCTCTCATGCGAACGCTCCAAGGGGATCCGGGTCGTCCCGGGTGGTGGGGTTGTGCGCGAGCGTGGGGACCTCCCCGGTCTCCGCCAGGCTCTTGAAGCGGCGCAGGATCAGTGCGCCGATGGCGTGCGGGGCGTCCGCGAAGCGCACGACCAGATCGCCCAGCGGGCCGCCGGGCGGATCGAAGCGCCAGGCAAGCCGGGCCTCCGTGCCCCAGCCCGGTCGCCCCGGCGCGAACGACAGCTCGCCCTCGTTGGGCAGCGCGGCCCCGTCCAGCGATCGCCAGGCGATGCGCCGGCCGGGTTCGTCGGCGACGACCCGCGAGTCCCATTCGATGTCGCCGATCCATTTCGCGTGCGCTTTCCAGTGCCATCGGTCGGCCGCGACGGTGACCTCGGCGATGCGCGCCATCACCGTGCGCTGCGTCTCGGGCTGCAGCCACAGGTGGTGGAGGTCGGCGGGTTCGCGGTCGATGGGCAGTGCGCATCGCACCTCGTGGAGGCGACCGGCGAAGGCGGAAGACGGCGGGGCTTGACTGGGGGTCGTGGTCATGCGCTCTCCTTGTCCTGACTGCCGAATCAATCTGATGCGACGGACACCGGGTCTTGTAGGTGTTGGCCGCGCGGGCAAGTCGGCGCGCTCTGGGGGGCCGCCCTGCACCGATGCCGGGAATGTCGAAGCACGTGCATGGTCCCGCTCGTTCGAGGCGCCTTGCCTGCGAGGATCATGAGACGTAAAATGGTCTCTCTTTTCTCATGGAGACGTGATGGGACGCCCTGCCCTGAAAGACCACGACGACACCCTGCGTGTCATCCTTGGAAGGATCGATGGCATGCGCGAAGCGACCCGCATCATCTTCAGCGAGTTCGGCAAGGCCTCCGATGACGCGGCGGAACCGGACGGCGGCCATGGCCTGGACCCGTTGGCCCTGCAGGTGAAGGTGCGCGAGATCGTCAACCGGATGGAGCGTGATTCCGTCCAGGAACTGGTCGATCAGGTGGAGGTCCGGCGCCCGGCGCCCACCCGCATCGACCTGGAGCGGCGCGCCATCGAGCGGGTGCTGCAGGGCGTCGAATGGAGCACGGCCGCGGAGATCGGAGCGCGCCGGGCGCCGGGTGCTGCCAATCCCCACGGGACGATCAGCCGCTGGCGGGAGTCCGGCGCCGTGTTCGGCATCGACCACGGTGGCCGCAAGATCTACCCCGCCTATGTCTTCGACGCGTCCCTGCAACCCTTGCCGGCGGTCAGGAAGGTGCTGGAGATCCTCAAGGGTTACGAAGCCTTCCGGATCGCCGCCTGGTTCGAGTCGACCAACGCATTCCTGGGCGGTCGACGCCCGCGCGAGGTCATCGGGACGGACCCGGACGCCGTCGTCGCTGCCGCGCGGGAGCACCGGGTGGGGCCGGTGCATGGCTAGCGCCGAGCGTCCGTATCCGCCACCACCCGCGCCGTTCGTCACCAAGAAACTCCCTGCCGGGGTGTGGTTTCGCGTGCATCCCTTCGACGCGGCCACCGGGCGCTACGCGCCCGATGCCTTCAACGCGTCCGGTCGTGGCAACGCCCGCTTCAGCCCGCTCGTCGATCCCGTCACGAACCGACCGATCCCCACCCTCTACGCGGCCGACGACCCGCGCGGCGCGATCGCCGAGATCGTGCTGCACGACGTGCCGACGCCTTCAACGGGCTACTTGCACGACATCCAGCGGGACTACGACCAGTCGCTTCACCTGAGCAGCATCCGGGTGGCGGAACTGGACCTCGTCAACATGACCACGCACGGACTTCAGGCGGCGGGGCTGGTGCCTTCCGACCTCTTCGACGGCGGGATGCCCGACTACCCGCGGACGCGCGAATGGGGTCTCCACATCTGGCGGCACGTGCCCAGGGCCCAGGGACTGCGGTGGATGTCCCGGCGGGACAACAGCCGTCAGGTGATCCTGCTCTTCGGCGATCGGCTCGATGCCTCGGACGTGATCGCCCTCGGCGGGCCGGATCCGCTCCAGGACCACGAGGCGCTGATCGTGGAGGTGCTGGACGACATGGGCGCGGGGATCGCGCCGTGGTCGATCTGAACGCCATGGCACGCGCGCCATCGCCGATGCCGAGGAGCCGTCCTCGGACCCGTCGACTCCACCCCGCGCACAGGGTTGCCCGCGTCGCGCAGGAAGGCTCGGGCTACGCCGGGGCCACCCGGTCGGAACGCTCCGGGGAAAGCCCGAACAACCCCGAGACGCGGTAGCTCTCGATCATCGCGTCGAAAAGCGTGATGTCGCCACGGCTGCGGGCGATGAGCTGCGCGCCGGCGATGGCCGCGAAGATGGCGCGGGCGCGCAGTTCGCCCGCCTCGGCATTCGCGACGCCCGCGGCGATCAGGACCTTCCGGAGCCAAGCCACGTTGACATCGGCGAAGGTCTGGACTTCCTTCTTGACGGCGTCCGGCAGGTCGTCGTACTCGGCGGCCATGAAGCTGCACAGGCACAGCCGGTTCCCGTTTTCGAGCGACATGCGGAAGATGCCCGGGTAGTCGCGCAGGCAGACCCACGGGTCCGGGGTCCCGGCGGCCAGGGCGTCGAGCCGCGCGGCCGTGTCCTCCCAGTACCGCTTCGCCACCGCGGCCCCCAGGTCGGCCTTGCTCGGAAAGTGGTAGTGGACGCTCGAACTCTTGATGCCGACCTCGTGCGCGAGATCGCGAAAGTTCAGACCGCCGTACCCGCGCACCTGCGCGGTCCGCTGGGCGGCGGCCAGGATGGCTTCCCTCGAATTCAGGCTCACGTCGATGCCTCGCTGTGTCGGTGCTCCGTGTCGGACGACGGACGGATCGGCCGATTCTAATCCGCAGGACATCGTCTA
Organism: Comamonadaceae bacterium OTU4NAUVB1; assembly: GCA_024372625.1. Lineage (NCBI taxonomy): Bacteria > Pseudomonadati > Pseudomonadota > Betaproteobacteria > Burkholderiales > Comamonadaceae > Comamonadaceae bacterium OTU4NAUVB1. The sequence goes on along the minus strand of CP099604.1, from coordinate 239,177 downwards.
TCAATTGATAGATAGTTGTTGACCAGCATCAATCAGGCCTTTAGCATCCGATGTCTACCAACTGATAGATAGAAGGAATTCCATGCCATCCGACCTCATTCATTGCGACGCCACCCGGCTGGCCGAACTCATCCGTCGCCGGGAGGTCTCGCCGGTCGAGGTCGTGCAGGCCCACCTCGACCGCATCGACGCCGTCGATCCCCGAGTCAATGCGATCGTCACCGTCGCCGGCGACGCACGGGCGGCCGCCAGGATCGCGGAGGCCGCCGTTCTGGCCGGCGCCGAACTCGGGCCGCTGCACGGGGTGCCGTTCACCGTGAAGGATTCGATCGACACCGCGGGGGTGCCGACGCATCGTGGCTCGCCCATCTTCAAGGGACGGACCCCGGAATCGGATGCCACGAGCGTCGCGCGCCTGAAGCGCGCCGGCGGGATCCTGCTTGCGAAGACGAACCTGCCCGAGTTCTCCTACTGGATCGAGAGCGACAACCTGCTGTCCGGCCTGACCCGCAATCCCTGGAACCTGGCGCGCACGCCCGGCGGGTCGAGCGGCGGCGAATCGGCGGCCATCGCGGCGGGCATGTCGCCGCTGGGCCTGGGCACCGACCTGGCGATCTCCGTGCGCGGACCGGCCGCCCAGACCGGCATCACGTCGCTGAAGGCGACCCACGGCCGGGTGCCCATGACGGGGATCTGGCCGCGTGCGCCCCGTCGTTTCTGGCATGTCGGACCCATGGCGCGCAGCGTGCGCGACGTGGCGCTGGCCTATTCGCTCCTGGCCGGACCGGACGGGGCGGATGGGTTTTCCTCGAGCGTGGGCGCGTTCGACGGGCGCATCGACCGTCCGCTGGCCCGCCCGCTGCGCGTGGGTTGGCTGGTGGGGCCGGGCTTCGGGCCGATCGACCCGGAAGTCGCCGCGACCGTGAAGGCCGCGGCTGATGCGTTGCAGGGCATCGGCTGCGTCGTGGAGGCGGTGCGCATACCCGCGCTCGAACGGGACTTCGCGCTCGACGTCTTCAATCGCCTCCACGTGATGGAGATGAAGCCGGCCTTCGCGGAGGCCACGGCGGGCCGGAGCGACGACGAGATCTACCGGATGGCCAGGACCATGCTCGCCACGCCCGACACGTCGATGAAGGACTACATCGAGGCCGAACAGGCGGCAGAGCGGCTGAGGGACGGCTTCGCGGACTTCTTCTCGCGCCACGACGTGCTGCTGACGCCCGTCCAGCCGATCCCCGCCCAGCCGCACGGCACCACCCGTTTCGTCATCGACGGCCAGACGGTGGACGCGACCTACCTTCAGGGTTCGACCGTGCCGCTCAACCTGACCGGTCTGCCGGGCCTGTCGATGCGGTTCGGGACGAGCCGCGACGGCATGCCCATCGGCGTGCAGCTGGCATCGACCTGGGGGGGCGAGGCGACGCTGCTGCACGCCGCTTCATCGCTCGAATCGGCGAGCGCCGTGCGCGACCTCCGGCCGGCCCTCTGACCGGTCCTCCGGCCGGTCCCCCGACGGACGGCCGGCGGCACGTCGACGGCCGTCACCCACCGCCGGCGTCCCACCCACCGCCCATCGCCTGGTAGAGCGACACCGCCGCGTTCAGCAGGTCCGCCCGCGCCTGCAGCAGCGACAACTCGGCCCCCAGCAGCCCCCGCTGCGCGTCGAGCTGTTCCAGGTACGTCGCGTACCCCGCCCGGTACCGGCTGGTCGCCAGCCGCAGCGTGTCGCTCAGCAGCGCGCGTTGCCGCTCCAGGCTCGCGCCCTGTTCGGCCAGCCGGGCGACTCCCGCCAGCGCGTCCTCGACCTCGCGAAAGGCGGTGAGCGTGGTGCGGCGGTAGGCGAAGGCCGCCTGGTCGCGCCGCGCGACGGCCACCTCGGCCTGGGCCCGCAGCCGCCCGCCGGAGAACAACGGCGCCAGCACGCTGCCGCCCAGCGTCCACAGCGTCGTCGGGTCGGACAGCGAATTCAACAGGAGCACGCCGGTGCTGCCGGTCAGTCGCACGGCGGGCAGGAACTGCTTGCGGGTGGCCGACAGGGTGGCGTCGGTGGCGGCCAGCGCGTACTCGGCCTGCGCGATGTCGGGGCGGCGGCGCAGCACGTCGGCCGGCAGGCCGGCGGGCACGGGCGGCAGGCGCATCGCCAGCAGGGGCGCGCCACGCGGGACGTCGCCGGGCGCCTCGCCCAGCAGCAGGGCCAGCGCGTTCTCCTGCCGCGCGATGGCGAGCCGCAGCTGCGGCACCAGCTGCACGGCGGATTCCTGTTCGACCTGGGCCTGGCGCAGTTCCAGCTGCGAGGTGTAGCCGGCCTCGGCGCGCGAGCGCGCCAGGCGCAGCGCCTCGGTGCGGGCGGCGAGCGTCTCCCGGGCGACCTCCAGTCGGGCGTCGAGGCCGCGCAGCGTGAGGTAGCCGCCGGCCGTGGCGGCTGCGACGCTCAGCGCCGTGGCGTCGCGCGCGGTGGCGCTGGCCAGGAAGGCGGCGCGCGAGGCCTCGCTCAGGTCGGCCAGGCGGCCGAACAGGTCCACCTCGTACGCCAGTTGGAGCTGCGGCTGGGCCGAGGTCGATGTCACCGGCTGGCCGGTGACGGCGCTCAGGCTGCGGGTGCGGCTGGCCGACGCGCCCAGGTCCAGCGAGGGCGCGAGCTGGGCCCGCGCGAGCGCCGCCTGCGCGCGGGCCTCGGCCAGCCGGGCGACGGCCGTGGCGATGTCGGTGTTGCGCGCCAGCGCCTGGTCGACCAGCCGCGCGAGGGTGTCGTCGCCGAAGGCGCGCCACCACCGCGGATCGATCGGCGGGCCGGCGACGTCCGCCGGCGTGCGCCAGGCGGGCGGCGGCGCCACGGTCGCGGCGTCGGGCACGGCCGGCGCGGGCGGCGCGGCGCAGGCGGACACCAGCAGCAGCGCGGCCAGGCACGCCGGCAGGGCCGCCGGGGAACGTCCGCGCGCGTGATGGCCGCTCATCGGCGTGCTCCGGGGCCCACGTCCGTGCCCGTGCCCGCGTCCGCCCCCGTGGGCACTCCGGCATCCGGTGCGGCCCCTGCGCCGGCGGTCGGGCCCGGCTCGCCACGGCCCGTCCCGGCCGGCGCCGTGGTGTCGACCCGCGTCTCCACCGACATCCCCGGCCGCAGGCGCTCGACGCCCGGCTGGTCCGGGTCGATGGCGATGCGCACGGCGATGCGCTGGGCGACCTTGACGAAGTTGCCGGTGGCGTTGTCGGGCTTGAGCACCGCGAATTCCGAGCCGGCGGCCGGCGCGAGCCGCTCGACGCGACCGGTGAGCAGCGCCTTGCCGTCCAGCGCGTCGACGCGGAAGCGCACCGGCTGGCCCGGCGCCATGGCGGCGGTCTGCGCCTCCTTGTAGTTGGCGATGATCCACAGCCGGTCGGGCACCAGGAACATCAGCTGGGTGCCGGCGGTCACGTACTGCCCGGCGCGCACGCCGACCTCGCTGAGCCGGCCGTCGTCCGGCGCCCGGATCACGGTGTTGGCCAGGTCGATCTCCGCCAGCGCCAGGGCGGCGCGCGCGCTCTCGACGGCGGCCTCCAGGCCGGCGCGGTTGACGCCGACCGAGCGCACGTCCTGCCGCGCGATCTCGGCCGCGGCGCGGGCCTGCTCGACGGCGGCCTGGGCCTGGCGCAGCACGGCGCGCGTCTGGTCGCGCTCGCGCAGCGAGACCGAGCCTTCGGCCACCAGCACGTCGACCCGCTCCATGTCGGCCTGCGCGCGCGCCAGCTGGGCCCGCGCGTTGGCGATGCCGGCCTGCTGCGACGCCACCGTCGCCTCGCGCGAGCGCCGCGTCTGGGCCGAGTTGGCGAGGCTCGCTTCCTGGCCGGCCAGCGTGGCGCGGGCCTGCTCGACCCGCTGGCGGTAGATGCGGTCGTCGATGCGCGCGAGCACGTCGCCGGCGCGCACGCGCTGGAAATCCTGCACCGGCACCTGCGCGACGTAGCCGCTGGTCTGCGGGCTGACCAGGGTGGTCCGGCCGCGCACGTAGGCGTTGTCGGTGCTCTCCACGGCGCTGGTGAAGGGCGGCAGCTGCCAGGCGTAGAGCACCACCGCGATGCCCAGCAGGGCGACCACCAGCGTCACGGTGGTGCCGATCCAGCCATGGCGCGGCGGCGCCCAGCCGGTCGGCGCGGCGGGGGTCGCCGCGGGCGGCGCGGCGACGGCGGAGGGCGGCGGCGCGGCGGGGGACGTGGCGGGTGCGACGGGGGCGGCGGTGTCGGTGCCGGCCGGCTCGCGCAGGTCGGCCGCGCGGTCCGTGGCGCTCTCCACCGGGTCTTCCAGGCGGCGAGTGGGTGCGGGCGTCGGCGGGACGGCCGCAGGCGTCGCGGGCGTCGCGGGGGTGGGGGGATGGCGGGGATCGGGCATGGGAATCGATGGCGCTAGCGGGATGGCGAAGTGGCGGGGACGGCGGAAGCGGGCGCCATGGCCGGTGGGGTGGCCGGTGGGGTGGCGGGTACGGCGGCGGCGGCACGGCGGCGGCCGCGCACCACCAGGAAGTCCACCCACAGCACCGCGACGCAGGCGAACACGCCCACGACCAGGAAGACGTCGTTGAAGGCCAGCACGTTGGCCTCGCGCGTGACGAGCTGGGACAACGATGCACCGCCCTCGGCCTGCCGCAAAGCCGCATCGCCGAGCACGCGGCCGTAGGCGCCGGCGCCGGCCTGCACGCGCGCGGCCACCAGAGGGTCGGTCAGGGTGATCGACTGCACCAACTCGTGCGAATGGAATTTCTCGCGCATCACCTGGAAGGTGCCCAGCAGCGCGCCGCCGGCCAGCCCGCCCAGGCTCTGCGTGATGCCGAACAGCGCCGAGAAGCTCACCAAGTGCGACGGCCCCTTCTTCAGCGCCTGCGTCAGTCCGAACAGCAGCGCCGGCCCCACGAACAGGGCGGCCGCGAAGCCCAGGAGCGACTGGCTGACGACGAAGTTCTGCGGCCGGTACAGGCTGGTGGCGCGCGTGTCGAGGAAGCTGCCCACCGCGATGCAGGCCAGTGCCACCACGATGGGCGTGCCCAGCTTCTGGGGGTCGATGGTGAAGGCGCTGACGGCGATGCCGGCCACCGTCGCCAGCGTGACCCAGGCGAACAGGCCCACCAGCTGGTCGTTGCCCACGCCCAGCGTGGTCAGCAGGCCGACCACGCCGAAGCTCTGCTCCGACAGCAGCAGCCGCATCAGCGTGGCGACCAGCGCGAAGCGCACGATGTCGCCGCTGCCCAGCCAGCGGGTGTTGAGCAGCGGATTGGCCCGGTTGTGCTCGATCACCATCGCCACCGACAGCAGCGCGATGGCGCCGCACAGCGCCCAGCCCAGCCAGGGCACCTCGGTCCACCAGAGGATGCGGCCCTGGCCCAGCACCGCGCACAGCAGCGCCATGCCGGGCGCGAACAGCGCGAAGGTGACCAGGTCGAGCTTCTCGAAGACCTTGATGCGCTCGCTCGGCGGCAGCCGAAACAGCGCCACCGCCGCCAGCGACAGCACCGCCAGGCCGAGCTCGAAGTGGTAGAGCGAGCGCCAGCCGCCGAACTCCAGCAGGTCCGACGAGAACAGCCGCGCCAGGGGCGTGGCCAGCTGCGGCACGCCCACGCCCAGCACGATCGCCTTCATGCGCCAGCGCGCCGGCAGCGCCTGGATGAAATAGAACAGCGACAGCGAACTCAGCACCCCGGCGGACACCCCGCTGGCCGCGCGCACCGCGATGGCGCTCGCGAAGCTGTGCACGAACAGGTGGCCCAGCGTCAGCAGCACGTGCGTGCCCAGGAAGATGCGGATGAACAGGTTCAGCCCGAACTGCTGGCGGAACTTGATCAGCAGCATGTTCATGCAGATGTTGGTCATCAGGTAGGCGGTGGACAGCCACGCCGCCTGGTCGGTGTAGAGCCCGAGCGTGCCCTGGACGTTGACCAGGTTGGCCGCGATCAGCGCGTTGCCGAAACCCCCGGTCAGCCCGACCAGGACGGCGACGAGGAAGTAGGCGACGCGCCGGCCGGTCGGGTGCTCCGGCGTGGCCGGCGAGCCCGGCATCGCCGCGCGCTCGTGCGGCTTGAACTCGTAGGGCGTGGTCGCCGGAGCGGGCTGGCGGCTTTTCATCCGGGTGCGGCCCGTGAAATGCCGATGGAGGAGGTCTGGAACCGGCATCGCGCTCGTCGATCATGGAGGTGTGAATCCGAACCCTGTCCCCGAAACGGCCGGCGCCGTGTCCGAACGCGCCGTCTCCTTGCGTCGGGCCGCCGGGACGCCGCCGTCCGAGCATGGGGGGGGGCGGGCATGGCGCGTCGGTACGCTGTCCATGCATCGATGGCACATGAACCGGCGCTGCGGGCCGAGTTCGCCGAGGCCGCCTCGGGCGACCATCGTCCGGCCTCGCAGGTGCTGCGCGGGCTCATGCGCGACCACGTCCGGCGCGTCGGTGCCCGGGACCTCGGCGCGGCGAACGACGCCATTCCCGCGTCGCCGCGATTCGAGCGCGAGGACGCCGTGCGGTTCGGCCGCGCGTCGGTCGCCCTGGAGGGCTGCGCGGCCTGGACACCGCCGGCTTCACGCGCCGCATCGGCGCGCTCCACGCCGGACTCGATCACGCGCACCCGTTTTCCGACGGCAACCGCCGAACCCCGCGGACCTTCGTCGGCCAGTTCGCCGGAGAGGCGGGCCACGACATCGACTGGGACCGCTTCGCCCGCAGCGCGGACGGCCGCGACCGGCTCTGCATGGCCCGCGACCGCAGCGTGAACGAGATCGCGCTGCCGCTGGTGCGGCATCCGGACACCCTGAAGAAGCTTGTCCGCACCCGGGCCCGGCTGGCGGACCACCCCGCGCTGCCCGACCTGCTGCGCGACGCCGTGCGGCCGACGCGCGCCGTGGCGTTCGAGCGCCTGCCGCTGGCCGATGCGCTGCGGCGCCACCCCGGGCTCGCGCCGGCCTACCGGACGATGCACGCGGCGCCGGCGCATTTCGCCGCCCGGCTGCCCGGCGACCGGGAAGCGCGGAAGGCCGCCCTCGCGCGCATCCGGACGCGGCTGGACGCCGGAGACCTCCCGCCCTAGACCGACCAGCCGCCGCCCAGCGCCCGGATCAGCCCCACCGTCGACTGGTACTGCGCCGAGCGCACCTGCAACGCCTGGCGGCGGTTGCGCAGCTCGCTGCGGCGCGCGTCGAGCAGCTCGAGCTGGCTCACCATGCCGTTGCGGTAGCGCGTGTCCGACAGCGCCGTGGCGCGCCGCGCCGAGGCCACTGCCCGGGCCTGGACCGCCGACTGCCGATCGAGCAGGCTCAGCGAGGCCAGTTCGTCCTCGACCTCCCGGAAGGCCACCAGCACCCGGTCGCGGTAGTCGCTCAGCGCGCCGTCGAGCTGCGCCGAGGCGGTCTGCACGCCAGCCTCGCGGCGCCCGCCGTCGAGCAGCGGCAGCGACAGCAGCGCGCCGATGCCCCACGAACGCGCCGACCACCGGAACAGGTCGCCCAGGTCCGGCGAGGCGAAGCCGCCCGCGCCGGTCAGGGCGATGGCCGGCAGCCAGGCCGTCTGCGCGACGCCCAGGCGCGCCTGCGCCGCCATCACCGTGCGCTGGGCGGCGGCCACGTCGGGCCGGCGCGCCAGCACCGTCGCGGGCACGCCGGCGGGGATCGCGGGCAGGGCGGTGGTCCAGTCGCCGGCGGCGAGGTCGAAGTCCGACGCGGCGTCGCCGGTCAGCACGGCCAGCGCGTGCTCGAGCAGCGCGCGCTGGCGGTCCAGCGCCAGCGCCTCGGACTCGGTCGCGGACAGCTCGGTCTGCACGCGCGCCACGTCGAGCTCGGCCAGGTCGCCGGCGCGCTCGCGGCGTTCGGTGAGGTCGAGCGTGTCGCGGTAGGCGGCCACGGTGTCGCGCACCAGGTCGCGCTCGGCGTCGGTGGCGCGCAGCTGGAGGTAGCGCTGCGCCACCTCGGCCTGCACGATCAGCCGGACGCTCTGCAGCAGCGCCTCGCGCGAGGCGGCGTCCAGGGCGGCGGCGTTGCTGGCGCCGGCGAGCCGGCCGAACAGGTCGACCTCGTAGGACACGTTCGCGCCGGCGTTGAGCACGGTGGCCGGGCGGGCGTCGGGGGTGCGGCCGATGCCGGCGGCGCGGTTCACGCCCGTGCCGACCCCGATCTGCACCGCGCGGGCGGCATCGACGGTGCGGGCGATCGCGCGCGCTTCGGCCAGCCGGGCGGCGGCCCGGCCGATGTCGGTGTTGCGCGTCGCCGCGCGTTCGACCAGCGCGTCCAGCGCGGGATCGGCGAAGGCGCGCCACCAGTCGCCGGCGGCCGGGACCGGCGCCGTAGCGACCTGCGCCGTCGGGGCTTCCTTGAACCGCGCGGGCGCCTCGGCCTGCGGCGCCAGCGACGCCGTCGAGGCGCAGCCGGCCAGGAGCAGGGCGGCGACCAGCGGCAGCCACGCCGCGCGCGGCGCGCGGCCCGGGAGGGAAAGCGGCGTGTTCATCATCAGACTCCTTGGGCGGACGGGTGGGGGTGCGCGGTGGCGGGGGGCGCGAAGGCCTCGGCGTGGTGCGGCACCTCGCCGTGCAGCTTGAGCGGCCGGTTGCCGGCCAGCCGGCGCAGCGCGACGTAGAACACCGGCGTGAGGAACAGGCCGAAGGCGGTCACGCCGATCATCCCGGCGAACACCGCCACGCCCATGGCGCTGCGCATCTCGGCGCCCGCGCCGGTGGACAGCACCAGCGGCAGCACGCCCATCACGAACGCCAGCGAGGTCATCAGGATCGGGCGCAGCCGCAGCCGGCTCGCCTCGATGGCGGCCTGCACGGGGGTGCGGCCGGCGAACTCCAGCTCGCGGGCGAACTCGACGATCAGGATGGCGTTCTTCGCGCTCAGCCCGACCAGCACGATCAGCCCGATCTGCGTGAAGACGTTGTTGTCCCCACCCGAGAGCCAGACGCCCGTCATGGCGGCGAGCAGCCCCATCGGCACGATCAGGATGATCGACAGTGGCAGCGTCAGGCTCTCGTACTGCGCGGCCAGCACCAGGAACACCAGCAGGATGGCCAGCGGGAACACCAGGAAGGCGGAGTTGCCGGCCAGGATCTCCTGGTAGGTCAGCTCGGTCCATTCGTAGCCGATGCCCTTGGGCAGGGTCTCGGCGGCGATGCGCTGGATCGCCGCCTGCGCCTGGCCCGACGAGACGCCGGGGGCCGGGCCGCCGTTGACGTCGGCCGACAGGTAGCCGTTGTAGCGCATCGCGCGCTCCGGCCCGAAGCTCGCCCCCACCTTCAGCAGCGCCGACAGCGGCACCATCTCGCCGGCCGTCGAGCGCACCTTCAGCAGGCCGACGTCCTCGGCCCGGGCCCGGTAGGGCGCGTCGGCCTGGACGCGCACGGAGTAGGTGCGGCCGAACTTGTTGAAGTCGTTGGCGTAGAGGCTGCCCAGGTAGATCTGCAGGGTGTCGAAGATGTCGGTCACCGGCACGCCCAGCTGGCGCGCCTTGGTGCGGTCGATGTCGGCGTAGAGCTGCGGCACGTTGACCTGCCAGCTGGTGAACAGCCCGGCGAGCTCGGGCGACTGGCGCGCCTTGGCCATGAAGGCCTTGACCGCCGCGTCCATGGCCTCGTAGCCGAGCGAGCCCCGGTCCTCCAGCTGCAGCTTGAAGCCGCCGGTGGTGCCCAGGCCGGCGACCGGCGGCGGCGGGAACATCACGATGAAGGCGTCCTGGATGGCGCCGAAGGCCTGGTTGAGCTGGCCGGCCACCGCGCCGCCGCTCTGGTCCTTCTGCCTGCGCTGGGCGAACGGCTTGAGCGTCACGAACACCACGCCCGAGTTGGAGCTGTTGGTGAAGCCGTTGATCGACAGGCCCGGGAAGGCGAGGGCGTCCTCGACGTTCGGGTTCTGCTTGACCAGCTCGCCCATGCGGTGGATGACGTCCTCGGTGCGGTCGAGCGTGGCGCCGTCGGGCAGCTGCGCGAAGCCGATGAGGTACTGCTTGTCCTGCGCCGGCACGAAGCCGCCCGGGACCATCTTGAACAGCCCGAAGGTCACCCCGACCAGCGCCAGGTAGATCACCAGCATCAGCGTCTTGCGCGAGACGACGGCCTTGACGCCGCCGCCGTAGGCCTCGGAGCCGCGGTGGAACAGGCGGTTGAAGCCGCGGAACAGCCCGCCGAGGACCCGGTCCATGCCGCGGGTGAGCGCGTCCCTGGGCTGGTCGTGGCCGCGCAGGAGCAGGGCGGCGAGCGCGGGCGACAGCGTCAGCGAATTGATCGCCGAGATCACCGTCGAGATCGCGATGGTCACCGCGAACTGCTTGTAGAACTGCCCGGTGAGGCCGCTGATGAAGGCCAGCGGCACGAACACCGCCACCAGCACCAGCGCGATCGCCACGATCGGCCCGGAGACCTCGCGCATCGCCTTGTAGGTCGCCTCGCGCGGGGCCAGGCCGGACTCGATGTTGCGCTCGACGTTCTCCACCACCACGATGGCGTCGTCCACCACGATGCCGATCGCCAGCACCAGCCCGAACAGGCTCAGCGCGTTGATCGAGAAGCCCAGCAGGTGCAGCACCGCGAAGGTGCCCACCACCGACACCGGCACCGCCAGCAGCGGGATGATCGAGGCGCGCCAGGTCTGCAGGAACAGGATCACCACCAGCACCACCAGCGCGATGGCTTCGAGCAGGGTGTGGATCACCGACTCGATGGAGGCCCGCACGAACTGCGTGGGGTCGTAGGCGATGCGGTATTCCACGCCCTCGGGCATGCCCTGGGCCAGCGCGTCCATGGTGGCGCGCACGTCGCGCGAGATGTCCAGCGCGTTGGAGCCCGGCGACTGGAACACGCCCATGCCCACGGCCGCGTCGTTGTTGAGCAGCGAGCGCAGCGAATAGTCGGCCGCGCCCATCTCCAGGCGGCCGATGTCGCGCAGCCGCGTGACCTGGGTGGCGCCGCCCTCGGTGCCGGTCCTGACGATGATGTCGCCGAACTCCTCCTCGCTCTGCAGGCGGCCCTGCGCGTTGATCGACAGCTGCATGTCCACGCCCGGCAGGCCCGGCGACGCGCCGACGACGCCGGCCGCGGCCTGGATGTTCTGGCCACGGATCGCGGCCACGACGTCGCTGGCCGACAGCCCGCGCTGCGCGACCTTCTGCGGGTCGAGCCAGACGCGCATCGCGTAGTCGCCGCCACCGAAGATCTGCACCTGGCCGACGCCACCGATGCGCGCGAGCCGGTCCTTGACGTTGAGCACCGCGTAGTTGCGCAGGTAGTTGATGTCGTAGCGCCCGTTGGGCGAGACCATGTGCACCACCATCGTCAGGTCGGGCGCGCTCTTGATGGTCGTGATGCCGAGGCGGCGCACCTCCTCCGGCAGGCGCGGCTCGGCCTGCGAGACGCGGTTCTGCACCAGCTGCTGGGCCTTGTCCGGATCGGTGCCGAGCTTGAAGGTGACGGTCAGCGTCATCACGCCGTCGGTGGTCGCCTGGCTGCCCATGTAGAGCATGCCCTCGACGCCGTTGATCTGTTCCTCGATCGGCGTGGCGACGGTCTCGGCGATCACCTTGGGGTTGGCGCCGGGGTACTGGGCGCGCACCACCACGGACGGCGGCGCGACCTCGGGGTACTCGGAGATCGGCAGCCCGCGCAGGGCGACCAGCCCGGCGATGACCATCAGCACCGACAGCACGCCGGCGAAGATCGGCCGGTCGATGAAGAATCTGGAGAAGTTCATGGCCGTCGACTCAGGTGTTGGTGGCCAGCTTGGCCGGGGCGGGCGCCGCCACGGACGCGCGCGCTTCCATCGGCACCGTCTTCGGCGCGACCACCGTGCCGGGGCGCACGTGCTGCAGGCCGTTGACGATCACGCGCTCGCCCGCCTTCAGGCCGGCGCTCACCACGCGCAGCCCGTTGGCCGGCGCGCCTAGCGTGACCTCGCGGTATTCGGCCTTGTCGTTGGCGTCGACCACCAGCACGAACTTCTTGCTCTGGTCGGTGCCGATGGCACGCTCGCTCACCAGCACGACGCGGCTGCTGTGCGCCTGGCCCATGCGGATGCGGGCGAACTGGCCGGGCAGGAGCGCGCCGTCGGCGTTGTCGAAGGCGGCGCGCACGCGCACGGTGCCGCTGCGCGCGTCGACCTGGTTGTCGATCAGCTGCAGCCGGCCCTCCAAGGGCGTCCCGTCGGTGGCCGCGGTGCCCATGCGCACCGGGATGCGGTCGAGCGCGCCCCGGGCGCCCGTGGCGCCGGCGGTGTCCTTCAGCGCGCGGCCGACGGTCTGTTCGTCGGCGTCGAAGCTCGCGTAGATCGGGCTGACCGACACCAGCGTCGTCAGCACGGGCGAGCCCGGACCGGCCGAGACCAGGTTGCCGACCGTGACCTCGATGCGTCCGACGCGGCCCGCGACCGGGGCGCGGACCTGCGTGTGGCCCAGGCTCAGCCGCGCCGACTGCAGCGAGGCCTGCGCGGCGCGCAGGCTGGCGTCGGCCTCGCGGGTGGCGTTGACGCGCTCGTCGGCCTCGCGCTGGGCGATGGCGCGCTCCTCGAACAGGCGGCGCGAGCGCTCCTGTTCACTGCGGCTGAACGAGGCGCGGGCCTGCGCCGAGGCGACCTGCGCCTCGGCGCGCTCGACCTCGGCCGCGTAGGGCGCCGGGTCGATGGTGATGAGCAGGTCGCCCTTCTTCACCAGCGAGCCTTCCTTGAAGTGCACCGACTGCAGGGCGCCGGCGACGCGGGAGCGCACGTCGACGCGTTCCACCGCCTCCAGGCGGCCGGAGAACTCGTCCCAGGCCGTGACTTCGCTCTGCGCGACCGTGGCGACGGACACCGCCGGCGCGGGCGGCGCGGCGGCGGGCTCGCCGGCATCGGCGCTGCGCAGTCCGAAAAGCGCCGCCGCGAAGGCGGCGACGGCGGTCAGCAGCGTCAGCGTGGGCCAGAGGCCACGGCGCGCGATGGCCGAGAGTCGGTGGGGGAGGTGATGGGACATGGCGGGTTCCTCGTTGGCTGTTGTCGTGAATGCGCGGGCCCGGCTCGCCGCCCCGGGGCGCGGGGCGCGAACGACAGGGCGGAGATCGGGGTCGGGGCCGCCATGCGGCGGCCGGGGCTGGCGCCGCGTCGGCGGTCGGCCCGGGAAAGGTCGTGGTGCGGTGGGTCGGGGCGGTCGCCCCTCGCGGCTAGTCGGGCGGTCGGGGCGCCGTCGTCCGGGTCTGTTCGAAGAAGCGGCGGAACTGCTGCAGCACCGAGGCCGAGCAGGGACAGGCCGAGTCGGCCGTGGCGGGATCGGCCAGGGCCTCGGGCCAGCCCCGGGCGCTCGCGAGCACCTGGCTGCATACCGGGATGCCGGCGTCGTGCAGCCGCTTCGCGTAGCCGAGCGCCTCGTCGCGCATCGGGTCGTCCTGGCCGACCAGCACCAGCGTCGGCGCCAGGTCGGCGAGGCGGCGCGCCCCGCCGGGGACGGCGTAGGGATGCTCGGCGTCGCGCGGGCGCTGGAGGTAGTCCTTCCAGCCCTGGAAGTACTTGCAGCCCGTCGCCTCGGCGGCCTCGGGCATCGCCTCGCGCATCGACGCGGTGCCCACGCACGGGTCGAGCATCGGCGACAGCAGCAACTGCCCGGCCAGCGGCGGATGCGCACGGTCGCGCGCGATCAGCGCCAGCGACGCGGCCAGGTTGCCGCCGGCCTCCTCGCCGGCGAGGTAGACCGGAGCGCCCTTGCCGGCCAGTTTCGCGCGCTGCTTGTAGAGCCAGACCAGCGCTTCGTAGCCGACCTCGATCGCGTCCGGGAACGGGTGCAGCGGCGCGAGCGGGTAGGCCATCGAGACCACCGCCGCGCCGGCCTCCACCAAGAGGCGCGCCACGCAGCGCCCGTCGTCCAGGTCGCCGCAGGCGAAGTTGCCGCCGTGGAAATGCAGCACCAGCGGCCGGGCCGGCGTGCCCGCGGCGACGCGGCCCCCGCGGGCTCCGTAGGTCCGCGCCATGACCGGCTCGCGGCCCGCGAGGGCGATCACGATGTCGTGCTCGCCCGGCTGCAGCGCGGTCGGCGACGCCGCGCTCGGCGTCGTGGCGACGTCGGGGGCGCGGGGCGAGGGGCGGACGGACATGGCGGGCTCCTTCGGAACGGGGTGGGCGACGGCGGCGGCTTTGCGGGTGGACGCATCGAGGGCGACGGCGTTGCAGCGACTGTACGTGCCCGGAAGGCCCCGGAAACACCGCCAATCCGACCGCACTGTTTCTGGTTCGACAACAATCGCCTCCCGAGGCGGAGGGAGAATCGCCGTCGAGCAGCGGGTGGCCGCATGCACCACACCAGAAGCGGGGACTTCATCGATGGACCAGATCCAGGCCATGCGCATCTTCGCCCGCGTGGTCGAGTCGGGCAGCTTCACGCGCGCGGCCGACTCCCTGGCGCTGCCCAAGGGCACCGTCACCAAGCAGATCCAGGCCCTGGAGGCGCGCGTGCGCGTCAAGCTGCTCAACCGCACCACGCGCCGCGTCACCGTCACGGCCGACGGCGCCGCCTACTACGAGCGCGCCTCGCGCCTGCTGGTCGACCTCGACGACCTCGACGCGAGCATGACCAACGCGCAGGCCGTGCCCCAGGGACGGCTGCGCATCGACGTCGGCTCCGCCACGGCGAGCCTGCTGCTGATCCCGGCGCTGTCGACCTTCCACGACCGCTATCCCGACATCCAGCTCGACATCGGCGTGAGCGACCGCGTGGTCGACCTGGTGGCCGACGGCGTCGACTGCGTGATCCGCATCGGCGAGGTGACCGACCAGTCGCTGGTCGCCCGGCGCATCGGCCACATGCCCTTCGTCGTGGTCGCCACGCCGGCCTACCTGGGGCGCCACGGCGTCCCGGCGCACCCGAACGACCTGGAGCGCAAGGGCCACCGCCTGGTCAACCAGTTCATGCCCGGCGGGCGCCGCATGTACCCGCACGAATTCAACAAGGACGGCGAGCGCATCGAGATGACGACGCCCTACCGGATCGCGGTCAACGAGGTCACCGCCCACACCAGCGCGGTGCTCGCGGGGCTGGGCGTCTCGCAGATGGTGACCTTCATCGCGCAGCCGCACCTCGACCGCGGCGCCCTGGTGCGGGTGTTGGCCGACTGGACGCGCGATCCGCTCCCGGTGTACGTCGTCTATCCGCCCAACCGGCACCTCAGCGCGAAGGTGCGGGCCTTCGTCGACTGGGCGGCGGAACTGTTCGCCGCCCATCCGCAGCTGCAGCGGGGATGACCGGGCGCGGCGGCGCCATCCCATTGTTAACATAATTCTTCTTGCATTGTTGAGTACGACCCGTGCCGGACGGTGCTCCGCGTGCCGGGTCCGGGTGCCATGGCCCAATGGCGGCTGCGTCGAGAATCGCGCGTTCGTCAGCACCCATGTTCTGCCGGTGGGCAGATTTCCCGAGATCCCCGTTGCCATGAAGATCGCCCTGTTCGTCGATTTCGACAATGTCTATTCCGGCCTGCGTCGCCTCAGCGCCGAGGCGGCCGAGCGCTTTTCCCGCCAGCCGCTGCACTGGCTGCAGTGGCTGGTCGACGGCCTGGACGCCGGCGCGCCGGGCGGCGCGGCGGCCGACGCCCGCCGGGTGCTGGTGCGGCGCTGCTACCTCAATCCCGTCATGTACCAGACCTACCGCCGGGCCTTCCAGGAGGCCGGCTTCGAGATCGTCGACTGTCCCCCGATGACGGCGACGGGCAAGACCTCCACCGACATCCACCTGGTGCTCGACACCATGGACGCGCTGCTGGACGCCACGCGCTTCGACGAGTTCGTGGTTTTCTCCGCGGATGCGGACTTCTCGCCGCTGCTGCGCCGCCTGCGGCGGCACGACCGGCGCACGGTGGTCTTCGCCGCCGGCGCGATGTCGGAGTCGTACAAGGCCTCGGCCGATCGCGTCATCGACCTGCAGACCTTCCTGCACGAGGCGCTCGGGATCGCCTCGGCGGAGGACGACGACGACCTGTCGCTCGGGCTGGACGGCGGCGCGCCGGGGCCCGGCCGCACGGGGGCCGACCTGCGACGCCAGTGCAGCGACGAGGTGCATCGCGTCGTGGTCCAGGCGACGGCCCCGGTGCCCCTGCCGTTCCTGGCCCAGGCGCTGCAGCGCCGCATCGCCGGTCTGCGGGAGAGCCGCTGGGACGGGACGGGTTCGTTCGCCGGACTGATGCGGCAATTGACCGTGCCGGGCGTCGTGTTCGACTTCCAGCAGGACGTGGCCATCGACGCGCGGCGCGGCGCCGAGCGCGCGGGCGCCCCGGCGGCGGGCTCCGTGTCGGACGCCACGGAGGGCGCGGACGATCGGCGGCCCGGGACCGCGACCGGCACGGCGCCGGCCGGGATCGCCGGTTCGCTCGACGAGCGTGCCCGCGACATCGTGATGCGCCTGGTCGACGGCGCGGCCGAGCCGGTCCACCTGGCGACCGTCGCCCAGGTGCTGCGCCGGGCGCTGCCCGAACTCCAGGACGGCTGGGCCGGTGCGCCGACGCTGGCGGCCTTCCTGACGCGTCTGGACCTGGGCGCCCTGCAGCGCGCGGTGCTGGAGAACGGCAAGACGGCCGTGCTCTACGACCCGGCGCGTCACGAGGTGCCGCGCGGCGTCGTCGCGGACCGGCTGGTGATGGGGATGCTGCGGGCGGCCGAACTGCCCGAGCTCCGGGGCGCCGAACTGGTCGGCCTGCTGGCCGCCGCGCGGCCGTACATGGGAACCACCGAACGCTTCGAGATCGCCAGCGTGAGTCGCGCGGTGGTCGAGGCGATGGCGACGAACGGGCTGCGGACGTCGCCGCGCCGTGCCGCGGCCGTGCTGCAGGCCCTGATCTTCGGCGGCCTCGACGCCAACCGCGCCTACGCCGACCAAGCCGACCTGCTGGCCGCCGCGCTCGGCGTCATCCTTTCGGCCTGGGAGCGCGAGACCCTGGCGCCGCCCGACGAGGACGCGCGCCACCGGCTGATCGGCTGGCTCGGGCTGGACCCGTGACGAAACCCGGCGGTGGCCGGCGCCGATCGCCGCGCCGGCCGTCGGTCGGTTGCCTGGACGTCTTACATCGCCGCCCCCCGGCGTCCGGGAACCATGCGCGCTCCACCCACCCCAGGAGATGTCTCATGAACCGTTCTTCCACCGACCAGGGCCAGCGCGTCGACGATCCCGCGACGGTGACCGGCGATGCCGCCGACCTCGGCGAACCGGACGCCGCCCGGCTGAAGGCACGAATGGCCGAGGCCGGCACGGGCGACGACGGGAAGCTCGCGGCGGCCGAGCGCGCCGCCGAACGGGACGCGACCGCCGTCGCGCCGGACCATCGCGAGAACGACGCCGGGCAGTGAGGCGCATCCGGACCGGCAGACGTCATCCAGCTTCTATCTGCTAACGCGAGGAGCTTCGAGGCAGGAAATCCACGCTGGAAATCTCGTCTGTCGCGGGTTACGGATTCCTGGTCGCTTTCTCCTACCCATGGATATTGATGCCCGCTCGCCTGAATCCTCGGGCGTTAGCAGCTAATTGTCCTGCCGCACCTTTCGGCTGGCCACGTCCGGTCCTTTTGGACGTCGGAGCAACCCAGGCGACAGTGCCCGTCATCGGGGCCGTCGGAAGATGGCCGTCCCAGGCCGAAGCACCCTCCGGGCGCCCGCCTCCACCGGCCCCACCCCTTTCGAGGACCACCTCCCATGTTCACCCCCTGCCCCACTGAACGCAGCCGCCTCATGGCCGAGCGCGTCGAGGCCTTCGTGCGCGACGTGATCGTGCCCTTCGAGCGCGATCCGCGCGCCGGTTCGCAGGGCCACGGACCCTCGGCCGAGCTGGTCGCCGAGATGCGCGACAAGGCGCGCGCCGCCGGCGTGATGACGCCGCACATCCTCCCCGACGGCGAGCACATGACCCAGCTGGAAACCGCCGCCGTGCTCAAGCGCTCGGGCCTGTCGCCGCTGGGACCGGTGGCCGTCAACACCATGGCGCCGGACGAAGGCAACATGTTCCTGCTGGGCAAGGCCGCCACGCCGGCGCAGCAGGAACGCTTCCTCCAGAAGCTGGTGAGCGGCCACGCCCGCTCGGCCTTCTTCATGACCGAGCCGGCGGCCGAGGGCGGCGCCGGCTCCGATCCCTCGATGCTGCGCACCCGCGCCGTGCGCGAGGGCGACGGCTGGCGCATCGACGGGCGCAAGGCGTTCATCACCGGCGCGGACGGCGCGGAAGTCGGCATCGTCATGGCGCGCACCAGCGCCGACGGCGAGCCCGTGAAGGCGACCATGTTCCTGGTCGACCTGCCCGACCCGGCCATCCGCATCGAACGCGTGCTCGACACCCTCGACGGCTCGATGCCCGGCGGCCATGCCCTGATCGCCATCGACGGCCTGCGCGTCACCGACGACCAGGTGCTCGGCGAGCTGCACGCGGGCTTCCGCTACGCCCAGGTGCGGCTGTCGCCGGCGCGGCTGTCGCACTGCATGCGGTGGTTCGGGTCGTGCGCGCGCGCGCACGAGATCGCCACCGCCTACGCCGTCCAGCGCCACGCGTTCGGCAAGCCGCTGATCGACCACGAAGGCGTCGGCTTCATGCTGGCCGACAACCTGATCGACCTGCAGCAGGCCGCGCTCATGATCGACTGGTGCGCCGGCGTGCTCGACGGCGGCTCGCAGGGCACGACCGAGAGTTCCATGGCCAAGGTGGCGGTCTCCGACGCGCTGTTCCGCATCGCCGACCGCTGCGTCCAGGTGATGGGCGGCGCGGGCGTCTCGGGCGACACCATCGTCGAGCAGGTCTTCCGCGAGGTCCGCGCCTTCCGCATCTACGACGGCCCGACCGAGGTGCACAAGTGGTCGCTGGCCAAGAAGATCAAGCGCGACGCCCGCGGCATCGCCACGTGATCAGGACGCCAGCCGCTCGCGCAGCGCGCGTTTCAACAGCTTGCCGCCGGCGTTGCGCGGCAGGGGCGCGTCGGTCCAGGTCAGGGTCTCGGGCACCTTGTAGTCCGTGAGCTGCGCGCGGCAGTGGGCGCGCACGGCCTCGTCGTCGTGCGCCACGCCCGGCGCGTGCAGGAAGGCGTGCACGCGCTCGCCCAGGACCGGGCAGGGACGGCCGACCACCGCGGCCTCCACCACGCCCGGCAGCGCCATCAGCACGTTCTCCACCTCGACCGAATAGACCTTGAAGCCGCCCCGGTTGAGCATGTCCTTCTTGCGGTCGACCAGGCGCACGAAGCCCGCCGCGTCGATGCTGCCGAGGTCGCCGGAGTGCCAGTACCCGCCGGTGAAGGCGCCCGCCGTGGCCGCCGGGTCGTCCCAGTAGCCGCTCACCACCATCGGCCCGGCGATCCACAGCTCGCCGGTCTCGCCGGCGGGCAGTTCGCGGCCGGCCTCGTCCATCGCGCGGATGTCGGCGCACGGCAGCGGGACGCCGACGGTGTCGGCGTGGTCGCGCGTCAGGCCCGAAGGCATCAGCGTGGCGGGCGACGTGGTCTCCGTGGCGCCGTACGCGTTCTGCAGGGTG
Organism: Comamonadaceae bacterium OTU4NAUVB1; assembly: GCA_024372625.1. Classification (NCBI taxonomy): domain Bacteria; kingdom Pseudomonadati; phylum Pseudomonadota; class Betaproteobacteria; order Burkholderiales; family Comamonadaceae; species Comamonadaceae bacterium OTU4NAUVB1. Next base: position 219,730 of record CP099604.1, on the reverse strand, counting down.
AGCCCCGGCAGGCGCCGCGCCAGGCGATCGATGGCGGCCACGGGCATCGGCGCGCCGCCATAGCCGCCGATGCGCCAGCGCGACAGGTCGGCGCCCGCGAGGGCCGGACTCATCAGGCACAGCGTGTACATCGCCGGCACCATCAGCGTGTGCGTGACGCGCTCGGCCGCCATGACGTGGATGAACGCGTCGGCCTTGAAGGCCGGCAGCATCACGATCGCGCCGCCCACGTGGACCATCGCCGCGACGATGGCCACCAGCCCCGTGACATGGCTGGCCGGCACCGCGAGCGCCGAGCGGTCGTCGGCGCGCAATCCCATGCAGATCTCGTAGTGGCGCACCGAATGTGCGATGTTCAGGTGCGTGAGCATCGCGCCCTTGGGCCGTCCGGTGGTCCCGGAGGTGTAGAGGATGACGGCGGTGTCCTGGGGCTGCACGGTCTGCGCCCCGGTGCGCGCCTCGCCCGTCGCCGCCAGGGCGGCCAGGGTCGTGGCGCCCGTGATCGCCCCGGCCTCCCCCGGCCCGCTGCCCGGCCCGCTGCCCGGCCCGCTGCCCGGCGCGCCATCCTCCGCCATCACGCGCAACCGCACGCCGGGCGCCTCCGCGGCGTCGGGCACGCGCGCGGCCAGCGCGGCGTCGAACACGATCGCGCGGGCACCGCACTGCCCCAGCACGTAGGCCAGTCCCGGGCGCTGTTCGCGCTCGCCCACCGGCACCGCGATGGCGCCCAGGCGCTGCAGGGCGAACAGCACGGCCACGAAGTCCGGCCGGTTGCCCATGAACATGACGACGCGGTCGCCGGCGGCCACGCCCCGCGCCGCGAAACCGCCGGCCAGCCGCGCCACCTCGGCGTCGAGCCGGGCGTAGGTCCAGCGCACGTCGCCGCACACCACGGCGTCGGCCTGCGGATGCGCGCGCGCGGCCCGTTCGAGCAGCGCGTGCACGCTGGCCGGCCGCTCGACGAAACAGCGCACGACGCGGTCGCCGTGGAGGCCCTCGCGCCGCGTCGCCGGCAGGCCGCCGGGGACGTCGTCCCAGTGCGCGGGGGTCCGGCCCGTCATGCGGAGCCCACCGGCACGGCGTCGACGGCCCCCGCGTGCGCTGCGGGCGGTGCGGATGGGTCAGGCGGCGCGACGTTGGCGCCGCGCTCGATCACGTACTCCACATCGACCAGCCGGCGCGAATGGTTCAGGTCCGACTGCGCGATCAGCACGGCCAGATCGCCGCCGCGCAGGCCGCCGATGACCTCGCCCAGGCGCATCGACAGGGCCGGCGCGACCCCCTCGAAGGGCTCGTCGAGCAGCAGCAGCCGGGTGCCCACGGCCAGCGCCCGGGCCAGCGCGACCAGCTTCTGCTGGCCGCCCGAGAGCAGCAGCGCGCGCCGCTCGCGCATGGCCGCGAGCTCGGGCAGCACCCCGTAGACGAAGTCCAGGCGCTGCGCGACGGCGCGCGATTTCGTCGCCCACAGCGGCACCAGGATGTTCTCCTCCACCGTCAGCTCGGGCACCAGCCCGCGGTCCTCGGGCATGTAGCCGATGCCGCCGGCGGCGCGCTCGTGGCGGCTCCACGACGCCAGGTCCCGGCCGTCGAAGGCGATGCGGCCCCGCGACGGCGCGAGGTGGCCCATCACCGAGCGCAGCAGCGTCGTCTTGCCGGCGCCGTTGCGCCCGATGAGGCCGGCCATGCGCCCGGCGCCGACCTCCAGGGAGAGGCCGCGCAGCACCTGCACGGTGCCGATGGCGACATGGATCGATTCGATGGCGAGCATGGGTCTATTCCTGGGACGGCGCCGCGTCCGGACGGAGCGTGCCGGTGACGTAGCGGCGCACGTCGTCGGTGGCGAGCGCGACGGCCGGCGCGTCGTCCGCGATGATCCGGCCGGCGTAGAAGGCGATCACGCGGTCGGCGTAGCGCGCGACGATGTCCATGTCGTGCTCGACGAACAGCACCGTCATGCGCTCCTCGCCCAGCGCGCGCATGACGATCTCCATCATCGGGAACTTCTCCTCGGCGGAGACCCCGCTGGTGGGCTCGTCGAGCAGCAGCAGGCGCGGCTCGGCGGTCAGGGCCATGGCGATGTCCAGCAGCTTGCGCACGCCGCCGGGCAGCTCGGCGACGCGGCGCTCGCGGTGCTCGGCGAGGTTGAAGCGCTCGAGCAGCGCATCGGCGCGCGCTACCGCGTCGGCGCGCCGGGCGGTGCGCCAGAACGACAGCCGCTGCCCGTGGCAGGCCAGCGCCACCAGCATGTTCTCCAGCACCGACATCGCCGGGAACAGCTGCGGGATCTGGAACGAGCGCGCCACGCCCAGCCGCGTGATCGCGCGCGGATCGAGCCGCGTGATGTCGCGCCCGCCCAGCACGATGCTGCCGGTGTCGGGCTTGAGGTAGCCGGTGATCATGTTGACGAAGGTGGTCTTGCCCGCGCCATTGCTGCCGATCAGGCTCACGCGCTCGCCGGCGGCCACCGCCACGTCCAGCCCGCTGGCCGCGACGACGGCGCCGAAGCGCTTCTCGATGCCGCTCGCGCGCAGCAGAACCTCGCGCCCGCCGGCGCCCGGGGTGTCGGCCACCGGGTTCACGGCCGGTCTCCCTTCGCGCCGCGGTCCACCCACAGCGAGCCGATGCCGCGCGGCAGGAAGCGGATCATCAGCAGCAGGAAGACGCCCAGCGACAGCTGCCAGGTGTTGGGGAAGTACAGGCTGGAGAACGAGCGCACCACCTCCAGCAGCGTCGAGGCGACGAACACCGCGAGCACGCTCTGCCAGCCGGCCAGGATGGCCACGAAGACGAACTCGCCCGACGTCGTCCAGTAGCTGAAGTTGGGGTCGATGTGGCCGAGCGACATCACCGTGAGCGCGCCGCCCGAGCCGCCCGCGAAGGCCGCCAGCAGGAAGTTGATGCTCATGGCCTCGCGCACCGAGCCGCCGAGGTATTCCACCCGCAGCTCGTTCTCCCGCACCGCCTGCGTCACCAGCCCGCGCGTGGAATCGAAATAGGTGCGCGCCAGCAGCGCCAGCACCCCCGCGAACGCGATCGTCACGCCGTAGAGCACGTGGCCCGCGCGCGCATCGGGCAGCGCCTGGCCGAACAGCGTCGGGCGCCCCATGTTGAAGCCGTCGGAGCCGCCCAGCGCGCTGGTCTTGACCAGCACCCCGTAGGCCACCATCGACATCGCCAGCGTCAGCATCGCGAAGAAGATGCCCCGGTAGCGCGAGAGCAGCGGCGCGAACGGCGCCGCCACCACCGTCGCGGCCACCCCGCCCGCGACCGCGAGGCCCAGCGCGTCGGTGAACCCGAGCCGGTTGAACGCCAGCGCCGCCGCGTAGCCGCCCACCGCGAACACCAGCCCCTGGCCGAAGGACACCACCCCGCCGCGCATCAGCAGCACGATCCCGAGCGACACTAGCCCGTGCGAGGCCGCCATCGTCAGCAGGAAGGTCAGCCACTTCGGCATGAACGCTCCCGCGACGACCAGCGCCACGATCAGGAGGACTCCGGCGAGCGACACCAGGCCGCCGCGGGACGGCGACCCGCCGGCCGCGCCGCGCAGCGGGCCGGACCGGTCCGCCGGTGGCGCCCCCCGCGAGGGGGTCGGCGACGCGACGCGCGGTGCGCGGGGAGGACTGGAGGGGGTCATATCTTCCTCGCCTGGATGCGCTGGAACAGCCCCTCGGGCCGCACCATCAGCACCAGCGCCATCACGATGTAGATCGAGAACAGTTCGGCCTGCGGCATCACGTGCACGGCGAACGACCGCGCCAGCCCGACGATCAGCGCGCCGATGGCCGCGCCCTCGATGCTGCCGAGCCCGCCGATGATCACCACCGCGAAGGACACGATGATCACGCCGACCGACACCCCCGGCTGCACCGAGATCAGCGGCGCGGTGAAGGCCCCGCCCAGCGCGGCCAGGAAGACGCCGACGCCGAAGGCCAGCATGTAGACCCGCGAGACGTTCACGCCCATGCTGGCGGCGACCTCCTCGCTGTGGATGACGGCCAGCACGATCTTGCCCTGGCGCGTGCGGTTCAGGCCCCACCACACGGCCAGCCCGACCGCCACCGCCAGCCCCATGAGCATGAAGTCGTAGCCGACGTAGACCTGCTCGCCGATCTCGACGTTGCCGAACATCGCGTAGGGCTCCGACACGTAGTACGGGTTGGCGCCCCACAGCAGCTTGGTCACGTCCTCCAGCACCAGGAACAGCGCGTAGGTCACCAGCACCAGCAGCACCTCGTCGCGGCCGTAGAAGAAGCGCATCAGGCCGCGCTCGGTCAGCGGCGCCACCAGCACCGCCACGGCCACGGCGGCCAGCAGCATCGCCACCAGCGACCATTCGGGCGCGAACTTCATGCTGGCGAACCAGCCGACGAAGCTCGCCGCCGCGTACGCGCCCAGGGCGTAGAAGCTGCCGTGCGCGATGTTCAGGATCTTCAGCACGCCGAAGACGAGCGTCAGCCCGAGCGCGACGATGAACAGCCAGGAGGCGTAGCTCAGTCCGTCGATCAGGATCGTGAGGGCGGTGGCCATGAGGGCGATCGCGCGCTCAGTTGCACTTCGCGCCGGCGAAGTCCGACTTGATCCAGTCCTCCGACTTCACGTTGACCGGCGGATTGACGCATTCGGCCGCGAAGCGCTGGATGTCGTCGAGCACCACCATCTTCTTCGCCGCGTCGTAGCGCGTCCGGCCGATCGCCGTCTCCTGCGTGGCCTGGTGGCCGCCGCCCAGCGTCATGCGGATGCGCCCGCCGGGCGAGTCCCACTCGGCGTTGGTCAGGGCGGCGGCCAGCTGCTCGGTGGTCGGCTTCTTGCCCCCGTTGGCCGCCATCGCCTTCTCGGCGGCGGCCTTCAGGCCCATGAGCGCCTGCGCCATGCGGTAGGGGGCCTGCGCCGGGTAGGTCTGGTAGCCCTTCTGGTAGACGCTCCACCACCAGTCGTTCAAGGCCGACTTGGGCGACAGCAGCCCGTAGGCGCCGCGCGCGCCGAGGATGGCGCCGTCGGGCATCTTGTCGCCCAGGTTGGTCAGCACGTGGTCGGCCGCCGACAGCACGACCTGCGAGCGCTTGAACAGGCCGCGCGGGCCCGACTGCAGGATGAAGGCCTGCAGGTCGCCGCCCCACAGGCTCGAATGCGTGACGTCGGCGCGCTTGGACATCAGGGCGGAGATCTCGGTGCCGTACTGCCCGGCGCCGAACTTCGGCAGCAGGTCCTCGCCGACCTGGGCCTGCGGGTAGAGCTGGGCCATCGACAGCGTGAAGTCCTTGCGCGAGTCCTGCCCCCAGGCGTAGTCCTGGTTGATCATGTTGAAGCGCTCGGCCTTGACGTTGCGCGCCTTGAGGTACCGCGCGAGCGCCACGTTGTCCATCGTGGCGTGCGAGGCGGTGCGGAAGACGTAGTTGTACTTGGCGTCCTCGAAGATGCGCGGCGTGCCGCAGTCGTAGAGGATCAGGAACTTCTTCATCTCCTCGGCCACCGGCGCCACCGCCAGGCAGTCCCCCGAACTCACGTAACCCACCACCGCGTCGACCTTCTCGCGGTCGTAGAGGTTGCGCAGTTCCTGGACCTGCTTGGTCGCGCCGCCGTTCTCGTCGATGTAGACCGCCTCGATCTTCATCCCGCCGATGCCGGGCTTGTCGTAGGGCGCCGGCGCCCCGCCCTGGTTGAACGCCTCCACCAGCACCTTGGCGCCGTTGACCGCCGGGATGCCGAAGCTCTCGGCGGCCTGCCCCGACAGGAAGCTGACGATGCCGACCCGGAAGGTCTCGGTGGCCGGGGCCTGGGCCCGGGCGGCCGGGGCGATGGCGCCGGCGAGTCCGGCGATCGCCAGGACCAGACCCGGGGCGGTGCGTGATGCGCGTGCTTGCATGCTTGTCTCCTTCGTTGTGTGAATGGCCATGGGATCAGGCCCGGGCGGGCCGCCCGCCCGACCCGGCCTGGATCGGCGTGCCCATGTCGAGCCCGGTCATCTCGAACCCCTTGCGGAAGTCGTTCATGTGCCGGCGCGTCCAGTCGGCCGCGGCGTCGGCGTCGCGCCGCCGCAGCGCCTGCAGGATGGCGTGGTGAGCGTCCAGGTTGCGCGCCTTGGACTGCGGCAGGTGCTGGTGGATCTGCAGCAGCGTGGGGTTGTAGAGCAGGCTGACGGGCTCGCGCGCCAGCATCAGGGCGCGGTTGTGGCTGGCGCGGCCGACCAGCGCGTGGAACTCGACGTCGAGGTCGACCAGGCGCATGTGCGCCTCCACGCCCGTCGCCCCGCGCGCCTGCAGCTGCCCGGTGAGGGCCGTGTTGGCCTCGAGCGCCGCCAGGTCGTCGTCGGTGGCGTGGCGCGCCGCCAGCCGCGCGGCCAGTGGCTCCAGCGTCACGGCGACCTGCCACAGCTCCTCGAAGGTGGTCTGCTGCAGCAGCAGCAGGCGCGCCGCGCGCGGCGCCAGGTCGTAGAGGCCGGGCAGCGTGACGAACAGGCGGCGGCCCTCGCGGCGCTGCACCAGCCCCTCCTGCTCCACCTGCCGGATCGCCTCGCGCACCGTCGAGCGGTGCACGCCGAAGCGCTCGGCCAGGCTCTGCTCGGTCGGCAGCGGACTGCCGGGCTTGATCTGCCCGCCCAGGATGCTGCGCTCGATCTCCAGCGACACCACCTTGTAGGCCGGCGCCAGGTTCAGGCGGTCGAACAGCCCGGCCGCGTCGCCCGGCGGCGGCGCCATCGGGCTGGCGGATTCGAGGGTGCTGCTTCCTGCCAAGGCGCGTCTCTCCGGTCCGGGTGCCGCGCGGTGCGGCGGGAAGGTGCGATCGTCGTCGTGTCCGTTTGTCGGACAAGCGATTCTGGAGAGCGGCCCGGACCGCCCGGGAGCGGGTTTTCCCGTCGCCATGACGCGACCGCGACAGCACCTTCACGGACCGCCGGGACGGGTAATCCCTCGATCGTTGCGGCTGGCGTAAACGTCGCGCGGCGCACGTAATGGATGGCGCGGCGCGCGCGGACTATCGTCCGGTCGCGACCATGGGACGACACGACAGACACGACAACAACGGAGACAGACACATGAACGGGATTCCGGATCGGATGGGCCGCCGCACCGCGCGCGGCGGCGCCGCGCTGGCGGTGGTGATGCTGGCCGCGTGCGGCGGCGGTGGTGGCGCAGGCGAGAGCGGTGCCGGTGGCGCCACCTCCGGCGGGCCCACGTCACGACTGCCCGCCGCGCGCAGCGCGCTGGTGCCGCCGGACCAGACCTACCCCTGCACGATCACGCGCTCGGCCATCGAGCGCTTCGACGTCAAGGGCAGCGGCCTCGCTTTCGGCGGCGCGCGTTTCGGCGACGTCGGCACCTACACCTACACCCTGGCCGAGGCCACCGCGACCGTGGCGAGCGCGGACGACTGCGCCGGCACCATCGTCGACCTGAAGAACGCCGTGCCCGACGCCGCCGGCAACGTGCGCTACCGCTTCGACGTCGTGCTGCTCGCGCCCACCGACGCCGCGCGCGCCAACGGCACGCTGTTCTACGAGGTCACCAACCGCACCCGCTCGCTGCTGGTCCCGGCCCTGAACGAGGGCTCGTCCAACGACCTCTTCGCCACCGTGCGGCCCCAGGTGGCGGCGGCCGCCTCGGGCGACGTCGCCGGGGTGGGCGCGGGCAACGGCTTCCTGATGAACCAGGGCGCGAGCATCGTCTGGGCCGGCTGGCAGGGCGACCAGCCGCAGACGCTTTCCGGCCCGACGGCCGCCATCACCACCGCCCAGCGCTGGTACGCGCCGGGCATGTCGCTGCCGGTGGTGGTCGATCGCGCCAACGGCGACGCGCCGATCACGGGCCGCGTGCAGGACGAACTCGTCCCCGACAGCGCCACCGCGAACCTGCTGGGCACCTACTACCGGCTGGCGCCCGGCTCGCTCGCCACGGCCACCCTCACGGTGCGCCGGACGCCGACCTCGGCCCCGGTCACCGTGGCGCGCCCGCTGTGGACCTACACCGCCGGCAGCGCCACGGCACCGGCCGGCGGCACGGGGGCGGACGGCCAGGGCTTCGTGACCATCGACCGCGCCGCCGTGCGCGCCGACGCCGCGAACGCCGCCGCGCTGGACGGCGGCCGCGACGACGGCTCGATCTACCAGTTCGACTACACCGCCGTCGGGCCCCGGGTCATGGGCCTGGGCTTCCTCGCCACGCGCGACCTCGTGAGCTTCCTGCGCCACGGCACGGCCGACGCGGCCGGCAACCGCAACCCGCTGGCCGGCCGCGTGCGCGCCACGCTGTTCGGCGGCATCTCGCAGTCGGGGCGCTACGTGCGCGACTTCCTGTGGCAGGGCTTCAACGCCGACGCCCAGAACCGCCGCGTCTTCGACGGCATGTTTCCGCTGGTGGGCGGCTCGCGCAAGACCTACACCAACTACCGCTGGTCCAAGCCCGGGGACTATTCGCGCCAGCACGAGACGCACTACACGCCGGGCGACCAGTTCCCCTTCGGCTACGCCACGCTGACCGACCCGCTGAGCGGGCGCACCGACGGCCTGCTGGCGAAATGCACGCAGGACGCGACCTGCCCCAAGGTGGTCCAGTACGACAGCCCGATCGAGTTCGGCGGGGCGCGCGCCTCGCTGGTGGCCACCGACGGCGCCGGCAACGACGTCGCCGTGCCGGACAACGTGCGGCTGTTCTACGCCAACGGCACGCAGCACAGCCCGTCGATGCTCGCGGCCAACGCGCGCACGCAGCCCGACATGACCACCAACCGCGCCGTCGCCGCGACGGCGCCGACCGCCGCGCCCAACGTGCAGAACGCCAGCACCGCGCTCGTGCGGGCGCTCTACCTGAACCTGGAAGGCTGGGTCAACGGCACCGCGCAGCCGCTGGCCAGCGTCTGGCCGTCGGCGCGCGCGGCCACGCTCGCCGTGCCGACCGCCTCGGCCGCCAGCCTGGGCGGGCCGGACCTGTCGGCCGTGTCGTTCAGCGGCGTGCCCGGGGCGCCCGGCCTGGCGTTCAACGGCGTGTACAACACGCTGAGCGTGAACGACGAGCGCGTCATTCCCTCGGTCCCCTCCACGAAGCTGTACGTCGTCCAGCTGCCCACCGTGGACGCCCAGGGCAACGACGTCGCCGGCGTGAAGATGCCCGACGCCGCCGTCCCGCTGGCCACCTTCAAGGGCTACAGCCTGCGCCGCGCGGGCTTCGTGGCCGGCGACCAGTACGGGCTCAACGGCTCGCAGCTGGCTTTCGCGGTCACCGACGCGCAGCGCCAGCCGGGCGACCCGCGCCGCAGCGTGCAGGGTCTGTACGGCTCCCGGGCCGGCTACGTGGACGCGGTCGACCGCTCGGTCGCCGACCTGGTGGCGCGCGGGCTGATGCTCGACGGCCGCTTCGGCGCCGACGACGCCGCGGCCTACCGCGCCCGGGCGCGCTCGCAGGGCCTGCAGCCGGGTTTCGCCGCCCTGCCCTGAGCGCGCGCCGCGCGCGTCATTCCGGCTCGATGCCCGCCGCCTTGACGACCTTGCCCCATTTGGCGAGGTCGTCCCGGATCACCGCGGCGTAGGCCTCCGGTGTGCCGCCCTGGACCTCGATGCCGGCGGCCTCCAGCTTGGCGCGCACGTCGGGCAGCCGGAGCGCCGCGTTGATCTCGGCGTTGAGCCGCTCGACGATGGCCCGGGGCGTGCCCGCCGGCGCCAGGAAGCCGCCGTTGGTGTTCGCGTCGTAGCCCTTCAGTCCCTGCTCGTCGGCCGTGGGCACGTCCGGCAGCGACGCGGCGCGTTTTCTCGTGGAGACGGCCACGGCGCGCACGTTGCCCGCCTTCACCTGCGCCTGGATCGCGCTGATGGTGTCGATGTAGAGCGCGGTGCGCCCGGCCAGCAGGTCCGGGTGCGCGGCCGAGGAGCCCTTGTAGGGCACCAGCAGCATCGGCGCGCCGCTGGCCAAGCGGAACATCTCGGCGGCCATCTCCTGCGCGCTCCCGCGCCCGGAGGTCGCGACCTTGGCGTCGTCCGGGTGCGCCTTCATCCAGCCCACCAGTTCGGGCAGCGTCTTCGCCGGGACCTGCGGCGCGACCGCGAAGACCAGCGGCACCTCGTGCGTGTAGACGATCGGCTCGAAGCTCTTCTGCGGGTCCCAGCCGAGGTTCCTGAACAGGAACTTGTTGATGTTGTGGCTGCCGCCCACGATGCCGATGGTGTAGCCGTCGGGCGCCGCCTTGGCCAGCACGTCGGTGCCGAGGTTGTTGGAGGCGCCGGGGCGGTTGTCGACGATCACCGGCTGGCCCATGGCCGCGCCGATCTTGTCGCCGACCACCCGCGCGAGGGTGTCGATGGCGCCGCCCGGCGGAGCCGGCACGATGATCTTGACCGCGCGCGCCGGGTAGGCCTGCGCCGAGCCGAGGACCGGCACGGCGGCCAGGGACGCCGCGACGGCGAGGACCTTGAGCATGGAAGCGATGGGCATGGAAGTCTCCTTGTTGTGAGGGATGGGAGGCCGGCCGTCAGCCGCGCCCGACGAAGGGCATGGCGCTGGCCATGACGGTCATGTTCAGCACGTTGGCCGACAACGGCATCGCCGCGATGTGGCGCACCGCGTCGGCCACGTGGACCGCGTCCATCATGGGTTCGGCCGCCACCGTGCCGTTGGCCTGCGTCACGCCGCGCGTCATGCGCTCTGACAGCTCGGTCAACGCGTTGCCGATGTCGATCTGGCTGGCCACGATGCCGAAGGCGCGACCGTCGAGCGCCAGCGACTTCGTCAGGCCCGTGACCGCGTGCTTGCTCATGGTGTAGGGGGCGGTGTGGGGGCGCGGCACGTGGGCCGAGATCGAGCCGTTGTTGACGATGCGCCCGCCCTGGGGCGACTGGCGGCGCATCAGGCCGAAGGCAGCGCGGGCGCACAGGAACACGCCGGTCACGTTGGTGTTCAGCACGCTGAACCAGCGCTCCAGCGGCAGCTCGTCGATCGGCACGGCCGGCGCGTTCACGCCGGCGTTGTTGAACAACAGGTCGAGCCGGCCGAAGCGCGCCTCGATGGCGGCGAACAGCGCCTCGACGCTGTCGGGCACGGTGACGTCGGTGGGCACGGCCAGGGCGACGCCGCCCCGGGCCTCGGCCTCGGCGGCCAGCGCGCGCAGGGGCTCTGGACGTCGCCCGGCCAGCACGACGCGCCAGCCGTCGTCGAGCAGGCCGAGCGCCACGGCGCGGCCGATGCCGCTGCCGGCGCCGGTGACCAGCGCGACCTTGCCGGGCGGGGTGGCGGAGGGGGTCGATGGGATGTTCACGGGGCGTCTCCTCGCAGGGTCGGGGTCGGGGTCTGGGCTTGGATCGGATGGGGAACGCGGGACGGCACGCCCTCGACGGTCATGGTGAATTCGCCGATGCCGGCCACGCCGCCGGTCACCACGTCGCCGTGGCGCAGCGCGCCGACGCCGGCGGGCGTGCCGGTGTAGACGAGGTCGCCGGGCGCGAGCGTCACCGAGCGCGACAGCATGGCGACCAGCTCCGCCACCGGCCACGACAGGTCGGCCAGGTCGGCGCGCTGCCGCTCGACGCCGTCGACCGCGAGCCAGATCGCGCCGCCGCGCGGATGGCCGCACACGGCCGCCGGCACCAGCGGCGTGCAGGGCGCCGAGCGGTCGAAGGCCTTGGCGGCCTCCCAGGAGCCCCCTGCGCGCTTGGCCGCCTGCTGGAGGTCGCGTCGCGTCAGGTCCAGTCCGACGGCATAGCCCCAGACGTGCTCCGCCTCCACCCGCGCCACGTCGATGTCGCGCCCGCCGACGCCGATCGCCACCACCAGTTCGACCTCGTGGCAGAAGTCGGCGGTGCCCGGCGGACAGGGCAAGGCGCCTCGCGCCGGCACCACCGAGGTGGCGGGCTTCATGAACCAGCCGGGCAGCTCGCGCGCCGGTGGCCCGCCGGGCTGCCAGGGATAGTTGCGGCCGATGCAGAAGACCCGGCCCACCGGGAAGCGGTCGGTGGCGTCCCGCACCGGCAGTGTCACCGGTGCCGGCGGCGGGAAGACGAATCCGGTCATGGCGGACGGCCGTCTCAGGTCGTCAGGCTCATCGCCGGGCGCTCGCCGGCCAGCGCCTGGGCGATCGCCGCGAGCACCATCTCGCCCATCGCCGTGCGGGTCTCCCAGGTGGCGCTGGCGCGGTGGGCCTGGAGCGTCGCGCGCTCCGAGCCGCGCAGCGCCGCGGGCACGCGCGGCTCGTCGACGAACACGTCCAGCCCCGCCCCGGCGATGCGGCCGGCGGCCAGCGCCTCGGTCAGGTCGGCCTCGTTCACCAGCCGGCCGCGCGCGACGTTGACCAGGAAGCCGCGCGGGCCCAGCGCTTCCAGCACCCGCGCATCGACGATGCCCTCGGCCTGGTCGGCGGCCGCGCACAGCACCAGCGCGTCAGCGCCCCGGGCGAGCTCGACCAGGTCGGGCACGAACGCGTGCGCGACATCGTCCATCGGACGCAGGTCGGTGTAGGCGATCGAACAACCGAACGCCGCCGCCCGCACCGCGACGGCGCGGCCGACGCGGCCCATGCCGACGATGCCCACGCGCATGCCGCTGAAGCGCCGGGCGAGCGGGATCGCGCTCGGCTGGGGGTGCAGCTCCCACTGGCCGTCGCGCACGAAGCGGTCGCCGGCGCACAGGTTGCGGCAGGCCGCGATCAGCAGGCCGATGGCCAGGTCGGCGACGTCCTCGGTCAGGGCGCCCAGGGTGGCCGCGACGGGCAGGCCCCGCGCGCGGCAGTGCGCCAGATCGACCGCATCGGTGCCCACGCCGTTGACCGCCACCACCTTCAGGTTGGGCAGGCGTTCCAGCATCGCCCGCGTGATGCCGGTGTGGCCCCCCGTGATCACGGCCTGCACCGACGCCCCGTGCGCCGCCAGCCAGGCCTCCGGCTGCGCGATCTCGAAGAGCCGGTGGACGTCGTACAGCGCCGCGAGCCGGTCGTTGATCGCGGGGATCAGGATGGGGTTGATTTGCAGGACCGAGGGTTTCATGGCGGGTCGTCCGGGATGTGGATGCGAAGTGGCGCGATGGTAATGACAGGTTGATTTATTGGTCAATATTGATGTATAAAATCAATATATAAATCCGAAGGGGAGTGGACGATGGCGGCATGGATGTCGATGGACGAGGCCTGCGCGGCGCTCGGGGTGCGGCCGCAGACGGTGTATGCGTACGTCAGCCGCGGCAAGCTCGAGGTCATGACCGACCCCGGCGACACGCGCCGCAGCCTGTACCGCGCCGAAGACGTCGCCGGCCTCGCCCGGCGCAAGCAGGCCGGCCGCACGCGCGCGACGGTCGCCGCCGAGACGCTGTTCGGCGCCGAGCCGAGCATCCCGACGGCGCTGTGCGCGTTCTTCCGGGGACGTCCCTACTACCGCGGCCAGGACGTCGTCGAGTTGGCCCGTTCGGCCAGCCTGGAGGACGTGGCCCGCCTGCTGTGGGACACGCGGCAGCCGATCGATTTCTCCTGCGCCGCCCCGCTCGCGCCGGCGCGGCGCGGCGACGGACCGGGGCGCGTCGCCGCCTTCACGGCGCTGGGCGGCCTGGCGGCCGTCGGGCATTCCACCCGGGGCCGCCTGACCCGGGTCCTGCACGTCGAAGGCCAGGGCCTGGTCGCGACGCTGGCCGACGCCTTCGGTGCCCGGCCGGGCACGCAGGCGCTGCACCTGCGCTTCGCCCGGGGCTGGGACCAGCCACCGGCGGTGGCGGAACTGCTGCGCACGGCCATGGTGCTGCTGGTGGACCACGAGCTGACGAGTTCGGCCTTCGCCGCGCGCATCGCGGCGTCGACCGGGGCCTCCCTGCCCGCGTGCCTCCTGGCCGGACTGGCCACGCTGTCGGGGCCGCTGCACGGCGACGGCTCGGGGCGCGTGCAGGCGCTCTTCGCCGAAGTCGAGCGGCTCGGCGAGGACGCGGTGCTCGCGCACTACCTGTCCACCGGGTCGCCCCTGGCGGGTTTCGGCCACCACCTCTATCCCGACGGCGACCCGCGCGCGGCGGCCCTGCTGGCGCGCTTCGAGCCCCCGCCGGTGATCGCGCGCTTCATCGCCAAGGTGATCGAGCAGACCGGCCTGCAGCCCAACATCGACGTGGCGCTGGCGGCCCTGGTGGCGCACCACCGGCTGCCGGCCGACGCGGCCTTCGGGCTCTTCGCCACGGCGCGCAGCGTCGGGCTGCTCGCGCACGGCCTGGAACAGCTCGGCGTGGCGCAGGTGATCCGTCCGCGCGGACGCTACGTCGGCCCGCCGCCGGGCGCGGCGCGCGACGCGCCGCCCGGCGCGGGCTGAGGCGGGCGCGCCCGTCCCGGCGCGCGGAACGGGGCTTTTCCACGTGGCGGCACGGGTCAATCGCGCCGGTGGTCCACTGGGTGGTCCCATCCAACCAAGGAGAACGCCCAATGGAAATCCACATCAATACCGGCAATGGCATGGAAAACCGCGAAGACCTCGAACGCTGGGCGGACGGCGAGATCCGCCAGAACCTCGCGCGCTACGCGGAGGACGTCCGGCGCGTCGAGGTCCACCTGTCGGACGTCAACGCCACCAAGGGCGGCGCGTCCGACAAGCGCTGCCTGATCGAGGCGCACGTCCCGCAGCACGCGCCAGTGGCCGTGTCCCACCAGGCGCCCTCGCTGGACCAGGCCTTCCGTGGCGCCGAGACCAAGGTGCTCAGCGCCCTGGACAGCGTGCTGGGCAAGGAAAAGCGGCACCGCGACCGCACCAGCATCCGGACCGATCCGGAAGCCATCTGAGGGCGGCGGGTCGGCCGCACGCGCGCCGACCTCGCCGGGCGCCCATCTGGGCGCCCCGTCCTACCCCGGGGGGACGGCACCGGTGATTTCCTGATGGGAGCGAACGCGCGCGATCGCACGCGTCGAACCGGCGAGGACCCATGCCACGAACCCCGAACCCGCAGCGCGACGGTCACGACGAGGTCGAGGCGCGCTGAGCGCGCACCGGCAGGCCGCGCATGCATTTCCTCTGGCCCCACTCCCTCTGGCTGCTGGCCGTGGCGGCGCTGCTGCCCGTGGCCTACCGGTGGCTGACGCGACGCCGGACGCGCGCCGCGCTGGCCTACAGCGACCTGGGCACGGTCCGCGCCGCGGCCGGTCGCGGCTGGCGGCGCCACGTGCCGCCGGCGCTCGCGCTGCTGGCCCTGGCCGTGCTGCTGCTGGCCGCCGCGCGCCCGGTGGCCCGGGTGCCGCTGCCGTGGGCCCGGACCTCGATCCTGCTGGCCATGGACGTGTCGCTGAGCATGCGGGTGGGCGACGTCAAGCCCACGCGCATGGTGGCCGCCCAGGAAGCGGCGAAGGCGTTCCTGCGCGAGGTGCCGCCGCGCATCGAAATCGGGCTGGTCACCTTCGCCGGCAGCGCCCACGTCGCCCAGCGTGCGACCCTCGACCGCGCGGCGCTGGTCGCGAGCATCGACGCCTTCCAGATGCAGCTCGGCACGGCGGTGGGCGACGCCATCGTCCAGTGCCTCGCGGAGATCTTCCCGGACCACGGCATCGACCTCGGCCGGATGATGATGGGCGGCACCGCCACGCCGTCGAGGGGCCGCAGCCTGGACGAGCGCGCGCGTCCGCAGCCCGCCGCGCCGGACCCCGTGCCGCCCGGCTCCCACGACGCCGCCGCCATCATCCTGCTGAGCGACGGCCGCCGCACGGCGGGCATCGACACCCTGGCCGCGGCGCGGATGGCGGCCGATCGCGGCGTGCGGGTCCACGTCATCGGCCTGGGCACGGTCGACGGCGACGCCGCCACGCCCGAGGGCATGGCGATCTACATGAAGCTCGACGAACCGACGCTGCGCGAGGTCGCCCGCATGACGGGCGGCCAGTACCACCACGCCGGCACGGCCGAGAACCTGCGCGGCGTCTACCAGGAACTCGGCTCGCGGGTGGAGGTGCTGCGACGCGAGACCGAGCTCGCCGGCCCGCTCGCGCTGGCGGCCGCCCTGCTCGCCTCGGTGGCGGCCCTGCTGTCGCTGCTGTGGTCGGGACGCCTGCGCTGACGCCGCCCGGCGCCGGGCCGTCGCGCCGCTGCGACGAGAATGCGGCGGGTCCGCTCCGCCGGTCCCTCCCGTCACGAACCTTCCCTTCCTCCATGGCAACGAACATGCGCAACCTCCTCCTTCCCGTCGCCCTCGGCGCGGTGCTCACCCTCGCGGGCTGCGAGACCATGAAAACCATGGACGTCAGCAAGCTGACCGACGTCGGCGGCACGGCCATGAAGGCCATGTCGCTCAGCGACGGCGACATCGCGGCCATGTCCGACCAGTCGTGCGCGGCGATGGACCAGAAGAACCAGATCGCGCCGGCGAACAGCAAATACACCACGCGCCTCAACCAGGTGATCCGCGCCATGCCGACCACGGTCAACGGCAAGACCGCCAACTACCGCGTCTACATGACGCCGGACGTGAACGCCTGGGCCATGGCCAACGGCTGCATCCGCGTCTACAGCGGCCTGATGGACCTGATGAACGACGACGAGCTGCGCGGCGTGATCGGCCACGAGATCGGTCACGTGGCGCTGGGCCATTCCAAGTCGCGCATGCAGACGGCCTACGTCGCCACGGCGGCGCGCGGCCTGGCCAGCGCCGCCGGCGGCGTGGCGGCCCAGCTGTCGCAGTCCCAGGCGGGCGACCTGGCCGAGAAGTTCGTCAACGCGCAGTTCTCGCAGTCGCAGGAGAGCGCCGCGGATTCCTACTCGTTCGATCTGCTGGGCGAGCGCAAGCTGGAGCGCAAGGGGCTGGTGACGGGCTTCCAGAAGCTGGCCAAGCTCAGCGAGGGGCAGGCCTCGGGCGGCTCGCTGCTGAGCTCGCACCCGCCGTCGGCGCAGCGCGCGGCGGCGATGCAGAAGCGCCTGGACAGCGGCACCTGAGCGGACGGCCGGGTCCGCCCGGTCGTCAGCCCGCCGACGGTGGCGCGGCGGCCGCCCGCCAGCGCGCGGCGGCCGCCGGGTTGACCGCGCCGCGCGGCACGCGGCCCGCCAGGAGCGCGGCCACCTGGGCCACCGTCTCCATCGCCTGATGCTCGACGGCCGGCCGCGTCAGGCCGCCGACGTGCGGCGTGGCGACCACGCGCGGGTGGGCCGCCACGTGCGGCGAGGGCATCTGGTCGGGCGCCCGGCCGACGTCGAGCGCGCAGCCTCCCAGGTGGCCCGCGTCGAGCGCGGCCACCAGGGCCGTCTCGTCGACCAGATCGCCGCGCGCGGCATTGATGAAACAGGCGCCGCGCTTCATCGTGGCGAAGGCCCGCGCGTCCATCAGGTTCTCGGTCGCCGCCGTCGCCGACGCGAGGCACACGACGAAGTCGGCGCATGCCAGCAGCGCGTCGAAGCCGGTCTGGCGCAGTCCGGGGCCGTCGATCGTCGCGTGCGGGTCGTGCACCACCACCGTCATGCCGAACGCCAGCGCCAGCGCGCAGAAGCGGCGCGCGATCCGGCCGTAGCCGACGACGCCGACCGTGGCGCCGCGCAGTTCTCGCCCCATGACGGGCACCGCCACGTCGCCGGCCCGGTACCGGACCACCGACGCGCTGATGTGGCGGGCCAGATCGATCATCGCGCCGACGATCCACTCCGCGACCGCGTCGACGAAGCCCGCGCTGGCCTGCGTGACCAGCACGCCGTGGCGGCTCGCCGCGTCGACGTCGACGTTGCGGATGTCGATGGCGCAGCGCAGGAAGGCCTGGAGGCGCGGCAGCGCCGAGAAGAGCGCCTCGTCGCCCGCCGTGCGGCGGTGGGAGATGAGGAAATCGCAATCGCCGGCCAGCGCCGCCACGCGGGCCGCGTCGAGGTCCGCCTCGTCGGGATTGAAGCGGACCTCGGCGATCGCTTGCAGCGCCGCGATGGCGCGGTCGCCGAAGTAGGGTCCGAGCGCGCCGGGGGGATGGCTGAGGAACACGGTGGTCATGCGGTTCGTGCGGTTCGTGCGGTTCGTGCGGGCGTGATGCGGGCGTGGCCGGAGGATGGCCGGCGTGGTCGTCCGCACCCTAGCACGGCCGCCGCCGGGCCGAGAATCACGCCTTCATCGTTGCCACTTCGAGACGGACGCCTTGACATCCATCGACCGGCGCTCCGCGCGCCTCCACTTCGATCTGACGACCCTCCAGCTGTTCATCACGACCGCCGAACTCGGCAGCGTGACCCGGGCCGCCGAGAAGATGCACATGGCCACGGCCGCCGCGTCGCGCCGCATCCTGGAGATCGAGGCGCAGTTCGGGCTGCCGTTCTTCGAGCGCCGGCCCCACGGCATGGCCATCACGGACGCCGGTCGCGCCATGCTCGCCCACGCGCGCAGCATCACCCACACCGTGCTGCGCATGCAGGACGACGCGGCGTCGTACCTCGGCGGCGAACAGGGCGTCGTGCGTCTGGCCGCGCCCAAGAGCGCGGTGATCCAGTTCGTGCCGTCGGACATCGCGCGCTGCGCCCGGGAATGTCCCGGCGTGCGCATCGACCTGCAGGAGATGAACAGCCAGATCGTGCAGCAGGCGCTGCGCCGGGGCATCGTCGACGTCGGCATCTACGAGGCGGGCCTGGGCAGCATCGAGCTGCCCACCCTGCCCTACCGCAGCGACCGCCTGACGGTGGTGCTGCCGGCCGGCCACGCGCTGGCCGAGCGGAGCGCGCTGACGCTGGACGACATCCTGGCGTGCGACCTGATCGTGCTGGGCGAGGGGTCGGCCATCTCGCTGATGCTCCAGCGCCTGGCCGACGACGAGGGCCGGCTGCTGCGCATGCGCATGCGGGTCAACGGCTTCGACAGCATGGCGCCGCTGATCGCGCAGAACCTGGGCATCGGGGTCATGCCCGAGGCCGTCGCGCGCACGGTCGCCCGCGGCGACGGCCTCGCGTGCGTCGCGATCCGGGGCGACTGGGCGCAGCGCCAGTTCCTGCTGTGCCACCGCCCGCCCGAAGCCCTGTCGCAGGCCGCGCGCAGCGTGGTGCGCGTGCTCTCGGCTACGAGAAATTCGAATCCTGCCTCGCTGATTTAGCGCTGGCCGCCGTGCGCGGGATCGCCAACCATCGGCGCCTTCCCAACGACAAGAGGCACGGCATGCAACGCAGACATTTCACGCTCGGCCTGGGCGCCGCCCTGGGCACGCCCGGCTGGGCGCTGGCGCAGACGGCCACCGGCGGCGCGGTCCGGATCTCCGGCCCGGTGCGCATCGTCGTGGGCTTCGCTCCGGGTGGCGGGACCGACGTGCTGGCGCGGGTGATCGGCCAGAAGCTCGCGACCCTGTGGGACACGCAGGTCGTCGTCGAGAACAAGCCCGGCGCCACCGGCGTCATCGCGGCGGACTACGTGGCGCGCCAGCCCAACGACGGCACGACCCTGCTGATGGCGCACGTCAACAGCAACGCCATCGCCCCCAGCCTGCTCAAGGACACCGTCAAGTTCGACCCCAACCGGGACTTCAGCGCCATCTCGATGGTCGGCGTGACGCCCAACGTGCTGACCTGCGCGACCACCCAGCCGGTGCGCACGCTGCCCGACATCGTCGCGCTGTGCCGCCAGAAGCCGGGCCGCGTCACCTTCGGCTCCTCGGGCATCGGCTCGGCCCAGCACCTGGCCTTCGAGATGTTCAAGCTCGCGGCGAAGATCGACGCCGTGCACGTGCCCTACAAGGGCTCGGGCGCCCTGATCATCGACCAGCTCGGCGGCCAGATCGACTTCGCCTTCGACACCATGACGGCGGCGACGCCCTTCATGCGCCAGAACAAGGTCATCGGCATCGCGCAGACGCGCCTGAAGCGCGCGGGCAGCTACCCGGACCTCCCGACCTTCGCCGACGGCGGCTATCCGCAGGTCGACGCCGCCTCGTGGTACGGGCTGGTCGGTCCGCGCGGCATGGCCCCGGCGCTGGTGCAGCGCATGAACGCGGACGTCAACAAGGTGCTGCTCATGCCCGACATCCGCCAGAAGCTCGACGAGTTCGGGGCCGAGGACGCCGGCGGCACGGCGAGCAGGTTCGCCGAGTTCATCGCCGGCGAGAACGTCAAGTGGGCCAAGGTCATCAAGGACGCGAACGTGCGCGTCGACTCCTGAGGCACGAGCCGCCCGCCGACGCCCCTCCGAACACTCCCCGACCCACGGGTCGAACGAACCGACCGACCAGGACCGCATCGATGACAACCAACGCCACCACCTCCTCCGCTCCCGCCACCCGCCCGCTGCCGCTCGCCGGCATGCGCGTGCTCGACATCAGCCAGGTCATGGCCGGCCCCTACGCCTGCATGCTGCTGGCCGACCTGGGCGCCGACGTGATCAAGATCGAGCCGCCCGAGGGTGGCGACCAGACGCGCGGCGCCATGGGCTTCAAGCTCAAGGGCAACGACAGCATGGGGTTCCTCAACATGAACCGCAACAAGCGCAGCGTCACGCTCGACCTGAAGACCGACGAGGGCCGCGCGGCGCTGCACGCGCTGGTGCTGGAGGCCGACGTGCTGGTCGAGAACTACCGCCCCGGCGTCATGAAGCGCCTGGGCGCGGACTTCGACACGCTGAGCGCGCTGAACCCGGCGCTGGTCTACGTCAGCATCTCGGGTTTCGGCCAGTCGGGGCCCTGGTCGCAGCGCCCGGGCTTCGACCTGATGGCGCAGGCGATGTCGGGCGTGATGAGCGTGACCGGCTACCCCGGCGGCCCGCCCGTGAAGGCCGGCGTGCCGGTGGCCGACATCGGCTGCGCGCTGTTCGCGGTCTACGGCCTGCTGGCGGCCTACATCGGCGCGAAGAACACGGGCCAGGGCCAGTACATCGACGCCTCGCTGTTCGACTCGGCGCTGGCCTTCTCGGTCTGGGACATCTCCGAGTACTGGGGCACGGGCCGCCAGCCCGAGCCGCTGGGCACCTCCAACCGCATGAGCGCGCCCTACCAGGCGGCCAAGGCCGCCGACGGCCACTTCGTCATGGGCGCCACCAACCAGAAGCTCTGGCAGAAGCTGTGCGGCGTGCTGGCGCGCGCCGACCTGCTGGCCGACGAACGCTTCGCCAGCGTGTCCAAGCGGCTGGCCCACCGCGAGGCGCTGATGGTGGAGCTGGAGCGCTCCTTCGCCGCCCGCACGGCCGACGACTGGATCGAGACCCTGCTGGCCGCCGGCATCCCGGCCGGTCCGATCCTCACCTACCCCGAGGCCTTCGAGAGCGAGCACGGCCGCCACCGGGCCATGCGCATCGAGATCGACCACCCGGTGGAGGGCAAGGTGCCCAACATCGGCTTCGCCGTGAAGATGATGGGCACGCCGCAGCAGGTGCGCCGCCCGCCGCCGCTGCTGGGCGAGCACACCCGGGAGGTGCTGGAGGAGCTGGGCATCGCCCTGCCCGGCGCCCCTCGGGCGCGGCCGGATGCCGAGGCGCAGCCGGCGGAGGCGAAGTGACCGGGGACGGGGCGCAGGGCCGGGTCGGCCTGGCGATCGACACCGGCGTCGCGACCCTGACGTTCGAGCGGCCCGAGGCGCGCAACGCCATGACCTGGACGATGTACGAGCAGCTCGGCGCGCATTGCGATCGGCTGGCGGGCGAGCGGGCCGTGCGCGTCGGCGTGCTGCGCGGGGCCGGCGGCGAGGCCTTCGTGGCCGGTACCGACATCCACCAGTTCCTGGACTTCGGCGGCGGCGCCGACGGCCTCGTCTACGAGGCGCGCATCGACGCGGGCATCGAACGCATCGAGCGGCTGCCGTTTCCGACCGTCGCCGTCGTCGAGGGCTGGGCCGTGGGCGGCGGACTGGCCATCGCCACGGCCTGCGACTTCCGCGTCGCGACGCCGGGGGCGAAGTTCGGCGTGCCGATCGCGCGGACGCTCGGCAACATGCTGTCGCCCCTCAACATGGCGCGGCTGCGCCAGGCCTGGGGCCACCAGAACGTGCGCCGGATGCTGCTCCTGGCGCAGGTCCTGGACGCCGACGAGGCGCTGGCCTGCGGCTTCCTGCACGAGGTCGCGGCGCCCGGGGCGCTCGACGAGGCGGTCGGCGCGCTCGTGCGGCGTCTGCGGGTGCTGGCGCCGGTGACGCAGTCCGCGTCCAAGGAGGCCCTGCGACGCCTGACGGTCGCGGGGGTGCCGGCGATGGACGACCTCGTCTCGGCCTGCTACGGCAGCGAGGACTTCCGCGAGGGCGTGCGCGCCTTCACGGAGCGCCGGGCGCCGGTCTGGCGCGGGTGCTGACCCGGCCGGGCCCGGCTGGACGAACCGGACGGCCGGACCCTCACTCGATGCTCACCCCGGTCGCCTTGACGACGTCCTGCCACTTCTTGACCTCCTGCGGGATCTGCCGGGCGAACTCCTCCGGCGTGCTGGCGATGGGCCGCGCGCCCAGCTCCAGCATCCGTTGGGCGACCTCGGGCTGCCGGACCGCCGCGGCCAACGCCCCCTGCAGGGTGTCCAGCACCGCCTTGGGCGTGCCGGCGGGCGCGAGCAGGCCGAACCAGCCCGAGACCTCGTAGCGCGACAGACCGCTCTCGGCCACCGTCGGGATGTCCGGGGCGCCCGGCCAGCGCTGCGGCGTGGTCACCGCGATCGCCCGGACCTTGCCCGTGTTCACGAAATTGATGGTCGAGGGCAGGTTGTCGAAACCGATCTGGATCTGGCCAGCGAGCAGGTCCGTCAGCATCGGCGCGGCC
Organism: Comamonadaceae bacterium OTU4NAUVB1; assembly: GCA_024372625.1. Taxonomy (NCBI): domain Bacteria; kingdom Pseudomonadati; phylum Pseudomonadota; class Betaproteobacteria; order Burkholderiales; family Comamonadaceae; species Comamonadaceae bacterium OTU4NAUVB1. The sequence continues at coordinate 197,135 of CP099604.1, read as the reverse complement.
CCCTTGTAGGGGACGTGGACGATGTCGATGCCGGCCTCCAGCTTCAGCAGCTCGGCGCTCATGTGCGGCGAGCCGCCCAGGCTGGTGGAGCCGAAGTTCAGCTTGCCCGGCTGCGCCTTGGCCAGCGCGATGAGTTCCCGCAGGTTGGTCGCCGGCACCGCCGGATTGACGACGATGATGTTGGGCGTGCTCGCCAGCAGGGTCACCGGCGCGAAGTCCTTGACCGCGTCGTAGGGCAGCTTGCGGTAGAGCGCCGAATTGATGCCGTGCGAACTGGCGGTGGCCATCAGCAGGGTGTAGCCGTCGGGCGCGGCTCGGGCGACCTCGGCCGAACCGATGGCGCCGCTCGCCCCGGCGCGGTTGTCGACCACGACCGCCTGCTTGAGCCGCTCGCCCAGCTGGACCGCCGCGAGTCGCGCGAGGATGTCGGTCGTACCGCCGGCCGGGTACGGCACCACCAGCCGGATCGGTCGGCTCGGATAGTCCTGCGCCGTGGCGGTCGCAGGCAGCAGGAGCGTCACGGCGGCGGCGCAGGCCGCGACGATGCGGCCGAGCCCGGCGACCAGCCGGCATGGGAGGCTCGTCATCGTGGTCGTCTCCGTGGTCGAGGTGGCGACGTCGTTCACAGCAGGTGCCGCCCGTGCAGTCGGGACGCGAGCGCGTCGGGCACCTCGAGCTCGTACCCCAGCACCGCCGCCGAGAGCGCCTTGCCGTAGTTGTCCAGGCAGAGGCTGCGCGAGACCCCGCCGCCGAGCGCGCCATGGCAGACGAAGTTCAGCGCCTCGATGTTGTCGACCTCGTAGCGCAGGACGTCGCCCTTGATGGCGCCCCGGTAGAAGGCCTTGAAACGCTCGGCCGTCAACTGGGCCTTGAGCAGCGGATAGAACTCGCTCTCGTAGGCGAACACAGCGATGTTGGAGGTGTTGCCCTTGTCGCCGGAGCGCGCGTGGGCGAGGTGTTGGAGCAGGACTTTCATGGCGCGCCTCAGCTTTCGAAATAGTCGACGGTCGGGGTGATCCGCTCGCGCGGCACCAGCGCCGACCACACGCCGATCACTTCGCGGAAGCGGTCCTGGTGCGGCACGCGCTTGCCGGTGTGCGCGATGCCCGACACCGCCATGCCGTCGACCTCGCGCCCGACCTTGACGGCCTCCTCGCGCGTCCGGGTGCGCGCGGCCACGCGCACCGCGATCTCGTAGGGCTCGGGCGCGTCGGCCGGCGTGGCCTCGCCGTGGATGGCGTTCAGTCCGAGGAAGTCGATGCGCAGGTCCTCGGCCTGCAGCTTGACGATCTTGAACCGCTCCTCGAGCACCTGCTTGGCCAGCCGCGCCCGCCGCAGGGCGCCCGGGCCGGCGTAGAAGAACATGTCCTCGCCGATGAAGCCTTCCGTGCAGCCGATCGACACCTTGAGCGTCGGCGTGCGCGGCTTGCCGCCGAGGTGGGTGATGCGCACGCGGTCCGGGCCGACCTGCTCGAGCCGCGCGCCGGTGAAGTCGACCACGGCATCCGGCGTGAGGTAGTTGGCCGGATCGTGGACCTCGTAGAGCATCTGCTCCTTGACCGTGCGCAGCGTCACCGCGCCGCCGGTGCCGCCCACCTTGGTGATGACGACGCTGCCGTCCTCCTCCACCTCGGCGATCGGGAAGGCGAAGTCCCATGGCGTCGGGACGTCCTTGAATCCCGGGTCGGAGAAATACCCTCCCGTCACCTGGGCGCCGCACTCCAGCAGGTGGCCGATGCCGTTGCCCGCGCCGAGCCGCGCGTGGTCGAGCGGGTCCCAACCGAACTCGAACATCATCGGCGCCATGAAGATCGACGGGTCGGCCACGCGCCCGGTGACGACGATCCGCGCGCCGGCCCGCAGGGCCTCGACGATCGGCTCGGCCCCCTGGTAGGCCTCGGCGGAGATCAGGCTGGACGCCAGGGTACGGGTGGGCGCGCCGGTCTCGAGGATCGTGTCGGTGAGTTCGAGCACGCGGTCGGTGATCAGACTGCCGCCCACGGCAGCCACCTTGACGCCGTGGATGCCCATCTCCCGCAACAGCTCGACGATGCGCCGCGCCGCCGCGCCCGGGTTGACCCATCCCTGATTGGAGACGATGCGCGTGCCGTTGCGCATGCACGCCGGCAACACCGCCCGCATGCGGTCGTCGAGGTAGGTGTCGTAGCCGGGGAAGGTCGGGTCGCGGCGCATGCGCACCTGAGCGGCCGACACGGTGGCTTCGGCCATGGTCTCGAAGCACAGGTAGTCGAGTTCGCCGCGCTCGGCATTGAGCGCGGCGGGCTCGACGCGGTCGCCCCACCACGCCGCGCCGGAACCGATCCGCAGGGTCTTGGTCATGTCGTTTTGTCTCCGATGTGAACGGACATTTTGTACAGTGCCCCCCGGCGCCACAACGGCTCCGGACGCACATCCCCTGTGACCCCGATTCACGGTAGAAGGAAACCCGCATGGACAAGTTCGGCGAGATGCAGGTGTTCCTCGGCGTGGTGAACGAGGGCAGTTTCTCGGGCGCCGGCCGACGCCTCGGCATGTCGCCGTCGGCCGTCAGCAAGCTGATCGGACGGTTGGAGACGCGCCTCGACGTGCGCCTGTTCGAACGCATCGCCGGCACCATTCGGCTCACGCAGGAAGGCCACCGCTTCCACGCGGCGAGCCTGCGCGTGGCCGACGCCATGGAAGCAGCGGAAAACCTCGCCCCGGACCCGGAAGGCGAGATCTCCGGCACCCTGCACGTCCACGCCCCGCTGACCACGGCCAAATACCTCCTCGCCCCGCTGCTCCCCGCGCTGCTGGAACGCCATCCCCGGCTGCGGCTGGAATTCATCATCGGCACCGATCGCGGCGACTTCCTGAAGCAAGGCATCGACGTCGCACTGCACAGCGGGCGGCCCACGGAGCTGTCGCTGATCGGCTGGCCGCTGGTGCCCAGGCCCTGGGTCATCGCCGCCGCGCCGGCCTACCTCGCGCGCCACGGCACGCCGCTGCGGCCCGACGACCTGCTGCGGCACCGCTGCCTCAACTTCACCATCCGCACCCACTGGAACCGCTGGACCTTCCGCGAGGACGGGGCGCTCAAGACCATCGACATCCCGGCGTGCATCGGCGCCAACCAGGGCGAACTTCTGCGCACGCTCGCGCTGGTCGGCCTGGGCATCGTGCGGCTGGCCGAGTTCAACGTCGCCGCCGACCTGCGCACCGGCACCCTGGTGCCGCTGCTGCAGGACTTCCAGGACCGCACGGACGATGTCATCTACGTGCTATATCCGCGCGGCCGGGTCCTGGCGCCGCGCGTCAAGGCGTTCCTGCAGTTCCTGAAGGCGCATTTTCCGACGCAGGCGGCGCCCGTGGCGCGCGCGGCGATTCGCTAGACTCCCCGCTCCCGGCGTTCACGCGCCCTGCGCCGGCGCCGGCGTCACGCCCTTCCGGCCCCACCCCGGTCGCCCCGGCGCGCCGGCCATCCCTCCCCATGATCCATCTGTTCTTCGGCCTGCCCGGCCTCTACGTCATCGCACGCTTCCTCTGGCCGCTGCCGTGGCGGGTCGGCAGCCGGGCGGCCGCGGCCCTGCTGGTGCTGGTGGCATCGCAATACCACCTGGTCGGCCGCTGGTCCTCGGGCAGCCCGTTCTCGCCGGAGTTCCCGCGCGGCATCGTCATCGCGTTCAACTGGGCCTTCGGCACCCTGCTGCTGCTGGCCGCGATGCAGCTGGCGATCGACCTCGTCGCCCTGCTGGTCGCGCTGGTGCGGCGCCACCGCACGGCCGTTCACCGCCACGTGCGCCACGCCGCCGGCATCGCCGCCATGGGCCTGTCGGCCCTGGGGGTGAGCCAGGCCGTGCGCGTGCCGCCGGTCAAGGACGTCGTGCTCGAGGTCACCGGCCTGCCCGCGGCCTTCGAGGGCTACCGCCTCCTGCAGCTCACCGACCTGCACATCAGCCGTCTGTTCGACGCGCCCTGGACGCGCGCGGTGGTCGACGACGCCAACCGCCTGGGCGTCGACCTGATCGTCGTCACCGGCGACCTCATCGACGGCACGCTCGACGCGCGGCGGGCCGACGTGGCGGCGCTGGGCGACCTGCGGGCCCCCGACGGCGTGCACGTCATCCCCGGCAACCACGAGTATTTCTTCGGCCACGCGCGCTGGATGGCGCATTTCCAGTCGCTCGGCATGCGGCCCCTGGCCAACGGCCACACGGTCCTCGCGCGCGCCGGCGACCGCCTGGTGCTGGCCGGCGTGACCGACTTCTCCGCCCCGAGCGTCGGCTTGCCGGGCCCGGACCTCGCGCGGGCGCTCGAAGGCGCGCCGGCGGGCGTGCCGGTCGTCCTGCTCGACCACCAGCCCCGCCAGGCGCGCAAGGCCGCCGAAGCGGGCGTGGGGCTGCAGCTCTCCGGCCACACCCACGGCGGGATGATCGTGGGTTTCGACCGGCTGCTCGCCCGGGCCAACGGGGGCTTCGTCTCCGGGCGCTACGACTTGGGCGGCATGTCGCTCTACGTGAACAACGGCACCGCCCTGTGGCCCGGCTTCGCGCTCCGGCTGGGCCGGCCCCCGGAGCTCACGCGCATCACGCTCGCGCGGCGCAAGGCCTGAGGGCGCGCCCGGCACGTCCGGCACGCCCGCCACGGGCGGCGCGTCGGGGCTAGGGCGCCGCGCCCGGCGGCCGGTCGGCCCGCCGGCGCTCCTGCTCGCGCGCCAGCCACAGCGACAGCAACGCCCAGAGCGCCGACAGCGGCACCGCGATCGCCGCCAGCCCGGCGAACCCGACGCCCAGCGCCCCCAGCCCGGCCGAGAGCCAGCCGCTCGCGGCGTCGCCCCCGCGATAGACCACCGTCTCGATGGCGTTCTTGGCCTTGTACTTGGCCGCGCGCGAGACCACGGTGAACAGCACCTCGCGCGCCGGGCGCGCGATGGCGTAGTCGCAGGCCCGCCGCAGGGCCTGCGCGCCGGCGAGCACGAGCAGCGCCGGCGACCAGGCGACGGCGACGAAGGCCAGCGCCGAGGCCAGCGGCAGCAGCACCAGCGCCGCCGCGAGGCCCAGGCGACGGATCAGGCGCCCGGTGACGAAGACCTGCAGCGCCAGCGTGAGGGTCGACACGCCCAGGTCGACCAGCGCGAAGAAGCGCGTGCGCGAGGCGGTGTCGGTGAACGCCTCCGCCACGATGCGGCCCTGCTCGACGTACAGGAAGGTCGAGGCGGCCGTGTGCAGCAGCAGGTAGCCGCACAGGCCCAGCAGGTAGGGCGAGCGCGCGATCAGGCCGAGCCCGTCGAGCACGCCGCCGCCGATGGGCCGTTCGCCGTCGGCGTCCTCGCCGGCCGGCCCGGGCCCCGGCGACGCCGCGCGGCGCGGCCGCAGGCGATGGAAGCACTGCAGGGCCGCCTCCAGCAGCAGCGCGGCCAGCAGCGTCAGCGCGACCGGCCCGAGCGTGCCGACGAGCGCGGCCGCCAGCGCCGGCCCGACGAAGGTGCCGGCCGTGCCGCCCGCGGCGATGAAGCCGAACAGCCGACGGCCCTGCGCGTTGCTGAAGACGTCGGCCAGCACGCTCCAGAAGATGCTGACGACGAACAGGTTGAAGACGCTGACCCAGACGAAGAAGACGCGCCCGACCCACACGCCCTGCACGTCGAGGGCGATCGACGCGCCGAACGCCAGCAGGCTGGCCGTGAAGAAGCGGTAGGCCAGCGGCACGAAGCGCCGGGGCGGCATGCGCGCGACCAGCGCCCCGAACAGCGGCACCACCGCCAGCATGGCGACGAAGGTGCCGGTGAACAGCCACTGCAGTTCCCGGGCGCCGCCGGCCAGGCCCAGCGCGTCGCGCAGCGGGCGCAGCAGGTAGTAGCCGCCCAGCAGGCAGAAGAACCAGGCGAAGCCCAAGAGCGTGGCGCGCACCTCGCCGGCCTCCACGTCGACCGCGCGGCGCAGCAGGCGGTGCAGCGGCGACGTCGCCGTGCGCGACGGCCCCGGCGCGTCGGCCGGCCGCGGCCCGGTCACTCGCCCACGACCTGCACGACGATCTCGCGCCGGTGCCCGCGCAGGCGGTGTTCCCACAGGTAGATGCCCTGCCAGGTGCCGAGCATCAGCGCGCCGCCGCTCGCCGGCACCGACAGCTGCGTCGCGGTGAGCGCCGCGCGCACGTGCGCGGGCATGTCGTCCGGGCCCTCGCTGCGGTGGACGAACAACGGATCGCCGTCGCGGACCAGGCGCGCGAAGAAACGCTCCAGGTCGCCGCGCACGTCCGCGTCCGCGTTCTCCTGGATCACCAAGCTGGCCGAGGTGTGGCGCACGAACAGGGTGACCAGGCCGCAGGCGATGCGGCTGGCGCGGAGGACCTCGGCCACGGGGGCGGTCACCTCCACGAGGCCCTGGCCGGTGGTGGCGATCGCGAGGCGGTGCTGGTGCTGGCGGAGCATCGGGAAAGCCTAGCAGACGACCCGCGCCGGCGCCGGCGACGGGGCGTCGCCGGCGCCGTCCTCAGACCGCCAGGCCGCGCTCGCGCAGCGCGTCCTCCTGCCGCTGGATCAGGCGGCCGAGCTCGGCCAGGTCGGTGGCGTCGAGCGACGGCCCGGGGCGGCGCACGTGCGCCGAGCGGATCGCGCCGCGCCGCCGCAGGGTCTCCTTGCGCAGCGCCAGGCCGATGCCGTACTGGAACTCGTGACGCAGCAGCGGCAGGTAGACGTTGAACAGGTCCTCGGCCGCCTCGTCGCGGCCCTGGTCGAAGAGCGAGCAGACCCGCACCAGCATCTCCGGGAAGGCGAAGCCGGTCATCGCGCCGTCGGCGCCGCGCCGCATCTCCTGCGGCAGGAACAACCCGCCGTTGCCCACCAGCACGCTGATGCGGCGGCGCCCGGCGGCCGCGGCCTGCGTGCGCAGCTCGCTGAGCTTGCGCATGCCGGGGAAATCCTCGTGCTTGAACATCACCACCTGCGGGAAGTCGTCGATCAGCCGCTGGATCACCGCCACCGACATGTGCACGCCGGTGGCCTGCGGGAAGTCCTGCAGGCAGATCGGGATCGACGGGCCGAGCAGCCTGGCGACGCCCGCGTAGTAGTGGTAGACCTGGTCGTCGGTCTTCAGGTTGGCCACCGGCGCCAGCATCACCCCGGCCGCGCCCTGGTCCATCGCGGTCTTCGACAGGCGCTCGACATGGCGGTTGGACGCGTGGCTCACGCCGACCACCACCGGCGCGCGGCCGGCCACGCGACCGAGCACGCGCGCCATCACGCCCAGCGTCTCCGCCTCGGTCAGCTTGGGCGCCTCGCCCATCATCCCCAGGATGGTGAAGCCGGTCACGCCGCGCTCGAGGTAGAAGTCGGTCAGGCGGTCGGTGCTCTCGAGGTCGAGCTCGCCCTCGTCGGTGAACGGCGTGGCGGCGATGATGTAGACGCCCTTCGACGTCTCGCTGATCTTTTCGGGGGTCATCGGATTCCTTGGAACAAGAAGGAGGGAAGGCGCCGGGCGGGCCGGGCGCCGGTCAGCGGCGCGCGCGGCGGTGCTCGAGCCGGCCGAGCCAGCGCGTGAGCGGCCACAGCAGCGCCAGGTACATCAGCGCGGCCAGCATCACGGGCGAGGGGTTGTAGACCAGCGACTGGGCGTCGCGCGCGTTGCGCAGCAGCTCGGGCATGGCGACCACGCTGGCGATGCTGGTGAGCTTCACGACCTCGATGGCGTTGCCCACCAGGTCGGGCAGCACGTTCTTCACGGCCTGGGGCACCACCACGTGCCGCAGCGCCTGCGCCCGCGTGAGCCCGGTGGAACGCGCGGCCTCCATCTGCCCGGCGACCACGCCCTCCAGCCCGGCGCGGAACACCTCGGCGAAGTAGCTGGCGTTGTTGAGCACGAAGGCCAGCGCCACGGCGCCGACCTTGTTGAGCTCCAGCCCCAGGAACGGGCCGCCGAAATAGATCAGGATCAGCAGCACCAGCGGCGGGAAGGCGCGGAAGAAGTCGATGAAGCCGACCAGCGCCCAGCGCGCCGCCCGGCTGCCCGATTGCGTGAGGCCCAGCGCCAGCGCCAGGCCGGCGGCCGCGCCCAGCGGAATCACCAGGGCCGACAGCCACACGGTGGTCCACAGGCCGCGCAGCAGGTGCGGGAACACCGCGGCGTAGACCTCGAGGTTGAAGAAGTTGTGCAGCAGGTCGTCCATCGCTCACCTCCGCCGCCAGCGTCGCTCGACCCAGCGCGAACCGGCCACCAGCGGCAGGAAGACGATCAGGTAGGCCAGCGCGGACATCATCAGCGGCGTCGGGTTTCCGGCGTGGCTGCTCGCGCCCTGTGCGTTGTTCAGGATCTCGTTGAGCGCCACCACCGAGCCGAGCGCGGTGTTCTTGGTGATCGAGATCACGCGGTTGGTCAGCGGCGGCACGGCGCGGCGCAGCGCCTGGGGCAGCACGATCCAGCGCATCGCGCCCCACCAGCGCAGCCCGGTGGAGCGCGCGGCCTCCAGCTGGCCGGCCGGCACGGCGGCGATGCCGGCCCAGATGCTCTCCTCGGCGTAGGCGGCCAGCACCAGCGACAGCGACAGCCAGGTCACGGCGAAGGCCGACAGCGGCAGCCCCAGCGCCGGCAGGCCGAAGTACAGGACGATCAGCACCACCAGCGGCGGCAGCGAGCGCATGACGTCCGCGAAGGCGATGATGGGCAGCGCCAGCGCGCGCAGTCCGAGGGCGCGCGCCACGGCCAGCGCCAGGCCCAGCGCCGTGCCAGTGACGACCACCGCCGCGCCCACGCCCACGGTCACCAGCGCGCCGGAGGCGATCGCCGGGGCGTACTGCCGGGCCACCTCCGGGTTGAAGAAGGTGAAGAGGAAACCGCTGTCGGCCGGCGTCATGGCCGCCGCGCCCCGTGGCGCGCCACGAAGGCGCGCGTGCGCGCCTCGCGCGGGCGCTCGAAGATGTCGGCGGGCGTGCCCTGCTCGACCACCACGCCGCCGTCCATGAACACGACCCGGTCGGCCGCCGCGTGCGCGAAGGCCATCTCGTGCGTCACCACCAGCATGGTCATGCCACGCTCGCGCAGCCCGCGCATGACGTTGAGCACGTCCTCGACCAGTTCGGGGTCGAGCGCGCTGGTGGGCTCGTCGAACAGGATCACCTGGGGCGCCAGCGCCACCGCGCGCGCGATGCCCACACGCTGCTGCTGGCCGCCGGAGAGTTCCGAGGGCAGCGAGCCCGCCTTGTCGCCCAGCCCGACCTGTTCGAGCGCCGCCCGCGCCCGGGCCTCGGCCTCGGCCCGGGGCCGGCGCTGCACGCGGCGCAGCGCCAGGGCCACGTTGTCCAGCGCGCTCAGGTGCGGATAGAGGTTGAACTGCTGGAACACCATGCCCACGTCCTGGCGCAGCCGGTTGAGGTCGACCGTGGCCGAGGTCACCTCGTGGTCGCTGGCCACGATCAGTCCCGCGCTGGGCGTCTCAAGCAGGTTGCAGCAGCGCAGCAGGGTGCTCTTGCCCGAGCCCGACGGGCCGATCACGCACACCAGCTCCCCGGCGTTCACCCGCAGGTCGACGCCGCGCAGCACCTCGGCGGCGCCGTACGACTTGCGCAGGCCGGCGATCTCCAGCATCGGCATGTCAGGCGCACCGGGGCGCGACGGGCGTCGGGTCGTAGCCCTCGGTGCCCGGCACGCCGGTGCCCGGGGCGATCTTGACCGCCGCGTCGTCGGCCGACGGCTGGAAGCCGAACCACTTCACCGCCAGCTTGGCGACGGTGCCGTCCTGCTTCATGCACTTGAGCGCGTTGGAGGCCGCGTCGCGCCCGGCGCGGTCGTCCAGGCGGAACGGGATCGCCCACACCAGGCCGGTCTTGATGGTGTAGCTGGTCTTGAGCGCGGGGTTCTGCTTGGCGGCCCACGCCACCACCGTGGTGCCGGCCAGGTTGTAGTCGGCGCGGCCGGACTGCACCGCCTGCACCGCGTCGGCGTTGGTGCCGTAGACGTCGTACTTGAAGCCGTACTTCTCGGCGTTGTCGCGCGCCCAGCCTTCGTAGTTGGAGCCCTTGTTGACCGCGACGGTGCGGCCCTTGAGTTCCTCGAGCCTGCCGATCGCCGGCGCCGAGCGCCCGCCGAGGAAGGTGTAGTCGGTGTCGAGGTAGCCCTCGGTGAACAGCAGCGACTTGGCGCGCTCGGGCGTCACGGTGACCGGCGCGATCAGGAGGTCGTAGCGGCGGCTGTTCAGGCCGGGCACGAGTCCCGAGAACTCCGCGCCCTCGATCTCGATCTTGCGGCCCAGGCGCCGGGCCAGTTCCTCGCCGAGGTCGATGTTGAAGCCCTGCAGGCCGCCGCCGAGCTTGGCCATGGCGTGCGGCGCGAGCGTGGCGTCGACGGCGGTGCGCAGCGGCGCCGGCGCCTGCGCCAGGACCGCCGTGGCGCCGAGGCCCAGCAGCGCGACGGCCACGGCGCGCAGGCGCGGGGAAAGGATCGGGGACTTCATGGTTCAACTCCTGAGGGATGCGTCGGAAGGAAAATCGGAGGTCGGGGCGGACGGCGCGCCGCCGGCCGGTCATGGCGCGTGCTCAGCGCGCGCGCCGCAGCCCGACCAGGTCGCTGAAGCGGCCGCGCTCGGGCGACGCGGCGGGCCGCTCGCGCAGCGGCTCGGGACGGCCGCGCGCGACGTAGCGTCCGCTGCCGCGCTCGACCTGGAGCGCGCCGTCGCGCACCACGCAGCGCCCGCGGCTGTACACCTGCTCGGGCCAGCCCTGCAGCACGCGGCCCCCGTAGGGCGTGTAGCCGGCGTTGTCGTGCAGCATCGACGCGGTGACGGCGACCCGGCGCTCGGGATTCCAGAGCGCGAAATCGGCATCGGCGCCCACGGCGATGGCGCCCTTTCGCGGGGCCAGGCCGTACATGCGGGCGTGGTTCGTGGACGTGAGCGCGACGAACGCCTCGATCGACAGGCGACCGCCCATCACGCCCTCGGAGAACAGCAGCGGCAGGCGCAGCTCGATGCCGGGCACGCCGTTGGCCATCTCCTTGAAGGTCGTGGCGTCGCCCCGGGGCAGCTTGCCCGAGGCGTCGAAGCGGTAGGGCGCGTGGTCCGACGAGTACACGTCCAGCGTGCCGTCCGCGAAGCCGGCCCACACGGCCTCCTGCGACGCGACGTCGCGCGGCGGCGGACTGCAGCAGAACTTGGCGCCCTCCAGGCCGGGCAGGTCGCTGTCGGAGGCTTCCAGGAACAGGTACTGCGGACAGCTCTCCGCGTACACCGCCGCGCCCAGGCGGCGCGCGTCGCGGATGACCTCGATCGCCTCGCGCCCGGCCACGTGCACGATCAGCACCGGCACGTCGGCCAGCCGCGCCAGGGCGATGGCGCGGTTCGTCGCCTCGGTCTCGGCCAGCGGGTCGTGGGCGACGGCGTGGAACTTCGGCGCCACGTGGCCGCGCTCGAGCAGGCGGTGGGCGATCCAGCGGATCATGTCGTGGTTCTCGGCGTGCATCATCACCAGCGCGCCCTCCTCCCCGGCCACCGCCATCACCTCCAGCAGCTGGTAGTCGTCGAGCTTGAGCTTGTCGTAGGTCATGTAGACCTTCAGCGAGGTGATGCCCTCGCGGATGACGCGCGGCAGGTGCTCGCGCAACGCGGTCTCGTCGGGGTCGGTCAGGATCAGGTGGAAGCCGTAGTCGATGACCGCCTTCTCGCGCGCCAGCGCGCCGTAGGCCGCGATCACGTCGGGGATGCGGTCGCCCCGGTGCTGCGCCGCGAACGACAGGATGGTCGTCGTGCCGCCGAAGGCCGCCGAGACCGTGCCGGAATGGAAGTCGTCGGCGCACATCACGCCCATGCCCGAGCGCTGCTCGATGTGGCAGTGGCTGTCGATGCCGCCGGGCAGCACCCAGTGGCCGGTGGCGTCGACATCGCGCAGGCCGGCGTCCAGGCCGGGCGCGATGGCGGCGACCACGCCGTCGCGCACGCCGATGTCGGCCCGCAGGGTGCCGTCGGCGTTGCCGATGCGGCCGTTTCGGATCGTGAGGTCGAAGGGGGTGCTGCCGGTCATGCGGCCATTATTCCGGCCACCCCCGGCGCCTGTCGCTTGACAGTTTGAGCACCGTCATTAACACCGTGTTAAGGCTTTGGCTCCGGCTTCGACTCGGGATCCGACGACGGCGGGCGGAATCCCTCGCGCACCATCACGCCCTGGAGCACCGCCGCGAAATCCTGCGCGAGGCCCGACATCGGTTCGGTGCGCAGGCGCACCAGGGTGGCCTGGAGCACCGGGGCGTCGCGCATCGGGCGCACCACGAAGCGGCTCTGGCCCCAGCTGCGCGAGGAGAACTCGTCGACCAGCGCGATGCCCGCGCCGGCCTGCACCAGCGCGCAGGCGTTCTGCGGCGAGCCCGCCTCGATGGCGGCGCGCACGGTCGCGCCACCGGCCTCGAACAGCGCGCCGACCATCCGCCCGAAGGGCGATTCGCGGTCGTAGGAGATCAGCGGGAACGGCAGCAGATCGGCCACCGACAGGGTGGCGCGCCGCGCCAGCGGGTGGTTGTACGGGCAGATGCAGACCAGCCGGCCGCTGCCCAGCACCTCGGTCTCCAGGTTGGGATGGCTCATCGGCAGGATGGTCACGGCCAGGTCGGCCTGCCGGTTGAGCAGCCGCTCGACCAGCGGCGCGTGGCTCAGGTACTGGAAGGTCAGCTTGACCTGCGGGTGGCCGTGGCGGTATTCGGCCATCGCCATCGGGATCAGGGCCTGGCCCACGCTCGGGCTGGCCACCAGGTCGAGGATGCCCTCCTGGTGCTCGGCGAGCTCGCGCGCGAGTTCGTTCACGCGCCGCACGCCCGCATACACCGACTCGACCTCGTGGAACAGCTTCTTGGCCTCCGGCGTGGCGTAGAGCCGGCCGCGGATGCGCTCGAAGAGCGCGAAGCCGACGCGCGCCTCGGTGTGCGAGAGCAGCCGGCTGACCGCGGGCTGCGAGACGAACAGCAGCTGCGACGCGCCCCGGATGGAGCCGGTGATCATGACCGCGCGGAAGACCTCGATCTGGCGGAGATTGAATGACATGCGACGGGGGCCACGACAGACGCCGGGGCCGCGGTGGATAACAAGGTGTTAATGATGAGGCATGAATCGGCACATGCCAAAGCGCGGTCCCGCTCCTAGACTGCGAGCCGTCGGCACCCTCCGCCGCCAGCCGTCTCGACCCTCCAGAAAGTCCGCCGATGCGCCAGACGCTCTACGTCGTCAATCCCAACAGCAGCCGGGCCGTGACCGCCGGCATCGATGCCGCGCTCGCGCCGCTGCGCCGCGACGACGGCCCGCGCATCGAATGCGTGACGCTGGAGGACGGCCCGCCCGGGGTGCAGAGCCAACTCGACGTCGACCGCGCGGCGCTGGCGGTGCACCGCTTCGCGCAGGCGCACCGCGCCGAGGCCGCCGGCTTCGTCACCGCCTGCTTCAGCGACCCCGGCCTGCACCTGCTGCGCGAGACGTGCGGCGTGCCCGCGCTCGGCATCAGCGAGGCCGCCATGTTCACGGCGATGACGCTCGGGCAGCGCCTGGGCGTCGTCGCGATCCTGCAGGGCTCGATCGCCCGCCACTGGCGCGCCTGGGGCGCGATGGGGATCGCGCAGCGGGTGGCCGGGGAGGCGGCCATCGGCCGCACCGTGGCCGAGCTGGCCGACGCCGACGCCACCCTGTCGGCGATGGTCGCGGCCGGCCGCCGCCTGCGCGACGCGCACGGCGCCGACGTGCTGGTGATGGGATGCGCGGGGATGGCCGCGTTCCGCGCGCCCCTGTCCGAGGCCACCGGACTGCCGGTGGTCGAGCCGACGCAGGCCGCCGTTTCCATGATCCTGGGCCGCATCCAACTGGGCTGGTGAACCCCCGCCCCACGACGCCATGAGCAACCTGCACCCCGAACTCCTGCAGCGCCTGCACGCCGTCGTCGGCGATGCCGGCCTCCTCACCGACCCCGAGGCCAAGGCGCCCCACGAGACCGACTGGCTCAAGAAATGGACCGGCCGCAGCAGCGTCGTCGTGCGCCCGGCCGACACCGCCCAGACCGCCGCCGTCATGCGCATCTGCCACGAGACGCTGACGCCGGTCGTCACGCAGGGCGGCAACACCGGCATGAGCGGCGGCGCCACGCCCGACGCCAGCGGCGCGCAGGTCGTCCTGAGCACGGTGCGCATGAACGCCATCCGCGCGGTCGATCCGCTCAACAACACCCTCACCTGCGAGGCCGGCGTGCTGCTGGCCCACATCCAGGCGGCGGCGCTGGCGGCCGACCGCTTCTTCCCGCTGAGCCTGGGCGCCGAGGGCAGCTGCACCATCGGCGGCAACCTGGCCACCAACGCCGGCGGCATCGCCGTGCTGCGCTACGGCAACACGCGCGAGCTGGCCCTGGGCCTGGAGGTGGTGCTGCCCGACGGGCGCGTGTGGAACGGCCTGCGCGCGCTGCGCAAGGACAACACCGGCTACGACCTGCGCGACCTGTTCATCGGCTCCGAAGGCACGCTGGGCGTCATCACCGCCGCCGTGCTCAAGCTGCACCCGCGCCCGGTCGCGCGCGCCACGGCCTGGGTCGGCGCGCGCGACATCGAGGCCCTGGTGGACCTGCTGGCGGGGCTGCGCGCGACCTGCGGCGAACGCCTGGTGGCCTTCGAGATGATGTCGGCCGCCTCGCTGGCGCTGATCCTGGCGCACGTGGCCGACGTGCGCGCGCCGCTGGCCGGGGCGCACGCCTTCCACGCGCTCATCGAGCTGGCCGACACCCAGGACGCGGGCCTGGCCGAACTGCTGGAATCCGGCCTGGGCGAGGCGCTGGCGCACGACACCGTGCAGGACGTGGCGGTGAGCGTGAGCGTCGCCCAGACGCAGGCGTTCTGGAAGATCCGCGAGGGCATCTCGCAGGCGCAGGTGCGCGCCGGCAAGGCCGTCAAGCACGACATCGCGCTGCCGATCTCGGCCATCGCCGCCTTCGCGCACGCCGCCGACGCCGCCCTGCGCGCGGCCGATCCCGGGGTGCGGATCGTCAATTTCGGCCACCTGGGCGACGGCAACCTCCACTACAACGTGCTGCTGCCCCCGGACACCACGCCCGACGCGCTGGCCGCCACCACGGCGCGCTTCAACCGCATCGTCCACGACCTGGTGGCCCGGGCCGACGGCAGCATCAGCGCCGAGCACGGCGTCGGCCAGCTGCGCCGCGACGAGTTGCGCCACTACAAGTCGCCGGTCGAGTTCGATCTGATGATGCGCATCAAGCAGTCGCTCGACCCCAACCAGATCATGAATCCTGGCAAGCTGATCTGAGCCGGGCGCCCGGCCCCGCGACCCCGCCGGTCCGGGGCCGGGCCCGACCGGCGCGGGCCGGCGCGAGACGGTGCGCGCCGGAAGGCCGTCCGCGCTGGCATGGATCGTGCGAAGTCCCTGTCGATCCT
Organism: Comamonadaceae bacterium OTU4NAUVB1; assembly: GCA_024372625.1. Lineage (NCBI taxonomy): Bacteria > Pseudomonadati > Pseudomonadota > Betaproteobacteria > Burkholderiales > Comamonadaceae > Comamonadaceae bacterium OTU4NAUVB1. The sequence continues at coordinate 181,761 of CP099604.1, read as the reverse complement.
TCCCCCGGCGATGTCGTGTCGCCGGCCGGACCCCGTCCCCACTCCCCACGCCCTGATCCCGTCGATGTCGCCCCCGTCGCCCCCCACCCCGCCCCGGGTGGGATACCACTGGTATCTGTCATGAATCCTTCCCTGTCCGAGCTCCCCCCCGTCGCGGTCGTGCCGCTGACGGCCGAGGCCTTCGCCCCCTTCGGCGCGGTCGTGCCGCTGTCCGGCGATGCGCGGCGCGTGCGCGCCGACGGTGCGTTCGAGCGCCTTCCCGGTGCGTCCGAGCCCCGGCTCTGGGTGGCGACGCTGCAGCAGGCCGTGACCCTGCCGCTGGTCGTCACGACCATGGAGCGCCATCCGCTGTCGGCGCAGACCTTCCTCCCGCTCAACGGCCGCGCCTACCTGGTGGTGGTGTGCGGCGCGGACGCCGACGGCGCGCCCGACCCGACGACGCTGCGCGCCTTCGAGGCCGCCCCGGACCAGGGCGTGACCTACGCGCGCGGCGTGTGGCATCACGGCCTGACGGCATTGGCGGCGCCCGCCCGCTTCGTCGTCTGCATGAGCTTCTCCGGCCAGGACGACGACGTCTTCGTGCCGCTGGCGCGACCGGTGCGGCTGGTGGCGCGGGAGGCCGCCCGTGGCTGAGCCGGCGTCCCTCGCGGCGTCCGCGCCCTTGCACCCGCGCGACTTCGTGGGCTACGGCTCGACCCCGCCGGACCCCCGCTGGCCCGGCGGCGCCCGGCTGGCGCTGAACTTCTGCCTGAACTACGAGGAAGGCTCCGAGCCCTCGTTCCCCGACGGCGACGGCGTCACCGAGGCCGGCCTCACCGAGGGCGGCGCGGGCGCCTTCGCCGGGCGCGACCTGGCCGCCGAGTCGATGTTCGAGTACGGCAGCCGCGTCGGGTTCTGGCGCCTCGCGCGCCTGCTCTCGGCGCGCGGCATGACCGCCACCGTGTTCGCCTGCGCGCTGGCCCTGGAGCGCAACCCGCAGGTCTGCGCGGCGATCCGCGAACTCGGCTACGACACCTGCGCGCACGGCTGGCGCTGGGAACGCCACCAGGCGCTGAGCCTGGACGAGGAGCGCGAGCGCATCCGGCGCACGGTCGAGAGCATCGCGCGCACCGTCGGGCGCCGCCCGGACGGCTGGTACTGCCGCTACGGACCGAGCCTGAACACGCGCGCGCTGATCGAGGAGGAAGGCGGCTTCCTCTACGACTCCGACGCCTACAACGACGAACTGCCGTACTGGCTGCGGCGCACACCCGAGGCGAAACCGCACCTGGTGGTGCCCTACGGCCTGGCGATCAACGACGCGAAATTCATGCGCGGCAGCCTGGCGACCGCGCAGCAGTTCTTCGAGTTCCTGCGCGACAGCTTCGACATGCTCTATCGCGAGGGCGCCACCGCGCCCCGGATGATGTCCGTGGGCCTGCACATGCGCGTGGCCGGCCATCCCGGCCGCGCCGCCGGCCTCGAGCGCTTCCTCGACCACGTGCGCGCCCACGACGACGTCTGGGTCTGCGGCCGCGCCGACATCGCGCGCCACTGGCACGCGCACCACCGCGCCGGCTGAACCGCGCCGCGCGCACCGCTTCCCTCCCACCTCCCGCCTCCCACCTCCGTTCGCCCTTTTTCCGAATCCCCAGGAGCTTCGCCATGGCCTCTTCGACCCCGACCCCGACCCCGACCCCGACCCCACGCCGCGCGCGCCTGCCGGCGGTCGCCCTCGCCACCCTGGCCGCCCTCACCGTCGCGGCCGCGCCGGCGCGGGCCCAGGACGCCGACCACCCCGGCGACAAGCCGCTGGTGGTGGGCAGCGACTTCGGCGTCGCGCCGTGGATCGTGCGCGGCGCCAACGGGCCCGAGGGCTTCGGCGTCGACCTGATCAACGAGGTCGGCAAACGCCTGCCGCGCCCGGGCGTGGAGATCGTGGACGTCAACTTCTCGGCGCTGTTCGCGTCGCTGTTCGCCAAGCGCATCGAGTTCACCGTCAACCCGCTCAACATCACCGCCGAGCGCGCCGAGCGGATGATCTTCACGCAGCCGATCATGTCCACGGGCAACGGCTTCCTGGTGAAGACGGCGAGCGACATGAAGTCCTTCGACGACCTCAAGGGCAAGGCCGTCGCGGTCAATCGCGGCACGCTGTCGGACACCTGGGCCACGGCCAACGCCGCCACGCACGGCTTCGAGGTGCAGCGCTACGACACCTTCCCCGACACGGTGCAGGCGGTGCTCACCAACCGGGCCTTCGCCGCCATCAACGAGGTGCCCACCACCATCTACGCGGCCAGCCGCAACAAGGCCATCAAGGTCGCCTACAAGGACTTCAGCAGCAGCCGCAACTTCGGCTACGCGTTCCGGCCGGAGAGCGTGGCCTACCGCAACAAGGTCGACGACATCCTCAAGTGCTTGAAGCTCGACGGCACGGTCGCCCGGCTCCACCAGAAGTGGTACGGCTCCGAGCCGGAGAAGGGCTCGGCGCTGGTCACGGTCCACGAGGGCTACGGCGCCCCGGGCTTCAAGGGGTACGTCGAGAAGGCGCCCGCGCCGGTCTGCGGCAAGTAAGCCCGGGCGCGCCACGATCCCATGGACCGCCTGCTCGAGAACTTCCTCAACCTCCAGGTCATGGCCGACGCGCTGCCGATGGTGCTGCGCGGCTTCGGCACGACGGTGGTGGTGTCGGTGCTGGTCATCGCGCTCGGCCTGGCCGCCGGGCTGGCGCTGGCGGTGGTCCGCACCTTCGGCATCCGCGTGGTGGACGCCGCGATTGTCGGCTGGGTCGACCTGTTCCGCACGCTGCCGCAGCTGGTGATCATCATCTTCCTGTACTTCGGCATGCCCTACGTCGGCTTCACACCCTCGCCCTTCGCGACCACCGTGATGGCGCTGGGCGCGGTGCTCTCGGCGTTCGCCTGCGAGATCTTCTGGTCGGCGATGCAGGCCGTGCCGCACGGCCAGCGCGACGCCGCGCAGGCGCTGGGCTTCCGGCCGCTGCGCATGCTGTTCGAGATCGTCCTGCCGCAGGCCGTCCGGCTCGCCATCCCGATGCTGACCAACCGCGCCATCTCGATCAGCAAGGGCACCGCGCTGGGCACGGCCGTGTCGCTGCCCGAGACGCTGGGCCAGGCGCAGAGCTTCATGTCGATCGTCGCCAACCCCTCCCCGCTGACGCTCGCCGCGGCGTTCTACCTAGTGCTGTTCCTGCCGCTGGTGGTCGCCAGCCGGTGGATCGAGCACGCGAGCGGACGCGGCCGCTGAAGGACCCACGCCATGGAACTCTTCCTCGAGAACTTCGCCAACCTGGATTCGCTGCGCGACATCTATCCGCTGCTGCTGCAGGGCGTGGAGCTGTCGGTGCTGCTGGCGCTGGTGTCGCTGCCGCTGGCGCTGGCCGCCGGGCTGCTGATCGCGGTGCTCTACAGCTTCGAGCACCGGGGCGTGCAGGCGCTGCTGCTGGTCTACATCGACCTGTTCCGCTCGTTCCCGGTGGTGGTGCTGCTGGTGCTGATCTATTTCGGGCTGCCGTTCTTCGGGCTCAAGCTCGGCGGCTTCGCGGCCGTGGTGCTGGCGCTGGTGCTGAACAACTCGGGCTACTTCGGCGAGATCTTCCGCGCCGGCATCCGCTCGGTGCCGCAGGGCCAGCGCGACGCGGCCCGCGCGCTGGGCTTCCGGCCCGCGACGCTGATCTTCACCATCGTGCTGCCGCAGGCGATCCGCAACGTGCTCGCGCCGCTGGCAAGCAACTCGCTCGAACTGGTCAAGAGCACCTCCATCGCCGCGATGGTGGCGCTGCCGGAGCTGCTGCGCTCGGCGCGGGTGGCCCAGGAGCAGACCTACAACCCGACGCCGCTGATGGCCGCGGCGGTGATCTTCTTCGTCGCGCTCTGGCCGCTCGCGCGCTGGGTCGCCCGGCTCGAGCGCCGCATGCTCGTGCGACGCTGACCCCGGGAGCCCCCGTCATGACCACCCTCATCACCGGCGGCGGCGGCTTCGTCGGGCTGGCGCTGGCCGAATGCCTGCTCGCCAGCGGCGAGCCCGTCGTCCTGTTCGACCGCCACCCGCCGCCCGCCGGAATGCTCGCGCGCCTGCCCGGGCCGGGCCCGGTGCTGGCGACGGGCGACATCCGCTCGGCCGCCGACGTGGACGCGGCCCTGGGCCACCCGGGCGTCGCGCGCGTGATCCACGCCGCCGCCATCACGCCCGACGCCGCGCGCGAGGCGCGCGAGCCCGGCACGGTGGTGGACGTCAACATCGGCGGCACGGTGAACCTGGTGCAGCGCTGCGCCGCCGCGGGCCCGCGCGTGCGGCGGCTGCTGGTGGTCAGCTCGGTCGCGGTCTACGGCGTCACGCCGCCGGCGGGCGCGCGCTACGACGAGGCGACGTCGGCCCCGGCGCCGGCCGCGCTCTACGGCATCACCAAGCTCGCGGCCGAGCAGGCGGCGCTGCGGCTGGCGGACCTGCACGGCATCGACGCGCGCGTCGCGCGGCTGGGCCCGGTGTACGGCCCGTGGGAATACGCCACCGGCGTGCGCGACGCCCTGAGCCCGCACACCCAGGCGCTGGCGGCATTGCGCCGGGGCGAGCCGGTGGTGCTGCCCCGGGCCCTGCGCGCGGACTGGCTCCATTCGCGCGACGCGGCCGCCGCGCTGGTGGCGCTCCTGCGGGGTAGGGCGTTGCGCCATCCGGTCTATCACGTCGGCGGCGAGGTCATGACCGACCTCGCCCAGTGGTGCGCCCTGCTGGCCGTCGCCGAACCCGCCTTCGACTGGCGCCTGGCCGGCCCGGACGACACGCCGACGGTCCGCTACGGCCTGCCGGTGGACCGCGCGGCGCTGGACACCCGGCGGCTGCGCGAGGACACCGGCTGGCGTCCCGCGCGCACCCTGGCGACGGCGGCGGCCGACCTGCTGGCCGACGCCGGCCCGGGCCCCGCCACCGCCACCACCGCGACCGCCGTCACCACCAAGGACCCCCGCGCCGATGCCCCGGGTTCCTGATCCCGCCCCCACCATGACTTTCCTCACCGAGACCGCTGCATGAACCGCCTCGAAGGCCGCTCCATCCTCGTCACCGGCGCCGCGTCGGGCATCGGCCGCGCCATCGCGCTGCGCTTCGCCCAGGAAGGCGCGCGCCTGGTGCTCGCCGACGTCGCGGCCGAGCCGCGCGAGGGCGGCACCCCCACGCTCGAACTGCTGCGCGCCCGGGGCTGCGTGGCCGACCTCGTCGTCACCGACGTCGCCGACGAGGCCGCGGCCCAGGCGGCGGTCGATTTCATCCTCGCGCGCGACGGGCGCATCGACGTGCTGGTCAACGACGCGGCCATCAGCGTCGGGCGGCCGCTGACCGAGCTGAGCCTGGCCGACTGGAACCGCGTCATGGCGGTCAACCTCGGCGGCGTGTTCCTGATGGCGCGCGCGGCCGTGCGGGCCATGCTGACGCAGGCGCCGCGCCCGGACGGCACGCGCGGACGGCTGGTCAACATCTCCTCGCAGCACGGCATGGTGGCCGCGCCGCAGGACGTGTCGTACGGCACCTCCAAGGCCGGCGTGGCCTACATCACGCGCCAGATCGCCGCCGACTACGCGGCCGAGGGCATCGTCTGCAACGCGGTCGCGCCGGGCAAGATCCTCACCGGCAAGGGCGGCCGCGCGGTCGAGCCCCGCTGGCTCGACTACTCCCGCGCCCGCACGCCCATGCCCCGGCTGGGCCACCCCGACGACGTGGCCAGCGCCGCGCTGTTCCTGGCCTCGGACGAGGCGAGCTTCATCACCGGCGAGAACCTGCTGGTCGACGGCGGCTGGATGGCGGCATGAGCGCGGCGTCCACCCGCCCGGCCGACGATGCTGGCGCCGGCGCCGCCGCCGACGACGGACCCGCGCCCCGGCCGAAGGCCGCCGTGGCGGCCGGCCGGCGCGCCGCCGACAGCGTCTCCGAGCAGACCTACCAGGCCCTGCTCGCGCTGATCGCCTCGCGCGCGCTGGAGCCGGGCGACGCGATCGAGGAGCGCCGGCTGGCCGAGCGATTCGACGTCTCGCGCACGCCGATGCGCGCGGCCATCAGCCGCCTGCTGGGCGAGGGCGTGCTGCAGCAGCGCGCCAACGGCCTGCTGGTGGTGCGCGAGGTCGGCCTGACGGAGTACCTCGAACTGCTGTCGCTGCGGGTGCTGCTCGAAGGCGAAGCGGCCGCGCTGGCCGCCGCGCGCGCGCCCGCCGCCGCGCTGGCGCGCATCGAGCGGCGCCTGCTGGCGCAACTGGACAGCGCCGCCGGCGCCGATCCGGTGGGGGAAGCGCAGCTCGACGAGGACATCCACGAACTGGTGGTGAACCACTGCGGCAACCGCTCGCTCGGCGCGCTCATCACCGACATCCACCGGCGCCTGCGCATGCGCGACCTCTCGCACGCGCCGCAGCGCCTGGTGCCGGCCTGCGAGGAGCACCTGGCCGTGGTGCGCGCGCTCGCCGCGCGCGATCCCGCGACGGCCCGGCGGGCGATGGTCGAGCACCTGGAGCGCGTGCGCGCGAGCCACCTGCGGCACGTGGGCATCCTGCCGGGCGCGCCGGACTGAGCGCGGAGCTCAGCGCGCCAGCCGCGCCGCCGCCGTCCTGAGCGCGGTGGTGAAGGCCTGCGCCGCGGCGCCGGGCTTGCGACCCCGCCGCGACACCAGGAACAGCTCCACGCTGGCCACCGGGTCACGCAGCATCCGCACGTCCAGCCCCTGACGCAGACAGTCGTCCAGCACGAACGACGGAATGACGGCGTGCCCGTGTCCGGCGCGCACCAGGGCGATGACGGTGCCGATCAGGTTCACCCGCTGACGCTCGCCCACGGGACACCCGGCGGCCGCGAGGTGCTTCTCGATCACGACCTGCATCGGGTTGTCGGCCGGCAGGCTGATCAGCGGCACACCGGTCAGCGCATGCCAGGGCTGGCTGGGTCGCCGGCCACCGCCTTGCACGCCGGGCGGGCGGATGCTCATGAGCCGGAACCGGCACAGCGGCTGGCGCAGCAGACCCACCGCCGGCCGGACGAAGAAACCCAGGCCCAGGTCGGCCTCGCCGGCCAGGACGTCCTCGCGGACCTGATTGACGTCGACGTCCGTGATCCCGATGCGGACCTGGGGATGGACGGCCGCGAAATCGCTCAGGACCGCCGGCAGCAGGCTGGCCGCCACCATCGGCGTGGCGGCGATCTGCAGCCGCTGGCGCACCGCCGCCTGGGTGCCCTCGACCACGTCGCCCAACCCCCGCACGTCCTGGACGATGCGCTCGGCCACCGGTTGCAGCCGCAGGCCGACCTCGGTCAGGGTGACGGCGCGGGTGGTGCGGTCGAACAGGCGGGCGCCGACCTGCTCCTCCAGCTCCTTCACCAGCATGCTCATGCCCGAAGGCGAGAGATGGACCTGCTCGGCGGCACGGGCGAAGCTCTTGAGGCGGCCGATCTCCAGGAAGGCGTGCAACTGGCGCGCGCTCAGATTCATCAGCTTTCTTGACGAGTTCATCAATAAGTTCCGTTTGATGGAAGCCGCGCGTTTGGCTGTAATTCTCTTTCAAGAATCCTGGAGACAACCATGAGCAAGGACATCGCATCGGCGCGGTTCGCGCGCCGCCGCGGCCTGGTGCTGGGCGCGCTGGGCGCCGCGGCCTGGTCAGCGGGCTGGGCGCAGGGCAACGCGGACGCACCGATCCGGCTGGTGGTGCCTTTCACGCCCGGCACCGGCATCGACCTGATCGCCCGCCAGGTCGCGCCGGGGCTGACCGCACAGCTGAGGCGACCGATCTTCGTCGACAACAAACCCGGGGCGGCCGGCAACATCGGCACCCAGGAGGTGGTCCGCGCGGCGCCCGACGGCACCACGCTGCTGGTCAGCGTGAACACGCTGGTCATGAACGCCGCGCTCTATCCCCGTCTCGGCTTCAATCCGCTGACCGACCTCGCGCCGGTGTGCCTGACGAGTTGGGGACAGTTGATCCTGGTGGCGAGCCCGCGTTCGGGCATCGACTCGCTGGGCGGGCTGCTGAGCGCGGCGCGGGCCCGGCCAGGCGCGCTGAACTACGGGTCGCCCGGCACCGGCACGCCGCACCACCTGGCCATGGAACTGCTGAAGAACCGTGCCGGGGTGTCGCTCACGCACATCGGCTACCGCGGCACCGCGCCGGCCGTGACGGACCTGCTGGGTGGCCAGATCGACGTCATGTTCCTGCCGATCCACGTCGCGCTGCAGCACGTCAGGGCCGGCAAGCTCAGGGCGCTGGGCATCAGCTCGGACAAGCCCGATGCCTTGCTGCCGGACGTGCCGTCGCTCCAGACGCTCCGGCTCGGCAACCTCAACGTGGACATGTGGTACGGCGTGCTCGCGCCGGGCGGCACGCCGCGCCCGGTGATCGACCGGCTGAACAAGGCACTGGGCGAGATCCTGGCCCAACCCGAGGTCGCCAGGTCCTTCGAATCGCAGGGCATGACCCCGGCGCACGGCACGCCCGAGGCGTTCGCACGCCTCATGGCGACGGACGCCAGGCGCTGGTCCGACCTCATCAAGGCCCAGAACATCATCGCGGAGTGAGACAACTCATGACATCGAACACACTCAACCCCGACCGTGGCGCGGCCGCGGCGGACGCGCCGGCTCGGGCCGAAGTGGTCGTCGTCGGCGGCGGCCCCGTGGGCATGGGCCTGGCCATCGAGCTCGGACAGCGCGGCATCCGCACCGTCGTGGTGGAGCGCTACCCGCAGCCGCAGCCCATCCCCAAGGGCCAGAACCTCACCCAGCGCACCATGGAGCACTTCCACTTCTGGGGCGCCGAGGAAGCACTGCGCGCGGCGCGCACCATTCCGCGCGACTACGGCATCGGCGGGCTGACGGCCCACGGCTCGCTGCTGGGGCCCTACACCTACGACTGGCTGCAGCGCGATCTGGTCAAGCCCTACTACCACGCCGCCAACGAGCGACTGCCGCAGTACGCGACCGAAGCGGTGCTGCGCCGGCGCGTGGCCGAGCTGCCCTCGGTCACGACCCTCTACGGCTGGGACGGTCTGGCGCTGGCGCAGGACGACGAGGGCGTCGCGGTCACCATCGGCCAACGTCATGGCGACGACCGGCGCGTGATCCGCGCGGACTATGCGGTGGGCAGCGACGGCAGCCGCTCGATGATCCGCGAGCAGGCCGGCATCACCCAGACGAAGACCGACCACGACCGCATGATGGTGCTCGTGGTGTTCAAGTCGCACGAGCTGCATCGGCTGCTGGCGCGCTACCCCGGCAAGTCCTACTACAACGTCCTGCATCCGGACCTCAAGGGCTACTGGAAGTTCTTCGGACGGGTCGACCTCGGCACCACCTGGTTCTTCCACGCGCCGGTGCCGCCGGGCACGACCCGCGACAACTTCGACTTCCACGCCTACCTGCAGGAGGCCGTCGGCGCGCCGTTCGACGTCGCGTTCGAGCACATCGGCTTCTGGGACCTGCGCTTCATGATGGCCGACCGCTACCGCGCCGGCCGCGTCTTCGTGGCCGGCGATGCGGCCCACAGCCATCCGCCCTATGGCGGCTACGGCGTCAACTCGGGGCTGGAGGACGCCCGCAACCTGGGCTGGAAGCTCGCCGCGACCCTGCAGGGCTGGGGCGGCGAGGCCCTGCTCGACTCCTACGACACCGAGCGCCGGCCGGTCTTCGCCTCGACCATGCGCGACTTCATCGCCAAGTCGATCGAGTCCGACCGCGCCTTTCTCGAAGCCTTCGATCCGGTGCGGGACCGTTCCGCGTTCGAGGCCGCCTGGCAGGCCCGTGCCCAGGGTGCGGTGGGCGAGGTGCACGCCTTCGAGCCGCACTACGAAGGCTCTCCGGTGGTGACGCCCCCCGACAGCGCGCCACGGGTGTCCGGCGCCGTCGGCGCGCACCGCTTCGAGGCCCGCGCGGGGCACCACCTGGCACCGGCCGTGCTGTCGGACGGCCGCGATGTCTACGCGACCTTCGACGCCGGCTACACGCTTCTCGCGCTGGGCGCCGACGAGACGGCCGTGGCGCACTTTCGCGCCGCCGCCGAAGCCATGGGTCTGCCGCTGAAGGTGGTGCGGGGCGAGCGCACTGGCGAAGCCAGACGCTACGCGGCGCCGCTGGTGCTGGTGCGGCCCGACCAGTTCGCCGCCTGGGCGGGCACCGACACGGCCATCGACGCGGCGACGGCCCGCGCGATCCTGGCGACCGCGCGCGGACGAAGCGACTCGCCGGCATCGCGCTCCGGCGCGACCGGAGCGCCCGCCGCGCTCAGTGCAGCAGCTGGTTGAGGAACAGCCGGGTGCGCTCGTGCTTCGGCGCGCCGAAGAATTCCGCCGGCGCGGCCTCCTCCACGATCGTGCCGCGGTCCATGAAGATCACGCGGTTGGCCACCTGGCGGGCGAAGCCCATCTCGTGCGTGACCGACAGCATGGTGGTGCCCTCCTCGGCCAGCGACACCATGGTGTCGAGCACTTCCTTGACCATCTCGGGGTCGAGCGCGGAGGTCGGCTCGTCGAACAGCATGACCTTGGGGCTCATGCACAGCGCGCGCGCGATGGCCACGCGCTGCTGCTGGCCACCGGAGAGCTGCGAGGGGTACTTGTGGGCCTGGTCGGGGATGCGCACCTTCGTCAGGTAGGACATCGCGACCTCCTTCGCCTCCCGGGGCGTGTACTTCTTGCTCCATACCGGGGCGAGCGTGCAGTTCTCCAGGATGGTGAGGTGCGGGAACAGGTTGAAGTGCTGGAACACCATGCCGACGTCGCGCCGCACGGCGTCGATGCGGCGCATGTCGTCGGTGAGTTCGACGCGGTTGACCACGATCTGGCCCTGCTGGTGCTCCTCCAGCCGGTTGATGCAGCGCAGCAGCGTCGACTTGCCCGAGCCCGAGGGCCCGCAGATCACGATGCGTTCGCCACGCCGCACCTCCAGGTCGATGTCGCGCAGCACCTGGAAGTCGCCGTACCACTTCTGCACGCCGACCATGCGGATGACCAGTTCGGGCGCCGGGGCGGCGATGGCGGTGGCGGGGATGGAGGCAGCGGTGGGAGCGGCGAAGGCGGTCATGGGGCGGGGTCCTCTCAGGCGGCGGGGGTGATCCGCAGGCCGAGTTCCTCGACCAGGCGGCGGGCGGCGGCGTGGCCTTCGGGGCCCATCGGCAGGCGGGGCGGGCGCGGTCCGCCCACGGGCAGCCCCATCGCCGCGAGCAACGCCTTGGTGCCGGCCACGTAGGCCTGGCCGAAGACGAAGTCGATCATCGGGAAGTACCTGAACGAGAGCGCGCGGGCCTGCGCGAGCTCTCCGGCCATCACCAGGTCGTACAGGCGCGCCATCTCCGCCGGGGCGCCGTTGGACGGCACCGCCGCCCAGCCCACCGCGCCCTCGACGTACGACTCGAAGCCCATGATGCCGCCGAAGACGGCCATGCGCCCGTCCGTCAGGCGCGCGATGTCGCGCACCCGGGTCACCTCCATGGTCGACTCCTTGACGTAGCGGCAGTTGTCGATCTCGGAGAGCCGCGCGAGCAGCGGCGGCTTCAGGTCGACGTTGGTCACGGCGGGGTTGTTGTAGACCATCACCGGAATGCCGATGGCGTCGGAGACGCTGCGGTAGTGGCGGTCGATCTCGTCGTCGGTGGGCGTGCAGTAGAACGGCGGCAGCACCATCACCCCGTCGGCGCCGAGCGATTCGGCCAGGCGGCTCTTGCGCACGGCCACGCGGGTGTCCTCGGCGGTGGTGCCCACGATCACCGGCACCCGGCCGGCGGCGCGCTCGACGACCGTGCGGGCGACCTGTTCGATCTCCTCGTCGGTCATCGAGAGGAACTCGCCGGTCGACCCCAGCGGGATCAGCCCGTGGATGCCCGAGGCGATCTGCCAGTCCACGTAGCGTTCGAGCGTGGGCACGTCCACGGCGCCGTCGGCGTCGAAGGGCGTGACCATGATGGTGTAGGTGCCGCGGAAGTCGGTCATGGCGCAGGTGCGTGGGGGTGAGGTGGGGGTGGGGGTGAAGGCGGCATCGGGGGTCGCCGGGATCAGGCGCCGAGCAGCCCGGCGGCGACCAGCGCGGCGCGGATGCGGACGCGCTCCTCGTCGTCCGGCGGCAGCAGCGGCGGGCGCGGGTCGGGATGCGGCAGCCGGCCGAGCAGGTGCAGCGCGGTCTTCATGCGGTTGTGGGCGTCGAGGTACGGCGCGCGGTAGAAGGCGCGGCACAGCGGCACCAGCCGGTCGTTCGCGGCGCGCGCCGCCGCCAGGTCGCCGGCCGCGACGGCCGCGTGCAGCGCCACCAGCAGCGGCGCGGCGACGCTGCCCAGGCCCGACAGGATGCCGTCGGCGCCATAGACCAGCGAGGCCATCAGCCAGGTGTTGTTGGTGGCCAGCACCGTCGGCGGACGCTCGAGCCGGCGCAGCGCGCGCAGGTTGTCCTCGTAGGCCTCGGGTACGTCGGTGCCGTCCTTGACGGCGACGATGCGCGGCACCTCGACGCACAGGCGGACCAGCAGGTCGGTCGAGAACGCCAGCCCCGAGGCGCGCGAGAGCTGGAACAAGACGATCGGCAGCGCCGACGCGTCCGCCACGTCGCGCACGAAACGCAGCGCCATGCCGGGGCGCGCGCCCGCGCCGCCGGCGAACAGCAGCGGCGGAAACAGCAACAGGCCCGAGGCGCCCGCCTCGGCCGCGTCGGCGGCGAGGTCGCGGGCGTCGCGCGTGTCCTCGGCCACCACGCCCGCGACCACCGGCACGCCGCCGGCCGCGCCGACCGCCACGCGCACCACCCGGGCCCGCTCGGCGCGGCGCAGCGACGAGGTCTCGCCCGCGTGGCCGTTGACGACCACGGCGCGCACGCCGGGCGTGGCCGCGACGTCGCCCACGTGGGCCGCCAGCGCCGCCTCGTCGAGGGCGCCGTCGGGACCGAACGGGGTCAGGGTGGCGGGCCAGACGCCGCCGATGCCGGTGAGGGAGGAAGTCATGGATGCAGGTTCGCAGCGGTGACCTTCAGTATGCAACAGAGCTGCAATCGTTTGCAAACGCTTGGCGGTTTTTTATCCGTCTTTCAACTTTCTCGTTGACGCGTCATTGGCAATTCATCTACATTGATCGAATGCAATCGTTTGCAAATAAATTTCACATCGGGGCCGCATCGTGACGGTCACGCTGCGCGACGTTGCGCGTGCCGCCGACGTGTCCGTCGCCACCGCCTCGCGCGCCCTGGCCGGCTCCAGCCTGATCAACCAGGCCACCCAGAAGCACGTGGTGCAGGTCGCCGCGGCCATCGGCTACCGCACCAACACGGTGGCCCGCGCCCTGCGCACGCGCAAGTCGCGCCTGGTCGGCCTGACCGTGCACAACCTGGAGAACGCCTCCTTCCGCGTGCTGGCCTCGGTCGTCCAGGCCCGCCTGCAGGCGCTGGGCTACCAGGTCATCCTCAGCATCAGCAACGACGACGTCGCCCAGGAGCGCGAACTCCTGCAGACGCTGGTGGACCACGGCGTCGACGGCCTGATCGCCGTGCCCACCGGCGGCAACGGCGCCGCGCTGCTGGCCATGGAACACGCCGGCATCCCGGTCGTCTGCGCCGTGCGCCGCGTGGACGGCGCCTCGCTCGAATCGATCCTCGCGGCCGACCTGGAAGGCGCCTACACCGGCACCCAGCACCTGCTGGGACTGGGCCACCGCCGCATCGGCCTGATCGTCGGCCCCGGCGACACCACCTCGGGCCGGGAACGACTGGCGGGCTACACCCGGGCCATGCAGGAAGCGGGCCTGGGCGTCGACGCCGCGCTGGTGCAGCGCGGGCGCTACCTGCCGGAGACGGGCGCCGCCGGCGCCGCCGCCCTGCTCGCCCTGTCCGCGCCGCCCACCGCCGTCTTCGTGGCCAACCACGAGTCCTCGCTCGGCGTGCTGCGCGTCGTCGCCGAACGCGGGCTGTCGATCCCCTCGGACCTGTCGCTGCTGTTCTACGAGGACTCGCCCTGGTTCGAATGGCAGCGCCCCGCGCTCAGCGTGGTCGACAGCGGCGCGCTCGACATGGCCAACCTCGCGGTCGACCGCCTGATGTCGCGCCTGGGCGGCGTCGCCAACGGCGCGCGGGAATACCGCATCGGCTCGCGGCTGGTCGAGCGCGCCTCGTGCGCCGCGCTGCCAACCCTCTGAACGAGCCCGCCGCCATGCCCTACCTCGAGATCCTGGCCCCCGCCGCTCCCGCTTCCGCCCGGCGGGAGCTGGTCCACGCCGTCACCGACGGCATCGTGCGCGGCTTCGACGTCGCGCCCTCGACCGTGACGGTCTACTTCGTGCCGATCGGCGCCGACGACTATGCCCACGAGGGCGTGCACGGCCTGCCGCCGACCGGGGCCCGGGTCTTCGTCAAGGTGCACGCCTTCCGCCGCGACGCCGCCCGGCGCCGCGCCGCCGCCGAGGCGATGACGCCGGCGCTGGCCGCCTGCTTCGACACGCCCGCGCGCAACGTCGCCATCTACTTCCTCGACCGCGAGCGCGACGAGGTCGCCCACGAGGGCCACCTGGCCAGCGACGACGACACCGCCACGCCCGCCGTCCCCGCAACCGATCCCGCCCCATGAGCCACTTCCAGACCGACGACCAGACCGCCGTGCGCGACACCGCGCGCCGTTTCGCCGAGAGCGAGGTGCTGCCGCGCGCCGCCGCCATCGACCGCGAGGACACCTTCGACCGCGCGCTCTACCGCGGGATGGCCGCGCTCGGCCTGTTCGGCGTCAGCCTGCCGGAGGCGGCCGGCGGCTCCGGCCTGGACACCGTCAGCGTGTGCCTGGTGATGGAGGAGCTGGCGCGCTGCTCGGCGGCCATCGGCAACGCCTTCGCGATCCCGGTGGAGGCGGCGCTGTTCCTGCACCACCACGGCAACCCGTCGCAGCGTGCCCTGATCCCCGGCATCCTCGACGGCTCGATCGTCTTCGCCACGGCGATGACCGAACCCGACTTCGGCTCGGACGCCGCCAGCATCCAGACCACGGCGCGCGCGAGCGGCGACGGCTGGGTGCTCAACGGCACCAAGGCCTGGGTCACGCTCGGCGGCGTGGCCGACCGCATCATGGTCTTCGCCCGCACCGGCGACGCGCCCGGCCACCGCGCGATCAGCTGCTTCCTGGTGGACGCGGCGTCGCCGGGCGTGAGCCGGGGCAGGAACGAGGAACTGCTGGGCATGCACGGCCTGGAGGACTGCCAGATCGTGCTGCAGGACGTGCGGGTGCCGGCCAGCGCGCTGATCGGCGCCGAGAACCAGGCCTTCAAGACGGCGATGGGCAACTTCAACTTCAGCCGCCTGCTGATGTCGTCGATGGCGCTGGGCATGGCGCAGGCCGCGATGGAGGACGCGGTGGCCTACGCCAGCACGCGCCGGCAGTTCGGCCAGGCCATCATCAACTTCCAGGCGATCCAGTTCATGGTGGCCGACATGTCCACCGACATCGCCGCCGCGCGGCTTCTGATCCACCATGCCGCGCGGCTGTTCGACGCCGGCCTGCCCTATGCCAAGGAAGCCGCGCAGGCCAAGCTGTTCACCACCGACATGGCCATGAAGCACGTCTCCAACGCGCTGCAGGTGCACGGGGGCAACGGGTACTCGCGCGACTACCGCATCGAGCGCATCTTCCGCGACGTGCGCCTGGCGCAGATCTACGAGGGCACCAACCAGATCCAGCGGCTGATCATCGCCAAGCAGGTCGAACGCGAACTCGCCTGAGCAGGACACCGCCATGATCGACTGCATCACCCCCGACGCGGCCGCCGCCCTGCTCAAGGACGGCGACATGGTGCTGGCCGGCGGCAACGGCGGCTCGGGCGTGCCCGAGGCGGTGTTCGAGGCCGTCGAGCGCCGCTTCCTGGCCGGGCGCGGACCGCACGACCTCACGCTCTTCCACATCACCGGCGTGGGCGCCCTGACCGAGAAGGGCCTGTGCCGCTTCGCGCACAAGGGCCTGGTGCGGCGCGTGATCGGCGGCAACTTCGGCATGCAGCTGCCCTTCATGAAGCTGGTGCTGGCGCAGGACCTGGAGGCCTACAACTTCCCCCAGGGCGTCATGACGCACCTGTGCCGCGCCATGGCCGGGCGCCAGCCGGGCGTGCTGACGCACGTGGGGCTGGAGACCTACATGGACCCGCGCCAGGAAGGCGGGCGCATGAACGCGCGCACCACCGAGGCGCTGGTGGAGGTGGTGCCCATCGGCGGCAAGGACTACCTGTTCTATCGCGCGCCGGGCGTGCCCTCGGTCGCGCTGATCCGGGGCACCTCGGCCGACGAGGACGGCTACGTCAGCATGGAGCACGAGGCCACCGCGCGCGAGGACCTGTCGATGGCGCAGGCCGTGCACAACGCCGGCGGCACCGTCATCTGCCAGGTCAAGCGCGTCGTGCGGCGCGGTTCGCTGCACCCGCACATGGTGAAGATCCCGGGCTTCCTGATCGACCATTTCGTGGTGCAGCCCGACCAGATGCAGACCTACGCGACCCGGTTCGACCCGGCGCGCTGCGGCGAGACCACCGTGCCGGGCTCCAGCATCGCGCCCGACCCGCTCGACGCCCGTCGCGTGGTCGCGCGCCGCGCCGCCTTCGAGCTGCGCCCGCGCGACGTCGTCAACCTGGGCGTCGGCCTCTCGGCCATGATCCCCAACGTCGCGGCCGAGGAAGGCATCGACGGGATGATCACGCTGACGGTCGAATCCGGCGTGGTGGGCGGCGTGCCCGGCCACGCGCGCGAGTTCGGCACGGCGGTCAACCCGCGCGTGATCCTCGACCAGTCCTACCAGTTCGACTTCTACGACGGCGGCGGCCTGTCGTGCGCGTTCCTGTCCTTCGCCCAGGTCGACCGCCACGGCAACGTCAACGTGACGCGCTTCGGCCAGCGCTACGACGGCGCCGGCGGCTTCATCAACATCACGCAGAACACCCGGCGCCTGGTCTTCAGCGGCTCGCTGACCGGCGGCGACTTCGACATCGGCGTGGCCGAGGGCGGCCTGGCGATCCGGCGCGACGGGCGCTTCATGAAGTTCGTGCCCGAGGTCGACCAGGTCAGCTTCTCCGGCCACTTGGCGCGCACGCGCGGCCAGCGCGTGACCTTCGTCACCGACCGCGCCGTCCTGGAGATGGAGGCCGACGGCCTGGTGCTCACCGAGATCGCGCCGGGCGTGCGGCTGCGGGAGGACGTGCTCGATCGCATCGGCTTCGAGGTCCGCGTGAGCGATGCCCTGAGGACGATGGACGCTCGCATCTTCCGCCCCGGCCCCATGGGCCTGCGCGACGCCTTCGTGGCGCAGGCCCCGCGCCACCTGGAGGTGCCCGGGGCATGACGGACGACCGGCCCGACCTCCACTTCGACGACGTCGTCGTCGGCGCGGCCTTCACCAGCGCCGCGCACGCCGTCACGGCCGAGGACATCGCGCGCTTCTGCGACCTCACCCGCGACCACCACCCGCTGCACCAGGACGCCGGCTACGCCCGCGCGCGCGGCTTCGACGGCGTCATCGCGCACGGCCTCTACGGCCTGGCGCTGATGGAGGGCCTGAAGACCGAGCTGGGGCTCTACCGCCACAGCTCGATCGCCTCGCTCGGCTGGGACGGGGTACGGTTCTTGCGACCGGTGATCGCCGGCGACACCGTGCGCGTGCGCTTCGAGTTCACCGGCAAGCGCGCGTCGTCGCGCCCCGGGCGCGGCATCGTGACCGAGGCGCTGCGGCTGCTCAACCAGCGCGACGAATGCGTGATCGAGGCCCGCCACAGCGCCCTGCTGGCCTGCCGCGGCGACGCGGCGGCCTGAAGGCCGCGCCCTCGGCCGTCGCCGCCCGTCCCTTCCCTCCAACCCCGTCTCCACGAAAGCCCGCCATGCAATTCCTCCCCTCGATGCTCGCCGTCCTCCTGGGCACCGCGCTGTCGTCCGCCGCCCTGGCCCAGGCCTGCGCGCCCAAGGTCGGCGCCGACCACCTGGTGGCCGCCGGCAAGCTGCAGATGTCGATCAACCCGACCCTGCCGCCGCAGCAGTTCGTCGACGACAAGGGCGAGCTGCAGGGCCTGAACGTCGAGCTCGGCAAGGCCATCGCGCGCAAGCTGTGCCTCGAACCGGTCTTCGTGCGCATGGACATGCCGCCCATGATCCCGGCGCTGCAGGCCGGGCGCTTCGACATGATCAACACCGGCATGTTCTGGACCGAGGAGCGGTCGAAGCTGATGTTCATGATCCCCTACGCCCAGCAGGCCATGAGCATCTACACGCTGCCCACCAGCGCGCTGAAGATCACGAAGTTCGACGACCTCGCCGGCCACGTGGTGGGCATCGAGACGGGCACCTACCAGGAGCGCAAGTCGCGCGAGTACAACGCCGACATGGTCGCGCGGGGCCTGAAGACGATCGACTTCCGCACCTTCACCACGGCCTCGGAGACCATGGCCGCGCTGCGCGCCGGCCAGCTCGAGGCCGGTGTCAACATCGACGAGACGGCGGCCAACTTCGCCGAGCGCGGCATCGCCAAGGTGTGGGTCAACGGCATCAACGGCACCGACATCACCGTGACCTACCGCGACAAGGCGACGGCCACCGCCGCCGCCGCCGCGCTCAACGAACTCAAGGCCGACGGCACCTACGACAAGCTGTTCGACCGCTTCAAGATGACGCGCCTGAAGGACACGAACTTCGCCATCCGCGGCCCCGGCCCGGCGCCGAAGTAAGCGGCGCCGTCGTTTTCCGAGCCGCAGCAAGCAAGCCCCAAGGAAACCCCGGCCGTGTTCAACGTCGACGCCTTCCTGTCCTACCTGATCAACCCGTACCTGCTGGGCGGGGTGGGCATCACGATCGGGCTGACGATCGCCACCATCCTCATCGGCCTGGCGCTGGCGCTGCCGCTCGCGCTGGCGAGCATGTCCACCAACCGGTGGCTGCGCGCGCCCGCCAAGTTCTACATCTGGGTCTTCCGCGGCACGCCGCTGCTGGTGCAGATCGTGATCATCTACACCGGGCTGCCGCAACTGGGCGTGCGCTTCGACGTGCTCAGCTCGGCCGTCCTGGCGCTGAGCCTGAACGAGGCGGCCTACCTCTCGGAGACCATCCGCGCGGGCTTCTCGGCCGTGGCCAAGGGCCAGATCGAGGCCGCCAAGGCGCTCAGCCTGTCGAAGTTCGCGACCCTGCGCCTGGTGACGCTGCCCCAGGTCATCCGGATCATCATTCCGCCGCTGGGCAACTCGGTCAACGGCCTGCTCAAGGCCACCTCGCTGGCCTCCGTCATCTCGATGGAGGAGCTCATGCGCCGCAGCCAGGTGCTGATGCAGGCGAAGTTCGAGGTGCTGGAGCTGTACTGCGTGGCCGCCGTCTTCTACCTGGTGCTGACCTCGCTGTGGGACGTGGTGCAGCGCCGGCTCGAACGGCACTACGGCAAGGGCTACGCGCCGATGCAGAAGCAGGCGCCGACGGCCGGCGTGCCCGTCGCGGCCTGAGGCGGGCCCGCCGCCGAGGGCGGAAGCCGGCGCGCGCGGCTCCGGTGCTAGGCGCCGCGCGGGTCGTCGTCCCCGCCGTTGCCTTCGCCCTCGCCGCCGCCGCGCCGTCCGATCTGCGCCTGCATGTAGCGCAGCGCCCGCTGCGCGAAGACCTGCGCGAGCCGAGCGCGCGGCTTGTCGCGCACGAACAGGGCGCACACCGGGATCGCCACGCGCGGACGGAACCGGTGCACCTCGAACGCCGGGGACAGCACCTGGCGCGCCGTCATCTCGTCGACGAAGCCGATCCCCAGGCCGCGCGCCACCAGCGGACTCACGATGTTGGCGAAGCGCGCCTCGATGTCGGGGTGGTAGTGGTCGGAGGAGCGCTCGAAGGCCTGCGCGATCATCGCCCCCAGCGGGCTCGCCGGACCCGGTCCGACCAGGCGGCGACCGCGCAGGTCGAACGGCGTGAGCACCGGCAGCGGACCGAGCGCATCGCCCCCGGGCGTGATGCACATCATCTCGGCCTCGATCAGCACCTCGCGCACCAGGCTGGGCCGCGCCGGCGGCTTCATGGCGATGCCGATGTCGGCGCTGCCGCTCTCCACGCCCTCGAGCAGGGCGTCCATGCGCACCGACTCGATGGTCACCTGCACGTCCGGGTGCTCGGCCATGAACAGCGCGAGCACCGGCGGCACGAGGTGCTGGGACAGCTCGGCCGTCGCGTGGATGCGCAGCACGCCGGCGCGGCCGGTGCGCAGGTCCCAGGCCTTGCGCTGCACCGCCTCGTGCACCACGAACAGCGGCTCGGCGTCGGCCATCAGGATGCGCGCGTCGGCCGTGGGCACCAGGCGGTTGCTCACGCGGTCGAACAGGGCGATGCCGAGCTTGGTCTCGGCGAGCTTGATGGCGTTGCTCACGGCGGGCTGGGACATGCCCAGCTCCTCGGCCGCGCCGATGGTGGTGCGGCAGCGCATCACGGCGCGCAGGACTTCGAGCTGGCGCAGGTTGATCAGGGAGCGGAATTGCGGGTCGGACATCGGGGTCGATTCGGGCCCGGGAAGGCGTTTCGATTCTTCATGATAGCGGCCGCGGCACGTGGTCGAAACGGGTGCATCGCATGCACCATCGCGACGTATATCGACCACCTATAGTCCCGCCCCCCAACTGAATTGAGTGGCCCGCACCACGCTCGCTATTCTTCTTTTCGGTCCTCGCCGTCGGGCGCGTCGCGCCCGCCGCGCGAGCCCCCGGACCCCGCCCCGCGCGGTCCTCCACCACTCTCGGGAATCTCCAATGACCTTCGTCTTCCTGCGCATCGCGCTCGCCACGGCGGCCCTCGCCGGCTCGCTGTCCGCCACGGTCGCGTCCGCGCAGACCTGCACCCCGGCCGTGCCGAAGGGCGAGCTCGTCGCCGAGGGCCGGATCATGCTGTCGACCAATCCGACCCTGCCGCCGCTACAGTTCGTCGACGCCAGCGGCGAGCTCAAGGGCATGAACCTCGAACTCGCGGCCGAACTCGGCAAGCGCCTGTGCCTGAAGGCGGAGACGTTGCGCATGGACTTCCCGGCCATGATCCCCGCGCTGAAGGCCGCGCGCTTCGACGGCATCAATACCGGCATGTTCTTCACCGAAGAGCGCTCCAAGGTGATGTGGACCATCCCCTATGCCATGGCCGCGATCGACATCGTGGCCATGCCGGGCAGCAAGCGCACCGTGGCTTCGCCCGATGCGTTGACCGACCTGAGCATCGGCGTGGAGGCCGACTCCTACCAGGAGCGCTGGCTGAAGGAACGCGAGAAGGACAACGTCGCCAAGGGTCGCAAGTCGCTGAAGATCCTGTCCTTCCCGACGGCCAGCGAAGTGATGGCCGGCCTGCGCGCCGGTCAGTTCGACATCGCTGCCTTCCCCAATTACGCAGGCGGTGCCTTCGTGAAGGCCGGCCAGGCCATGATGCTGCTGCCGGCCCAGGGCGCATCGCCGACGATGATGAGCTTCCGCTCCAAGCCGGTCGCCGATGCGGTCGTGAAGGCCTTCAACGACATGATCAAGGACGGCACCTACGACCGCATCCTCGACCAGTACGGCATGACCAAGCTGCCGGAGAAGGTCATCGCAATTCGCGGCACCGGGCCGGTCTGAGGCACCGACGGCCGGGGACCGCGCCCGGTCCTCAGCCGCGCAGCGCCGCCACCCGTGCCTCGCCGGCGGCCAGCAGCAGGTCGATGTCGTTGCTGGTCAGCACGAAGCGCACGCCGGCTTCGATGTGACGGCGTAGCAGCGCTGGGTCGACGATGCCGGCCAGCCCCGCGTGCTTGCCGTGCGCCTCGCAGGCCGCGATGACGGCCGCGAAAGCCGACTCGACCGCCGGGTCCTGCAGCTGACCCGGGATGCCGAGTTCGAGCGAGAGGTCGTTGCTGCCGATCAGCAGCACATCCACACCCGGCACCGCCGCGATGCTGTCGGCATTGGCGATGGCGCGCGGCGATTCGAGCATCACGATGCAGAGCAGCTCGTCGTTCGCTGCCGCCATGGCCTGCGGCGCCGGATGCCGCGCGTAGTCGAAATGCGGCTGCAGCCCGAAGAAGGAGCGCATGCCCAAGGGCGGGTACTTGCAGGCGCGCACCGCGGCCGCCGCCTCGTCCGCATCGTCGACGTGCGGCACCACGATGCCCTGCGCGCCGCCGTCGAGCAGGCGCGAGATGTCGGGCGAGTTCTTGCCCGGCACGCGCACCAGCGGTGCGATGCCCAGCGGCAACGCGGCCGCGGCGATGTTGGCTGCCGCCGCCGCGTCGACCGGCGAATGCTCGATGTCGATGAAGAGAAAGTCGAAGCCGCAGCGCAGCGCCAGGCCCGCCACGGCCGAGCCCGTGACCTGCTGCACGCCCATGCCCAGCACGGTCTCGCCGGCTTCCAGTCGGCGGCGCGCCACGTTCGGTCGAACCCTCATGGTCAGTAGCCCCCGACTTCACCGCGCACCTGGAATTGGCCGCGCCCCGGCCGGCCCAGCCACTGCTCGCCGTCGACGATGAGCTCGCCGCGCGAGAACACCTTCTTCACCACGCCGTGCACATGCTTGCCTTCGAACAGGCTGTAGTCGACGTTGCTGTGGTGCGTGTGGGCCGAGATCGTCTGCGCGCCGTCGGGGTCGAACAGCACGAGGTCGGCGTCGCTGCCCACCGCGATGGTCCCCTTCTTCGGGAACAGGCCGAAGAGCTTGGCCGGCGCCGTGGCGGTCAGTTCGACGAAGCGGTTGAGCGAGATGCGCTTGGTGCGCACGCCGCCGTCGTAGATCACCGTCATGCGCGTCTCGATGCCGGGCGCGCCGTTGGGGATCTTGGAGAAGTCGTGGCGGCCATGCTCCTTCTGGTGCACGCGCCCCATGTGGCCCTCCTTCATGCAGAACGGGCAGTGGTCGGTCGAGACGATCTGCAGGTCGTCGGTCTTCAGCGCGGTCCACAGCGCGTCCTGCGAGCGCTTGTCGCGCAGCGGCGGCGTCATCACGTGCTTGGCCACCGAGAAGTCGTCGCTGTCGTAGACCGAATCGTCGAAGAACAGGTAGTGCGGGCAGGTCTCGGCGAACACCGGGATGCCGGCGTCGCGCGCCTCCACCACGTGCTTGAGCGCCTCGCGCGCCGACAGGTGAACGAAATACACCGGCGCGTTGGCCAGCTCCGCCAGCTTGATGCCCCGGTGCGTGGCCTCGCCCTCCAGGATGGCCGGGCGCGTGAGCGCGTGGTGGCGCGGCGAGGTGTGGCCCTTGGCCAGCGCCTCGCGGATCAGCAGCTCGATGACGTTGCCGTTCTCCGCGTGCAGCGCGACCATGCCGCCGTGCTCGCCCACCAGGCGCATGGCCTGGAAGATGGCGGCGTCGTCGACCATCACGCTGCCGGGGTAGGCCATGAACATCTTGAAGCTGCTCACGCCCTCGTGGCGGATCGCGTGCTTCATGTCGCCCAGCACGGCGTCGTCGACGTGCGTGAGGATGACGTGGAAGCCGTAGTCGATGCCCGCGCCGATCGCCGCGCGCGCCTGCGTGCGCGCGATGGCGTCGAGCGGGCCTTCGTGCCTGCCCTGGAAGGCGAAGTCGATGATGGTCGTGGTGCCGCCGAAGGCCGCCGCGCGCGTGCCCGACTCGTAGTCGTCGCAGGTGGTGGAGTCGCCGAACGTGTTGTCCAGGTGGGTGTGGCAATCGACGCCGCCGGGCAGCACCAGCAGGCCGGTCGCATCGACGACGCGCGTGTCGGGGCCGGCGTCGAGCCGACGCCCGATCGTCGCGATCCGGCCGTCCTCCAGCAGCACGTCGGCGTGGTAGTCGTCCACGGCCGTCACGACGCGGCCGTTGCGGATCAGGGTGCGGGGGGCGGTCATGCGGCGACGCCCTCGACCGTCGGCAGGCCGGCGGCGGCCAGGGCGTGCGCCAGCATCGCGACCTCGTCGGCCGCCAGCGGTCCCATCGGCGGGCGCATCGCATCGCTCGGGATGTGACCGAGCAGCTTCAGGCAGGTCTTCAGGCGCGCGTTGGCGTGGCCGCCGGGGGCGGTGCCGTAGATCGCCTTCGCCAGGGGGTAGATGCGCTCGTTCAAGGCGCGCGCGGCCGGCAGATCGTTCGCCTGCATCGCGCGGTAGAGCCCCACCACCAGTTCCGGCGCGACGCAGGCCAGGCTGACCAGCGTGCCGGTCGTGCCGACCGCGAAGCAGGTCATCAGGTGCTCGTCGCCCGAGGCCATCACCAGCACCTCCGGCGCCACGCGGTTCACCAGGCGCAGGTTGGCCTCGTAGGCGGCGCTCTCCCAGCTGCCCTCCTTGACGCCGACCACGCGCGGCAGCCGCACCAGCCGCGCCAGCACTTCGGCCGCGTAGCCGAGCGCGCCGGCCCGCACGCCGGCCTGGTAGAGGAACACCGGCAGCGTGCCGTTCGCGGTGGCGATCGCGTGGTGGCGCACGGCCACCTCCGCGTCCTGCGACAGCGCCCAGGAGAACGGCGGGAAGACCAGCACCGCGTCGGCGCCGGCGGCCTCGGCGTCGTCGACGTGGCGCTGCGCCTCCAGGCTGTCCTCGGCGTTGATGCCGCACACCAGCAGCGTGCAGGCCGGACAGGCGGCGCGCGCGATCTCGACGACGCGGCGCTTGTCGGCGCGCCCGAACATGAAGTTCTCGCCGGCGTGGCCGTTGATCAGCAGGCCGGCGATGCCGTCGGTGCGCGCGACGCGAGACAGGTGCGCGGCCAGCGCGTCCTCGTCGATGGCGCCGTCCTCGCGCAAGGGGCACACGGTGGCGGCATGGACGCCGCGGAAGCGATCGGGATCGTGGGAGGGCATGGGCGGTCCGCGAGAAAGGGTGGCGCCCACCTTAGTCGCGCCCGCGCGGCGCCGACCATGCGTTTTGGGGCGCCGACTATAAGCACGCCGAATAGCCCGAGCGGCACTGCGCGGCACTGCGCGGCACCGCGCGACGCTATGCGGCGCGCTGATAGTCCCCGCCGGTTATTGAATAGGCCGTCCCGGTCCGTTCGCGCCGCCCCGCGCCTATCCTGAAACCGCCGCAACGCACCTCAGGAACACGCATGCTCTCGGGCTTCAAGGTCATCAGCTTCAACCACTTCCACGCCGGGCCGATGGCCGCGCAGCTGCTGGCCGACATGGGCGCGGACGTGATCGCGGTGGAGCCGCTGGACGGCGCGTTCCACCGCAACTGGGCGGTGGCCAACCATTTCGTCGCCGGCCAGAGCGTCAACCTGCTGACCACCGGACGCAACAAGCGCAGCCTGGCGCTGGACATGAAGTCCGCCGACGGCAAGGCCGTCGCGCGCCGCCTGGTCGAGGACGCCGACGTCCTGATGGAGAACTTCCGGCCCGGCGCCATGGAGCGCCTGGGCCTGGGCCACGAACAGGTCAGGGCCTTCAATCCGCGCATCGTCTACGCGTCGGTCAGCGGCTACGGCGCGAGCGGCCCCGACCGCGACCTGCCGGGGCAGGACCTGCTGCTGCAGGCGCGCTCGGGCTTCGCCGCTCGCACCGGCCGCGCCGACGGTCCGCCCACCCCGGCCGGGCCGGTGATCGTCGATCAGCACGCCGCCTCGCTGCTGGCCATGGGCATCCTCGCGGCCCTGCTGGCGCGCGAACGCACCGGCGAAGGCCGCCGGGTCGAGGGCAGCCTGCTGCAGTCGGCCATCGACCTGCAGGCCGAATCGATGACGGCCTGGATGAACGGCGCGCGCTCGGCCACCTCGCGCGGTCCGCACGGGCTGGCCAGCTGGTGCGGCTCGGGGCCCTCGGGCATCCACGCGACGGCCGACGGCCACCTGGCGATCTCGATGGCGGCGCCGGCCGACCTGGCGGTCGCGCTGGACCTGCCCGCGCTGGCCGGATTCGACACCGCCGACAGCTTCGCGCACAGCGCCGAGATCACCCGCCTGGTCGCGGCGCGACTGCCCGATCGCACCACCGCGCAGTGGCTGCCGCTGCTCGCCGCGCGCGGCATCTGGCACATGCCGGTGCAGGACTACGACCAGCTGCGCGACGACCCGCAGCTCGCCCACCTGGGCGTCTTCATCGACGCCGAGAGCGTCGAGGGCGCGCCGATCACGCTGCTCAACCACCCGCTGCGCTACGACGGCCAGGCCCCGGCCGTGCGCTGGGCGCCGCAGCGCCTGGGCCAGCAGACGCGCGACGTGCTCGGCGAACTCGGTTACGGCGACGCGGCGATCGACGCGCTGATCGCCGCCCGCACCGTCGGCGAACCGCCGGCCGCTCGCGCCGCCGCCGCGCCCACCGCCCCCCTCACGCCCGCCGCGCCCGCTTCCTCCTGACCGACCGCCCCGCCATGTTCGATTTCTCCATCCCGCCCGACACCCAGCTGCTCCTGGACACCGTGCGCCGCTTCGTCACCCACGAGGTGCAGCCGCTCGAGAACGAGACCGAGGCCCTGGGCCACGTGCCGCCCGAGGCCTTGGCGCGCGTGCGCGCCAAGGCGCAGGAACTGGGCCTGTTCGCCATGAACATGCCCGAGTCCTGCGGCGGTGGCGGCCTCGACCACGTGACCACCTGCCTGGTCGAGGAGGAGCTGGGCAAGACCTCCGACGCGCTGATCCGGCGCGTGTTCGGCCAGGTCTATCCGATGCTGCTGGCCTGCGACGCCGACCAGCGCGGGCGCTACCTGCTGCCCACCGTCAAGGGCGAGAAGATCTGCGCCATGGCCATCACCGAACCCGGCGCGGGCTCCGACGCGGCGTCGATCTCGACCACCGCCCGGCGCGAGGGCGACCGCTGGATCCTCGACGGCGGCAAGCACTTCATCAGCGACGGCGACATCGCCGACTACGTGATCGTGATGGCGCTGACCGACCGCGAGAAGCGCGCGCGCGGCGGCATCACGCTGTTCCTGGTGGACAAGGGCACGCCGGGCTTCCACGTCGCGCGGGTGCAGCCGATGATGGGCCACCGTGGCTACGGCCACGCCGAGCTGTCGTTCGAGGGCTGCGCCATCCCGGCCGACGCGGTGCTCGGCGAGGTCGGCGGCGGCTTCCGGCTGATCATGAACAGCGTGGCGGGCATCCGCCTCGCGCACATCGGCGCGCGCGCGGTCGGCATGGCGTCCCGGGTGCTGGAGATGATGCGGGTCCACGCGGGCGAGCGCCGCCAGTTCGGCCAGCCGATCGGCGACTTCCAGATGGTGCAGCAGATGATCGCGGACTCGGCCACCGAGATCTTCGCGACGCGGATGATGGTGCTCAATACCGCCTGGGAGCTCGATCAGGGGCGCGATCCGCGCGACAAGGTCTCGATGGTCAAGCTCCACGCCTCCGAGATGATCGGCCGCGTGGCCGACCGGGGCATCCAGGTCTTCGGCGGCATGGGCTTCTGCAAGGAGCTGCCGCTCGAGCGCATCTACCGCGACAGCCGCGTCACGCGCCTGTACGACGGCACGTCCGAGATCCACCGCATGCTGATCGCCAAGGCGGTCATCAGGAACGGGCTCGCTCTGTGACCCCGGCCGCGCTCCGAGTCGGCGACCACCTGTCGTTCCGCAAGACGCTCACCGTCGCCGAGCAGGCGATGTACACCGGCATCAGCGGCAACATGGCGCCGCTGCACGTCGACCGGCGCGCCGCCGCCGAGGCCGGCTTCGCGCAGGCGCTGGCGTTCGAGCTGATCGCGGTGGCGCTGGCGACCACGGCGCTCGACCGCCTGGCCGGGCCGGGCTGGCGCCTGGGCGGGCTGGCGATCGATTTCACGCGGCCGGTGCTGGTGGGCGAGACGATCGAGTCGCGCGTCGAGGTGCTGGAAGCCACCGCGACCCGGGCCGCGTTCGACGTGCGCTGCACCACCGCCGACGGCGAGGTGACGGTCCGGGGCACCGCCACGCTGGTGCCCGTGCACGCCGCGCGGCCGCGCGACTGACGACCGGAGGGCCGCGTCCATGTACGAACTCAAGTCCTTCGACCGCCTGCGCCTGGGCGAGACCGTGTCGGTGCGCAAGACCATCACCGAGGCCGACGGCGCGCTCTACATCGCCGCCACGGGCGACTTCGGTCCCGTGCACGTCGACGAAAGCTACGCGGAGACGACACGCTTCGGCCGGCGCCTGGCCCCGGGCATCCTGGTCGCGGGCATCTGCACCAGCGTCCTGTCGGCCGAACTCGCCGGCACGCTGGGCGTGTCGATCGAGGACCGCTTCTGGTTCACCGGCCCGGTGTTCTACGACGACACGCTCGACTTCAAGGTCTGGATCGCCCAGATGAACCCGCGCACGCGCAGCGTCGTGTGGCAGGCCAGCGCGACCAACGAGCGCGGCCAGCAGGTGCTCAAGGTCGAGGCGACGCTGAAGTTCCCGCGCCAGAGGCCGCCGGTGGAGGCCGCGCCATGAGCGCCGCCGCGCCGCAGCTGCACCTGGTGCGCGTGGACGTCGATCCGGCGCACGAGGCGGCCTTCAACCACTGGTACGACACGGTGCACGTGCCGGCCCTGCTGGCGTGTCCGGGTTGGCTGTCGGCGCGGCGCTTCGTCTCGCTGGAGGGCGGGCCGAAGTACGCGGCCCTGTACGAAGTGGCCGGCGACTGGGTCTACGACACGCCGGAGTTCCACGCCGTCAAGGGCTTCATGGGCTTCGCGCCGCACGTCGCCAACTTCGCGCGGCAGCGCTTCGCCCCGCTCGGCCCCGCCGCCGGCGGCGCGACATGAGGATCCTGCGGCCCCGCCCGCTCGACGCCGCGGCCTTCGCCGCGTTCGGCGACGTCGTCGAGCTGGCGCACGCCCGTCAGCAGGTCATCAACGCGGGCACGACGACCCGTTTCCACGACCTCGCCAGCGTGGACGTCGCCGCCGAGGGCGGCCGCACGCTGCTCAACGTGTTCCGCGCCCGGCCGCAGGCGGCGCCCGTGCGGCTGCGGCTGATGGAGCGCCATCCGCTGGGGTCGCAGGCCTTCCTGCCCCTGGACCCGGCGCCCTGCCTGATCGTGGTGGCGCCCGACGCGGGCGGGCGTCCCGGCCCCCCTCAGGCCTTCGTCACCCACGGCTGGCAGGGCGTGAACTACGCGCGCAACGTCTGGCACCACCCGCTGATCGTGCTGGACGCGGTGCGCGACTTCATCGTGGTGGACCGGGGCGGCCCGGGGGCGAACCTGGAGGAATGCCCGTTCGACGACGCCGTGTTCGTCGAATGGTCGCCGGCGGCGGACTGAGCCGGGCGCCGGACCGCCCCGCCCCTCAGGCCGCCAGGAAGCGCTCCGCGGTGCGCAGCGACAGCGCCATGATGGTCAGCGCCGGGTTGGCGACGAGCGAGCTCGGGAACACCGAGTTGTCGCAGATCCACAGGTTGTCGATGTCGAAGCTGCGGCCGTCGGCGTCCACCACGGCGGTCTCCGGGTCGGTGCCCATGCGGCAGGTGCCGATGGTGTGCGCGGTGCGCTGCAGCACCATGGTCGCGCTGGCGCCCGCCGCCTCGACGATCCGGCGCATCGTGCGCGTCGCGTGCCGGTCGATCGCCGCTTCGTTGGCGCCGGCGCTGAAGCTGACGACCGCCTTGGGCATGCCGAAGGCGTCGCGCTCGTCCGAGAGTTCGAGCCGGTTGCCGTCGGCGGGCAGGCACTCGGCGTTGATGCCGACGCCGGCCATGAAACGGTACCCGTCGACCGCGTCCACCAGGGCCCGGCCCCACAGCCCGGCGCCGCGCACCATCGAGGTCGCCAGCGTGGCGGGCATGGCGCCCAGGCTCTGGATCAGGTAGCCGCCCGCGAAGTCGGCATCGGCCGGACGCAGCGTGTCCTCGGTCAGGAGCGACGACGGATAGCCCCGGTGACTGCGCATCTCGGTGTCGAAACGGCCCCAGACCTGGGTCGCGCCGTGCGCCATGAAGTTGCGCCCGACCTGGCCGCTGCCGTTGGCCAGGCCGGTGTGCAGCAGGAGCCGCGGGGTCTCGATGCCGCCGGCGCAGACGAACAGCGCCGCGCAGCGCTGCCGGCGGTCGACGCCGCGTTGCCGGTAGACGACGCCGGTCACGCGTCCGGCGGCGTCGCGCTCGATGCCGTGGACCCGGCAGCCGGGCCGGATCTCCGCGCCGTGGGCGACCGCCGATGGCAGGTAGGTCGTGTCCATGCTGCCCTTGGAGGCGTTGCGGCACCCCTGGTGACAGGAGCCGCAGTTCACGCAGGCCTGGCGCAGTCCGCCGCCTTCCTGCTGCCAGTCGCGCGAGACCAGGGCGGCCGGCGCGTCGGCGGTGCGGATGCCCAGCGCGGCGCAGCCCCGCGCCATCATGTCCGCCGAGGCGTTGCGACGGGCGGGCGGCAGCGGGTACGTGCGCTCGGGGTCCCACGGATAGCGGGACGGGCCGGAGACGCCGATGAAGCGCTCGACCTGCTCGATGTAGCCGACGAGTTCCGCGTGCGGGATCGGCCAGTCGTGGCCCTGCCCCGTCAGCGTGCGCAGCCGGAGGTCGCGCGGATCGGGGCGCGGCGTGAAGGCGCCCCAGTGCAGGGTCGAGCCGCCGACGCCCGTGCCGCTGTTGTTGGAGCCGAACGCGGTCGGGGTGGCGCCGCCGCTCAGGCGTTCCTCCATCCAGTTGATGTCCGTGCCCTCGGCCTCGTCGGCGGTGTGGTCGCCCGGTTCCCGGTTGTCGCCGGCTTCCAGCGCGACCACGCGGAGGCCGCGCGCGGCCAGCTTCGCGAGCAGCGGCGCGCCCCCGGCGCCGGTGCCGATCACCACCGCGTCCACGACCTCGTCCCCGCCGTGCAGGCGCATCGCATCGAGCTTCATCGCGTCACCTCCATCACCGGTTCCCAGGCTTCCCGTTCGCCGGCGCCCAGCCGCTCGAAACCCTGCTTGCGCGGACCGTCCCCGCCATTGGCGAAACCGTCGAAGCCGATGCGGGCCATGGCCGCGGGATGCGCCAGCCAGAGGCGCACCAGGTCGGCGCGCAGGTCCTCGAACCAGCGCTTCATCTGCGGCCCGGACAGGGCCGCGCCGTCGAACGCCCCCTCGCCCAGGCGGGTGAGGAGGGCGTGGCGTTCGGGCTCGCCGAGCGCGGCGAAGCCGGCCAGCGCGTCGAGCGCCAGGGCATGGGCCTCGCGGTCGGGCGGCAGGTCCGCGAAGCGCCAGCCGTCGGCCTTGCCCGCCGCGAGCTGCGCGTCGATCCGCGCCGCCAGGTCGATCGGCGACCCGGTCTGCGGCACCACGGCGTCGGCCAGCTGGCGCAGGGTGCCCAGCTGCGGCGCGGACAGCACGCGCGGCCGGTAGCCGGCGTCGTCGGCCAGCGCCCGGACCGCGAGCGCGGCGCGCGTGCGGCGGCTCACGCGGGCCGACGCGACCAGGCGGGCGAAGGCCTCGGGCACCGCCGGCCCGACGCCGGCCGTCCCGTGCCAGAAGCGCGTGAGCCGCTCGGCGATCTGCCGCGGGCGTTCCAGCGGCAGCAGGTGACCCGCGCCCGCCTCCACCACGATGTCGGCGCGCGGGTAGACGGTCGCGTTGGTCGCGCGCTGGCCGGCTTCGCCCAGGTCGCCGTCGGTGGCGCCGACGACGATCAGCGCCGGCAGGTCGAGCCGGCCGACCTCGCCCGACCAGTCCTCCAGGCTGCCGCGTTCGAGCCAGGCGAGCCACGCCGCCGGCGACGCGCGCCGCAGGTCGTCGAGGGCGAGCCGGTCGGCCTCGGGCGCGAGCGGATCGCCGACGTTGCCGTCCACGAAAGCGCGGGCGGCATCGGCGTCGAGCGGTCCGTGCGCCGCCCAGCCGATCATCGTCCGGCGCCGGTCCTCGTCCATCGGCTCGGGCGACGGCGGCGACCCGGCCAGCAGCACCACGCCGGCCAGGCCGAACAACCCCGGCGCGCCGGCCAGGGCGCGCGCGGCGACGATCGAGGCGATCTTGCCGCCCAGGCTGTGGCCGACCAGCAGCCAGCGGGCGGCGCCCCGCGCCCGCACGATGGCGGCGACGTGGTCGGCGAGGTCGACGACGCCCAGGTCGGACGCGTCCCGCGCGTCGCCGAATCCGGGCAGGTCGATCGCGACGACCTCGAAGCCGGGGTCGAGCGCGGCGGCGACGCCGTCCCAGGCGCGCGCGCTGCCCCCGAGGGCATGGAGCATGAAGAAAACGGGGCGGTCGTTCATTGGATCGGTCTGGAAGGTGGGTGGGGGCGACCCGGACCACGTCGGGCCACGGTTGTCGCACCCGTGTGACGGCACGGACCGCGCGACGATGGGCCCCGCCCGCCCGCCGCCGGAAGCGACGCATCGGCCATACGGCGGTAGGTGGACAGGCTGGCTTCACGGGTCCGGGCGTCCTGCCCAAGCGCAGACCCGCTCCTACGCGCGGGCGCACGGTTGGCCGCCATCCGGTGCGCAGCGGCGTCGGGACGATTCCCTCATCGTTCAACCCCGACGGAGCACCACCTTGTCAGATCGCCTT
This sequence comes from Comamonadaceae bacterium OTU4NAUVB1, assembly GCA_024372625.1. Classification (NCBI taxonomy): domain Bacteria; kingdom Pseudomonadati; phylum Pseudomonadota; class Betaproteobacteria; order Burkholderiales; family Comamonadaceae; species Comamonadaceae bacterium OTU4NAUVB1. The sequence goes on along the minus strand of CP099604.1, from coordinate 149,443 downwards.
TCCATGCAGGACCCCCGCAGCCAGTACCCCCAGCCTCCCTTCCCCCGCCAGCCACAGCCGGCGCCCGGCATTGCCTCGCAAATGGACCCGGTGCCCGACCACGGCGAGACCAGCTACCGGGGCGCGGGCCGGCTCCAGGGCCGCAAGGCCCTCGTCACCGGCGGCGACAGCGGCATCGGCCGGGCCGCGGCCATCGCCTTCGCGCGCGAAGGCGCCGACGTCGCCATCTCCTACCTGGAGAGCGAGGCGGCCGATGCGCGCGAGGTCATCGCGCTGATCGAGGCCGAAGGACGCAAGGCCGTCGCGCTGCCGGGCGACATCACCGACGAGGCCTGGTGCCGGGAGCTGGTCGACCGCACGGTCGGGCAGCTCGGCGGTCTCGACATCCTCGTCATCAACGCCGGACGCCAGCAGAACCGCGAGGACATCTCCAAGGTCACGTCGGAGGATTTCGACCGGACCATGAAGACCAACCTCTACGCGATGCACTGGATCGCGCAGGCGGCCGTGCCGCACCTGCCGCCCGGCGCCTCGGTCATCACCACCGCGTCTATCCAGGCCTACGAGCCCTCGGCGATCCTGCTGGACTACGCGACCACCAAGGCGGGCATCGTGGCCTACACCAAGGCGCTGGCCAAGCAGCTGATCGAGAAGGGCATCCGCGCCAACGTCGTGGCGCCGGGTCCGTTCTGGACGGCGCTGCAGGCCTCGGGCGGACAGCCGCCCGAGAAGGTCGCCAAGTTCGGGGCCGAGAGCGCGTTCGGCCGTCCCGGCCAGCCGGTGGAGCTCGCGCCGGTCTACGTGCTGCTGGCCAGCCAGGAAGGCAGCTACATCAGCGGCGAGGTGTTCGGCGTGACCGGCGGCGCCGGTGTCGCCTGAGGCCCTGGCGGACTCCTCCGGCGTGCGCGGCGACACGGTCTCGGCCCGCCCGGAGGCGCCGCGGCGCGTGGACGGCTACCTGCCGCTCGAGCGTTACGGCGTTCTGGGCGACGGCCGGTCGGTGGCGCTGTCGGGCATCGACGGCTCGATCGACTGGTGGTGCGTTCCCAACCTCGATTCGCCGCCGCTGTTCAACCGGCTGCTCGATCCGGAGGAAGGCGGGCGGTTCGAACTCGCGCCCAGCGCGGCGTTCACCGCGACGCACCGCTACCGCGCGGACAGCAACGTGCTGGAGACGACCTTCGTCACGGCCGATGGCATCGCGCGGCTGACCGAGTCGCTCAATAGCGGCACGGCCGGACGCCTGCCCTGGGCCGAGCTCGCCCGGCGCGTCGAGGGCCTGGAAGGCACGGTGCGGTTCGAGCTGCGGGTGCTGTTCGGCCGGCGCGCGGACGTGGTGAGCCCCTACCACTCCACGACCGGCCGCCACCCGGTCTTCCATGTCGGGCGGGTGCTGGGCGTGCTGCTGCACAGCCCGGGCGTGCGCATGGAGCGCTTCGACGACGGCGCGCGCGGTGCCCTGGAGGTCGGCGCGGGCACGCGCGAGATCGTGGCCGTGGTCGCGGGCGAGGACGAGCCGCTGGTCATCCCGACCATCGAGGACCTGGACGCGCGCATCGAGGTGTCCGACCGCGAATGGAAGGTCTGGGCGCGCGGCCTCGCGCACGAGGCCGGCACCCGGCCGCAGTTCCTGCGCAGCGCGCTGGCGCTGAAGCTGCTGCTGTACTCGCCGACCGGCGCGATCGCCGCGGCCGCCACCACCTCGCTGCCCGAGGGCATCGGCGGCGGCAAGAACTACGACTACCGGTTCGCCTGGGTGCGCGACGCGGGCTACACGGTCAAGGCCTTCCTGGCCGCCGGCGCGCTCGGTGAGGCCAAGGCCGCGTTCACGTGGCTGCTCAAGCGGCTGGAGGCGCACGGCCCGCGCGTCTGCTTCACGCTGCAGGGCGGGGAGGTGCCGCCGGCCAGGGCCGTGGACGTCCCCGGCTACCGGCGCTCCACGCCGGTGCGGGTCGGCAACGACGCCACCTCGCAGCGCCAGCACGGCGTCTTCGGCGACATCTTCGAGACCGCCTCGCGCTTCGTCGAGGGCGGCAACATCCTCGATGCCGCGAGCGCGGAACTGCTGGCGCGGCTGGCTGACCAGTGCGCCGACTGCTGGCGCCAGAAGGACTCGGGCATCTGGGAGCTGGCCGAACTGCAGCACTACACGAACTCGAAGGTCAGTTGCTGGCAGGCGCTCGCGCGCGCGGTCGAGCTGGCCGACGCGGGCCAGTTGCCCACCACCTGCCGCGACCGCTGGTCCCGCGAGCGCGACCGGATCGAGGCTTGGATCGGCGAGCACTGCTGGTCGGAGGCCCTCCAGTCCTACGTGTTCCACCCGGGCTCGGAAAAACTCGACGCGTCCCTGGCGTTGGCCGTGCGCTTCCGCTTCGACGGCCCGGAGCGGCTGGCCAGGACGCTGGACGCCATCGACCGGCACCTCGGCCACGGCGCCTTCCACCACCGCTACAGCGGGGTGGCCGACGAGGAGGCCTGTTTCGTCGCGTGCTCGTTCTGGATGGTGGAGGCGCGGGCCCTGCTGGGCCAGCGCGAGACCGCGCTGGCGAAGCTCCGGGCGCTGGAGGCCGCCCTGGCGCGCGGCGTCGGCGTGTTCGCCGAGATGGTCGATCCGCGCACCGGCGCGATGCAGGGCAACCTGCCCCAGGGGCTGTCGCACCTGGCCCACGTCATGGCCCTCGACACCCTGTCCCGCACGCCCTAGCGGCGGCGCGCCCGCCCCGTGGCCGGCACGGCCGGCGCCTCGCCGCCGTCGGCCAGCAGGTCCGCCAGCCGCCGGGCGGTCCGCGCGGTGGCGCCCTTGCCGGTGATGGCCAGCGCCGGGACGCGCGCCAGCATGCGCTCGAAGACCGCCCGCACCTCCTCCGCGCCGATGTCCTCGATCATCGCGAGGGACGCGGCCAGCGGCGTCACGCTGCCGCTGGCGAACAGTTCCTCCACCGCCTGCTCCATGGTCGCGTGGGTGCGTTCGCCGGCGCGCACGCGCGCCACGGTGAGCTGGTTCTTCGCCCGCTCCAGGTGCACCGGGTCGATGGCCAGGGCCTGCGCGCGCAGCAGTTCGCCCGTGGCCGCCACCAGCGCGTCGAGCTTGTCGGGCGTGGTCACCGCGTGCACCACGAAACTGGCCCACACGTCCCCGGCGTCCAGCATGGCGTAGGCCGTGTAGGCCAGGCCAAGGCGTTCACGGACCCGGTCGACCAGGGGCGAGGACATGCCCTCGCCGAACACGTGGGCGGCCAGCGATGCCGCCAGCCGCCAGCGCTGGCCCGACAGGTCCTCCGCCCGCGCCGGCGCGAGCGGATAGGCGACGTTCAGGAACACCTGCGAGACCTGCGTGAAGCGCAGCGCCAGCGCCTGGCCGACGTGCGCCGGCGGCGCGGGTGGCGCGGGCGGGCGCGGCGCGGACGCCTCGCCCGCCGAGGGCATCGCGGCGAAGAGGGTCTCGGCCTGCGCCAGCCAGGCCCCGACGTCGAAGTTGCCCGCCGCCACGACGACCGTCTTGCCGGCCACGTGGTGCGTCCGCACGTGGCGCACCAGATCGTCCCGGGTGAAGCCCTCGATGTTGCCGACGGTGCCGATCACCGGCATGCCCATCGGGTCGTCGCCCCACAGCGCGCGGTCGAGCAGGTCGCCGGCGCTGTCCTGCGGGTCCTCCTCGTACTCGATGGCCTCCTGGCGGATCACCTCCAGTTCGCGCTGGAGTTCCTGCGCCGGGAAGGTGCCGTTCAGGACGATGTCGGCGGTCATGCCCAGCAACTGCCCGGCGTGGCGGCCCAGGCCGGTCATGAAGTAGCCCGTCATGTCCTTCCCGGTGAAGGCGTTGACGTCGGCGCCCAGGCGTTCCGCGTCCAGGTTGATGGCCTGCACGTCGCGGGTCGCGGTGCCCTTGAAGGCCATGTGTTCCAGGACGTGGCCGATGCCGTTGGTCGCGGGCGTCTCCTCGCGCGAGCCCACGCGCAGGAACACCCCCACGCTGGCGCTGCGCACCTGGGGCATGGCGATGGCGAGCAGCCGGACGCCGTTCGGCAGCGTGCGCAGGGTGGTGGCCGTGGCTTCGGCGAGGGGTGCGGCCATCATTCCGCGCCCTGCGGCGCGCGCGGGCCGACGCCGATGCCGTAGAGCGCGAGCAGGCCGACCACGTGCCCGATGGCCACGCCCGGCTCGCCCGCCTCGATGCGGCCGATGGTCTGGACGTGCACGCCCAGGCGCGCGGCCGCCGCGGCCTGGCCCTCGCCGGCGGCCGACCGGGCGAGCCGCGCCGCCGCCCCCAGTTCCAGGATTGCACGCACGGCGTCGCCGCCGATGTCCGTCGAGATTCGCTTGCCTTGAGCCATGGCGGGGATTGTCGCCGCGCGGGCCCCGGCGCGGGCGCGCGGCGGATTCAGGCCGGCGCGGAACGCGCCCCGGCCGGGCGGCCGATCCAGGTGTCGACGACCTGCAGCAGCCGCTCGGCCGTCACCGGCTTGGTGAGGTGGTCGGCGAAGCCGGCGGCGGCGGTCCTGGCCTTGTCCTGCCGGGTGCCCCAGCCCGTGAGCGCCACGATCGGGGTATCGGCGAGGCCGCATTCGCCACGCAGCCGGGCCGCCACCTCGTGGCCGTCCATCGACGGCAGCCCCAGGTCGAGCAGCACCAGATCGGGCCGCCACGCCGCCACGATGCGCAGCGCCTGCGCTCCGTCGGCCGCGCCGCGCACCGCGTGGCCGCTGGCCTCGATCAGTTCGACCAGCATCCGCAGGCCGTCCGGGTTGTCCTCCACGACCAGGACGCGGCCCGCATTGCCGGACCCCGCCACCGGCGCCGGCCGGGTCTCGGGCGCGATCGCCGGAGCCGCCCGCGGCAGCTCGATGCGGAACGTGGCGCCCTCGTTCAGCCCCGCGCTGCGCACGCCGATCGTGCCGCCGTGCATCTCGATCAGGCGCTTGACGATCGACAGGCCGATGCCCAGCCCGCCGTGCGCCTTGCGCCCGGTGTGCGGCAGCTGGGCGAAGAGCTCGAACAGCCGGACGTGGTCGTCGGGCGGGATGCCCATGCCGTTGTCCGCGACCTCGATCACGACCCGCGCGTCCTGCGCCCAGGCGGCGAGCCGGAGGTCGCCGCCGTCGGGGGTGTACTTGACCGCGTTGTTGAGCAGGTTGGTCACGCTCTGCACCAGCCGCGCCGGATCGACGTGCACGTGCACCGACGCGTCGGGCCGGCGCACGGCGAGGGTGTGGCGGGCCGCGCGCAGCCCCGGGGCGGCCGCCTCGACGGCCTGGTCGAGCAGCGCGGCCACGTCGACCACCTCGCGCTTGAGTTCCACGACCCCGCGGCTGATCCGCGAGACGTCCAGGAGGTCGTCCACCAGGCGCACCATGTGGTGGGCCTGGCGCTCGATCACCTCCAGGCGCCGGGGCTGGCGCGAGAGGTCGTTCTCGCGCTTCATCAGGGCGATGGCGTAGAGCATCGGCGCGATCGGATTGCGCAGTTCGTGCGCCAGGGTGACCAGGAACTCGTCCTTGCGCCGGTCTTGCTCGCGCAGCATGGCGGCCGAGCGCACGCGCTCGATGTGCGTCCAGCACCGCCCGACCACCTCGGTGACCAGGGCCACCTCCTGCGCGGACCATCGGCGCGGCGCCGCGTGATGGATCGCCATCATGGCCACCAGCCGTCCGTGCTTGACCAGGCCGGCGCAGACGATCGCCCGGATGCCGATGGCCTCGAACATGCGGCCGCCGTCCTCGCCCAGTTCCCGCGCCACGTCCTCCACCACCAGGGGGCGCCCCTCGCGCATGCTGGAAGCGGCCTGCAGGCCGAACCGGTCCAGCGAATACACCCCGGCGCTGGACGCCGCGCCCGGCGACCAGTCGCTGCGGATGGTGAAGCGGTCGTTGTCGGCGTCGACGTCGGCGTAGGCGCAGCGCGTGACGCCGAGGTGCTCGCCCAGCAACCGCACCGTGACCTGCATCACCTCCTCCGCGTCGCTCAGCGGCCGCGTGGCCTCCTCGATGCGGTCGAGCACGTCCTTCTTCCTGCGGGCCTCGCGCTGCAGGGCCTCGGCCTGCTTGCGCACGGTGATGTCGACGGCCGTTCCGATCGCGCGGACGCACCGCCCCGACGCATCGAAGAGCCCGCGGCCGCGCGCCGCCACCCAGCGCTCCCGGCCGTCCTCCTTACCGAGCGTGCGGTACTCCACGTCGTACACCGTGCGCAGCGCCGGGTCCTGCGCGGCGGCGAACGCGGCCAGCACGGCCGGAGCGTCCTGCGGATGCAGGCCGGCGACGAAATCGTCCAGCGTCGCCTCGGCCTCGGCCGAGATGCCGAACATCGCCTTGACCCGGGGCGGCCAGAAGAGCGTACCGGTGGGCACGTCCACGTCCCACAGCCCCATGTCCGCCGCCTCGACGGCGAGGCGCAACTGCTCCTCCTTCTGCTCCAGGGAGAGGATGGCGGGCGGACGGTCGGGTCGCGGGGAGGTCATGCCGCGATTCTTGCGCCCGTGCCGGGGGCCGCCGAGCGTGCGATGTCGGCGCAGGCGCCGCGTGCGTGCCATCCACGGTCGCCGGTCCGGTGGCCGGAACGCGCGCGGAGGCCGGCGGATGCGGTGCGGACCGACCACGGGCGGCCCGCGCGCGGTTGCGGCGGTACAGTCGAATACCGATGAGGAACACCCAATGACCACCACGCCCGCTTCGCCGACCGAGGAGGATGTGCCCGTACCGAGTCATCTTCCGTTCCCCGTCATCGGCATCGGCGCCTCGGCCGGTGGCCTGGAGGCCGTGCAGCGCTTCCTGGCGCACGTGCCCGCGGACTGCGGCATGGCGTTCGTGGTGATCCTCCACCTGTCGCCACGCCACCGCAGCAACGCCGCGGAGATCCTCCAGCGCGCCACGCCCATGGACGTGTCCCAGGTCACCGCGCCCGTGCCGATCCGTGCCGGCCATGTCTACGTGATTCCGCCCGGCATGGCGCTGACGATGGACGACGGGCACCTGCGTCCGGTCGCCGACGAGCGCCCCAGGGGCCGGCAGGTGGCCGTGGACGTGTACTTCCGCACCCTGGCCGAGGCGCACCGGGAACGCGCGATCTGCATCGTGATGTCGGGCACCGGCAGCGACGGCGCCCTCGGGCTGCAGCGCGTGAAGGAGCACGGCGGCATCACCCTGGCGCAGCGGCCCGAGGAGGCGGAACACGACGGCATGCCCCTGGCGGCCATCGCCACGGGCCGGGTCGACCTCGTCCTGCCCGTGGCCGAGATGGGCCGGCGGCTGGTGGCGCTGTGGTCCGACGCGAAGCGCATCCACCTGCCCGACGACGCCCCCGCTCCGCCCCCGGGCGAGGCGGCGGGCGGCAACGACGCGGCCCGGGACGAGGCGGCGCTCCAGCAGATCATGGGCCTGCTGCGGTCGTTCACCCGCCACGACTTCAAGCACTACAAGCGCGCCACCGTGCTGCGCAGGATCGAGCGGCGGATGCAGGTCAACCAGGTGCACGACCTGTCGGCCTACCACCGCTTCCTGGAAAGCCACCCCGAGGAGGCCGTCCCCCTGCTGCAGGACATGCTCATCAGCGTCACGAACTTCTTCCGCGACCGCGACGCCTTCGACGCGCTGGAGCGCGAGGTGGTCCCCACGCTGATCGCGCAGAAGTCCGCCGGCGATCCGCTGCGGGTGTGGGTGGCCGGCTGCGCGACCGGCGAGGAAGCCTACTCGGTCGGCATCCTGCTCAAGGAATACGCCGACCTGCAGGCTAAGGCGCTGGACGTGCAGATCTTCGCGACCGACATCGACGAACGCGCAATCGCCACCGCGCGCAAGGGCGTCTACCCCGAGGGCATCGTCGAGGACATCGCCCCGGGACGGCTGCGGCAGTTCTTCGTCCAGGACCACGACCAGTTCCGGATCTCGAACGCGGTGCGCGAACCGATCCTGTTCGCCGCGCACAACCTGCTGCGGGACCCGCCGTTCTCGCGGCTGGACCTGATCACCTGCCGCAACCTGCTGATCTACCTCGATCGCGAGGCGCAGCAGTACGTGCTGGAGGTCTTCCGCCTCGCGCTGCAGCCCAACGGCTACCTCTTCCTGGGCACGTCCGAATCGTCGGACGCGGTGGGCAACCTGTTCGTCGCGGTCGACAAGAAGCACCGGATCTTCCGCGTCAATCCCGATTTCCCGACGCGGCGGTCGCTGCCGCTGGTGACGGACCTGTCGCTGGACGGCTTCGCGGGAACGGCGCGGGCCGGGCAGGCCGTCGCCCGGCGTTCCGAACGCCGCGGCTTCGCCGAGGTGCACCAGCGCGCGGTGGAGCAGTACGCGCCCCCGAGCGTGCTGGTCGACAGGCACCACAACATCTGCCACATGTCCAAGGGGGTGGGACGCTTCATGGAGCGGCTGCAGGGCGAGCCCTCGGACAACCTCCTGAGCAACGTGCGCGACGACATCCGCCTCGAACTGCGCACCGCCCTGTTCAAGGCCGCGCAGTCCGAGCGCAGCGTGGAGACGCGCCTGCTCCAGCGCGAGGTCGACGGCCGGCAGTTCCACCTCAACATCATCGTGCGCCCGGTGCGCCCGGAGCCGGGCACCGGGCCGCTCACCCTGGTGGTCTTCGACGAGGTCGAGGAGAGCATCCGGCCGCACGAGGGCGGCCCGCCCGACCCCGCCCGCGCCCAGCTGATCGGCCAGCTCGAGCACGAGATCAAGCAGATGAAGGTGCATCTGCAGGAGACGATCGAGACCGCGGAGACCTCCACCGAGGAACTCAAGGCCTCCAACGAGGAACTGCAGGCCATCAACGAGGAACTGCGCTCGGCGACCGAGGAGCTGGAGACGAGCAAGGAGGAACTGCAGTCGATGAACGAGGAACTCGTCACCGTCAACTTCGAGCTGAAGGTGAAGGTCGAGGAACGGGGCCACATCAACGACGACCTGCAGAACCTCATCACCTCGTCGGAGATCGCGACCATCTTCGTGGACCGGGGCATGCGCATCAAGCGCTACACGCCGCAGGCGAGCAAGCTGTTCGCGCTGATCCCGACCGACCACGGGCGATCGCTGTTCGACATCACCAGCCGCCTGAACTATCCCGAGCTGGCCGACGACGCGGCGTCCACGTTCAAGGACCTGCGCGTGTCGGAGCGGCACGTCTCGGGCATGGACGGCTCGCGCTACCTCGCCCGCATCCTTCCCTACCGCACCGCCGACGACAAGATCGAAGGCGCGATCATCAACTTCTTCGACGTCACCAAGCTGCGCGACGCGCAGCAGCTGGCCGAGGCGAACGAGGAACGCCTGCGGCTCGTGGCCGCCACCACCCGCGACTTCATCATCATCACCACCGACGAGGACGGCATCGTCACGACCTGGAACGCGGGGGCCGTCAGCGCCTTCGGCCACGGCGAGGCGGAGATGGTCGGCCAGCCGATCGCCACCATCTTCACGCCGGAGGACCGCGCCGCCTCGGTGCCGGAGCGGGAACTGCGCGACGCGGCGACCCGGGGCCGGGCGGAGGACGAGCGCTGGCACCTGCGCAAGGACGGGGGGCGGATCTACTGCAGCGGCGTCATGACGCCGATCGCGCTGGACGGCCACAAGGGCTTCGCGAAGATCGCCCGCGACATGACCGAGGGCAAGCAGGCCGAACTCGCGCAGGAGCAGCAGCTCTCGCGGGAGAAGAAGGCCAACCTCACCGCGCAGACGGCCAACGAGCTCAAGGACAAGTTCCTGGCCGTAATGTCGCACGAGCTCAAGCAGCCGCTCAACCTCATCCAGATGAACGTCGAGCTGCTGACGCGGTTGCCGCTCGCGACGCGCGAGCCCCGGGTGATGGCGATCGGCGAGACCATCAAGCGCGCGGTGGGCAGCCAGACGCGCATCATCAACGACCTGCTGGACCTCTCGCGCATCCGCACCGGCAAGCTGCGACTCAACCGCGTGACGCTCGACCTCGGCGAGCTGGTCGAATCGCTCGCCCAGGCCGCCGACGTGCGGGCCAAGCACCAGACGCTGACGCTCGCGTGCGAGCCGGGGATCCTCTGCATGGGCGACCGCACCCGCATCGAGCAGATCGTCTGGAACCTGCTGAGCAATGCCATGAAGTTCACCCCGGAGGGCGGCGCCATCGCCGTCGGCGTGGCGAGGGAGGAGCGCGCGGCGCGCGTGACGATCGAGGACGACGGCTGCGGCATCGCGCCGGAATTCCTCTCCCACGTCTTCGGGATGTTCAATCAGGTCGAGGTGGGCGCCATGCCGGCCAACGGGGGCCTGGGCATCGGCCTGGCGCTGGTCCACGAACTCACGCGCGCCCACGGCGGGCGCGTGCAGGCCCATTCCGAGGGCCTCGGCAAGGGCGCGCGGTTCACCGTCTGGCTCCCGCTGAGGACGGCGTCGGGGCCGGTGGGCGAGGTCGCGCCGGCCCGCGCGATCGCGCAGAGCTTTTCCGGCCTGCGCCTGCTGGTGGTGGACGACTACATCGACGGGCTCCTGCCGTTGGCCGAGGTGCTGCGGCTGGAGGGTGCGCTCGTCGATGTCGCCGCCAACGGCAAGGAAGCCCTGAGCGCGCTGGAATCGAAGTCCTACGACCTGCTGATCTCGGACCTGGGCATGCCCGAGATGGATGGCTACGAACTGATCCGCGAGATCCGACGGCGGACGTCGACGGCCGAGCTCTACGCCATCGCGATGTCGGGATTCGGCCGTCGCACCGACGCGCGCAAGGCCTTCGACGCGGGCTTCGACGCCCACGTGCCCAAGCCGGCGACCATCGAGGAACTCAGGAGCGCGATGGCGCGCAGCAGGGTCTGAACGGCCGGCGCGACGAGCAGGGGACCGCCGCACCCAGGGCCGGAGCGGCGCTGACGACCGAGCGGCCGTCGGAGCCGCCGCACTGCAGCCCGACCACCCGGTGACGCCAGGGAACGGGACGTCGCCGCGCCAGGTTGGCTCGCGCCAACATGCCCTGCGGCCGTTCACGGCCCCGCGCGATGGTCGCGCGCGTTCCGCCTTCGTCCTGGATCGTGAGCGCGGCGGACATCCCCGGCTCCGGGGCCGCGAGCGTGTCGCCCGGCGGCGCGATCTGGTCGACCTCGCGCCCGGTCCGATCGCGTGCACGCCGGCGAACATCGGGGTGGTCGGCAGGCCCGCGCAGGTTCCGCCGCGGCCGCGCCAGTCCCTTGCCGGTCCCGCGCATGCCGCAGCCGCTGTCGTGCGTGATCGCCACCACCCCCATCCACATGGGTGATTCAGCCGGAGGCCAGCGCCGCCGCGAGCCCGGGCTGGGCCAGGTGCGGCGCGCGCTGGGCCGCCAGCGCCACGATGGGGCCGAAGCGGCGCTGCTTCTTCTGCGCGTGGTTCTGCGCGATGTCGGCGATGCGGTGGTCGAGGAACGGATTCTCGAAGCGCTCCCGCACGTCGGTCAGGTAGGCGTCGGCCTGCGCACGGGCGGCGACTCCCAGCGCGCCGAACACCGGCAGGATCTCGTCGGCCCACACCGCCTCCAGCCCGCCGCGCAGCGTGGCGTCGGCCATCGCTTCGCGCACGGTCGCGCCGGGCGCCCCGCCGTCGCGCAGCCAGCGTTCGGCGAGCCAGGTGTGGCCGGCGTTGAGCAGGAACAGCTTGAGCCGCTCGTAGAACGCCAGGTCGTCGGTCAGCACGATCGCGGGGTGGGTGCACGGCAGGCGTAGGCCGCTCTGGCGCTCGACGACCCAGGCGGCATAGGGCTCGGCGACCGCGCCGACCGGCTCGATGGCCTCGGAGACGATGCGGTCGACCAGGGAATTGCCCCAGACGCAATGGCCCGTCAGCCACGCGTCGAAGTCGGCGCCCAGTCCCCACCCACGCGCGAGGTCGCGGACCACGTCGCGCAGCACGTCGCCGTTGCGCGCCACCAGTTCGCACGGCAGCAGGGTCAGCGCCTCGGCCGGCGCGGCCGTCCAGCGGCCGTGCAGAAGCACCAGCAGCTTGGCGGGAAAGCCGTGCGGCGCGGGCGCGCCCGCGGCCAGGGCCGCCGGGCCGTCGCGCTCGTCCGGAAGGTAGCCCCGGTCCGCGGTGTTGGAGACCACCACCTGCACCTCGCCCCCGGCCATCGCGGCGCGCAGCGCGGGCCACCGGGCGGCGGCCTGCCAGGCCTCGCGCACCGCCGTGCACGCGACGGTGCGGTCCACGCGCTCGCCCCGGGCGAGGCCCCGGATGCGCACCGGATACCCGGCGCCCGACGCCAGCGCCGCCACGCGGGCGGCGCTGGCGGGGCGATCGGTGGTCTGCACCACGGTGATGCCGCCGAGCGCGTCGCCGGCGCCGCCGACACCCGCGAGCGCCTCGTGCACGAACAGGTCGACGTGCGCCTGCAGGAAGCGGCTGGTGCCGAACTGGAGGATGGGCTGGACCATGGCGCGGCTCAGACTTCCACGATCGCCTTGACCACGCCGCGCGTCGGATCGAGCAGCTGGGCGAAATCACGGGGCACGTCGGCCAGCGCCAGGCGATGGGTGTTCAGCGCCGCCGTGGGCACGAGGCCGTCGCGCATGGCGGCGATCACGGTCTCGAAATCCTCCGTGGTGGCGTTGCGGCTGCCCAGCAGCGTCGTCTCGCGCTTGTGGAACTCGGGGTCGGAGAAGGTGATGGTGTCGCGCACCACCGAGATCAGGACGTAGGTGCCGCCGTGCGCCACGAAGCCGAACCCGCGCTCGATCGCCTTGCCGTTGCCGGTGGCGTCGAAGACGACGTCGAAGAACTCGCCGTCGGTGATCTCGCGCAGGCGCGCCTCGTCGCCCTCCCCCAGCGCGACCGCATCGGCCACGCCGAGTTCGCGGCGGCAGAAGTCCAGGCGGTCCTGCCGGCCGTCGATGGCGGTTACCACGCCGCCGCGCATGCGGGCGAAGATCATGGTGGCCATGCCGATCGGCCCGGCGCCGACGACCAGCACCCGCTGGCCGGGCTGGACATCCCCACGGCGCACGCCGTGGGCGCCGATGGCGAGGAATTCCACCATCGCGGCCTGGTCCAGCGTGACGCCCTCGGCCTGGTGCACGAAGGCTTCCGGCAGGCTGAGGTATTCGGTGAAGGCGCCGTCGCGGTGCACGCCCAGCACCTGGATGTTCACGCAGCAGTTGGTCTTGCCCTGGCGGCAGGCCACGCACCGGCCGCACGACAGGTAGGGCATCACGTAGCACACGTCGCCCACCCGCAGCCGGCCGCCCGGTACCGCCTCCTCCACGATGCCCGAGAGCTCGTGGCCCATGACCCTCGGATACTGGAGGAAAGGCTGGTTGCCGGTGAAGATGTGCAGGTCGGTCCCGCAGACGCCCACGCGCTTCACGCGCAGCAGCACGTCGCCTTCGCCGCGCACGGGGCGCTCGCGTTGCTCGGCGCGCAGTGTTCCGGGGGTTTCGCAGATGACGGTCAGCATGGTGGATCTCGGGAAAGTGGGGGGGGGAGGGGATAGGTGCGTCGGGCGACGCCCGGAACGCGCGCGCAGGCTCAGTTGTTCGCGTGGTACTTGGTGTCGATGGCCTCGAGCTTGCCGTTCTCGGTGTTCCTGGCCACCCAGGCGTCGAGCCCGGCCTCGCGCCCGAGCAGCGACGGCACGACCGTCCAGCGCAGGTCACCCCGGACGTACGCCGGGTACGCGGTGGTCAGGAAGCCCATGGATGGGCTCCTTGCTCGCCGGACCAGGGAGCGGAGAAATCGAATGCGTATTTCATGGGGGGCCTTGGCGGTTCCACAACCGCGCATGGTGTATTGGTCAGGCCAATTTGGCGGGAAATCGCGATTCGGCCTTACCGTGTTTACCCTACGGCGCGTCCGGCGCGCTGCCGGACCCCTCGGGATTCTTTCAGGAAGGCCTTTCACAGCCACGGGCGGTCCATGGGGCGCGCGAACCTCTATATTGGCCTGACCAGCAGCAAACGCCCTCGCCGGCCCGGCCCCGCCATGGAAGACCTTTCCCGATCGCCCGACACCCGCCGTCTCTATCACCTGATCGCCGACAAGCTGCGCGTGCTCATCCAGCGGGGCGATCACCCCGAGGGCAGCCGCCTGCCGCCGGAGCGCGACCTCGCGCAGCAACTGGGCGTGTCGCGGCCGTCGCTGCGCGAGGCGCTGATCGCCCTGGAGATCGAGGGCACGGTGGAGATCCGGATGGGCTCGGGCGTCTACGTGTGCTCACAGGCGTCGCGACGCCCGGGCGCCGCCATCGCAATGGGCGAGAGCCCCGCCGAACTGATGCAGGCGCGGGCCGCCCTGGAAGGCACGGTCGTCGTCCTGGCCTGCGCCCACGCGACCCCGCGCGCCCTGACGCGCATCCACGAGAGCGTCGAGGGCATGCGCGCGGACATCGACGCGGGCCGCGACATCCTGGCCCACGACCGTGAATTCCACGTCCGCATCGCCGAGATGAGCGGCAACTCGGTGCTGGTCACGCTGGTCGGCATGCTGTTCGACGAACGCCAGGGCGCGCTCGCGAGCCACATGCGCAAGCGCCTGGAAGGCCGGCCCACCGCGCACGCCGCCCTGGCGGAACACGAGCGGATCTACCGCTGCCTGCGCGCGGGCGACCCGCTGGCCGCCGAAGCCTCGATGCGCTCGCACATCGGCGCCGCCGCCGACCGCTGGGTCACGCCCTGACGACGCCGTCGCGCCGCCGCGCGGCCGCGATCCCCACCGGCCCGACGGCCCTGTGGAGCGACCGGCTAGCGGGGCGCGCCGGCGCCCAGGGGCTGCGGCGTGGACAGCGGCGTCGAGGTGGCGTTGGGCGGCGGCTCGGTCGCGGGCCGGCTGAAGAAGGCGTTCAGCACCACCGCCGCGATGACGATGGCGATGACCGCGCCGATGCCCCATCGGAAAACGCGCCGGTTGTCCTGCCGGTCCCCCGTGCGCTGCCTTGCATCCTTGTTCATGATGGCCTCCCGTGCGGTTCGATGGCAGGGCAAGCTAGTGACGCCTCGCCGCCGGACGCGTCGGACATCGAGCCACCACGGCGTCGAAAAAAACCGGCCCGGGCGCGCCGCGCGTCAACGTCCGCCCGTCCGCGTCAGCCGGGCGATCTCACGTGCTCGATCAGGGCCCGCAATTTGCGGGGCTGGTTGCGGCGGTTGGGAAAGTACAGGAAGAAGCCGGGGAAGGCCGGCAGGAAGTCCTCCAGCACCGGGACCAGTTCGCCACGATCGATGTACGGCCTGAACGTGTCCGCCATGCCGATCGTCAGGCCGGTGCCTGCGAGCGCGGTGCGGATCATCAACAGCATGTCGTTGGTCGTGACCTTGGGCGCCACGGCCAGCGCGAAATCACGGCCGTCCTCGCGGAATTCCCACCGATAGGGCGCCACCTGCGGCGCGGGCCGCCAGCCGATGCAGGAGTGGTCCAGGAGGTCGCGCGGATGCCTCGGCGTGCCGTGTCCGGCGAGGTAGGCCGGGGTCGCGACCACCACCTGGCGCTGCGGTCCCGTGAGCGGGATCGCGACCATGTCCTGTTCGATGACCTCGCCCAGGCGCACCCCCGCGTCGAAACCGGCGGCGACGATGTCGGATTCGTCGTCGGTCACGGTCACGTCCAGCGTCACGCCCGGATGCGCCGCGACGAAGGCGCCGATCAGCCCGCCGGAGAGGAACCGCTCGGCGATCGACGTCACCGCGATCCGCAGCAGGCCGCGCGCCGGGCCTTCGAGCGCGGCCTCCTCGAGCGCCGCGCCGACCGCCGCGAGCGGCGCGGCGATCTGCTGGGGCAGCCGCTCGCCGGCCTCGGTCAGGCGCACGTGGCGCGTGGACCGATGGACCAGCGCGACGCCCAGGGCGTCCTCCAGCCGCCGGATGCCCTGGCTGACGGCCGAGCGCGTGACGCCCAGGTGCTCGGCGGCGGCGCGGAAATTCCGCTCCTTCGCGACGGCGATGAAGAAGCGCAGCAGGTTGACGTCGACGTCCATTGGTCAGCCATGCTAACCAGCGCGGTCAGCGGCCGGGGAGTTCTCCTGGACGGTCCGCGTGCCTAGAGTCACGGCGAGGCGGCGCGGATCGCTCCGCCGGCCAGGTCGGGAAACCGACGCCACGGCCCGCCCGCCTCCCCCCGCTTCAAACCACCCTTCGCACAGAAAGCCGATCCATGCACGCCACCGCCTCCAACGTGTCCAACCTCTCCAAGATCGTCCTCGTCACCGGCGCCAGCAGCGGCATCGGCGAGGCCACCGCGCGACTGCTGGCCGTGCACGGCGCCACCGTCGTGCTGGGCGCGCGGCGAACCCAGCGGCTCGAGCGCATCGTCGCGGACATCGTCGCGGCCGGCGGCACCGCCGAGGCCCGGGTGCTGGACGTGACCCGTCGCGAGGACGTCGACGCGTTCGCCGCCCACGCCCTGGCGCGCTTCGGGCGCATCGACGTCATCGTCAACAACGCCGGGGTGATGCCCCTGTCGCCGCTCGCCGCGCTGAAGGTGGACGAATGGGACCGGATGATCGACGTCAACGTGCGCGGCGTCCTGCACGGCATCGCGGCCGTGCTGCCGGCGATGCGGGCGCAGGGTTCGGGCCATGTCGTGAACGTCGCGTCGATCGGCGCGCACGCGGTGTCGCCGACCGCCGCGGTCTATTGCGCCACCAAGTACGCCGTCTGGGCGCTGTCCGAAGGCCTGCGGCAGGAGCATTCCGACCTCCGCGTGACGACGATCAGCCCGGGGGTGACGGCGTCCGAGCTGGCCGACACGATCTCCGACGAACGGGGCCGCGAGGCGATGAAGGCGTTCCGCCAGGTGGCCATTTCCGCGTCGGCCGTCGCGCGCGCGATCCACTTCGCGATCTCGCAGCCGGCCGATGTCGACACCAGCGAGATCGTCATCCGGCCGACCGCGAGCGCGCATTGAGCGGCATCGCCCGGGCGGGCGGCGCGGGAACCGGTCAAGATGGGGGTTCCATGCGTCCGGACGTCGAGCCGCCGCTTTCCCGCAACCCGTGAGCCACGCCCATGCCGCCTGTCTGGTGGAACGAGATCAGGAAGCAGGCCGACCGGCCTCCCGCCACGCAGCGCGTCGCCCTGGCGATCGACGGCCACGAGGTCGGCTCCGTCGCCGCGCCGCTGCTGGCGGCCATGTGCCGCGCCGACCTGCCGCTCACGGTGGCGCCCGGCGGCACGCGGGCCACGGTGCGCGGCGCGGGTTCGGCGGCATTGCGCGAGATCGCCGACTGGTTGCGCGCGAACGGGCACGCCGGGCGCTGGCGCGACGAACTGCTGGCGGTGCGCGCCGCTGGCCGGGGTCCGGCGCTGGCGGTGGTCGAGCGCGGCGTGGCCCGCAACCTGGGCCTCGCCACCTGGGCCGTCCAGCTCCACGCACGCGATCCGGATCATGGGGGCTGGTGGCTGCAGCAGCGCGCGCTGGACAAGGCGACCGATCCGGGCCGGTGGGACACCGTCACGGGCGGGCTCGTGGCGGCCGGCGAATCCGTCGCGCAGGCGCTGGAACGCGAGAGCTGGGAGGAAGCCGGCGTGCGCCTAGCCGCGCTGGCGACGCCGCCGCGCGACGCCGGCCGTTTCACCGTGCGCCGGCCGGTGGCGGATTCCGGCACCCACGGCTTCATGGTGGAGACCGTCCATGCCTTCGCCTGCAGCCTGGACGCCGGGCAGGTGCCCGTGAACCGGGATGGCGAGGTGCTGCGGTTCGACACCTTCTGCGATGGCCGCATCGACGCGCTCGTCGCCGACGGGGCGCTGACGCTGGAAGCGGCGGTGGCCGTGGCCCTGTGCCGTGGGGTCAGGGCCTGAGGCCGGCCGCCAGGCGCTTGCGCATGAAGACCGTCGCCTGCGGGTTGTCGTTGTAGCGCTCGCAGACCCGATAGCCACGTTCGGCGTAGAGGCGCAAGGCCGCTTCAAGGTCGTCCTTGCTGTCCAGGTAGATCCACTCGATGCCGGTCGCCGCGCCATGGCGCTCCATGGCGTCCAGCAGGCGCGCGGCGATGCCCAGGCCCCGGAATTCCGGGCGCACGTAGAGCCGCTTGCATTCGCGCGTCGTGCCCGCCGGCAGGCCCGGCACCTGCACCTCGCGCAGGGCGACGCAGCCCGCCGGGGCGCCATCGACCTCGGCGAGCCAGGACGACTCGCCCGGCGCGGCGAGCGAGCGGGCGATGTCCTCGACGGTGTCGCGCTGGACGATCGCCAGGGCGGTGAAATAGTCCTCCAGCAGGCGATGCAGGTCCATCGCACGCGCTGGTTCGGCACGGGAAATTCGGATGTTCATGCCCGCGATGTTAGGCACGCGCCGGTCGCAGCCGCCCTCAGCCGCCCAGCTTGGAGAGCATAAACGCCGCGAAGAAGCCGATCACCGTGATCAGGCCGGCCGCGTCGTGCGCCTCGTCGAACGCCTCGGGAATCATGGTGTCGGCCAGCATGGCCAGGATGGCACCGGCGGCCACGGCCGTGATGGCCGCGACGATCTCGGCGGAGACGCCGCTGAAGGCCACGTAGCCCAGCCACGACGCGGCCCCGGACGCCACGGCGATGGCGCTCCAGACGCCGAACACGTAGCGTGCCGACCGCCCGGCGCGCCGCATCCCCGCGGCGCTGGACAGGCCCTCGGGGACGTTGGACAGGAAGATCGCGACGACGGCGACCACACTGACCCCGCCGCCCTGGAGCAGGCTCAGGCCGATGACGATCGACTCGGGAATGCCGTCGAGCAGCGCGCCGACCGCGATGGCCATGCCGCTGCCGCCGGACGCCGCTTCTTCGGGCTGGAGGTCGGCGCGCGAACGCTTGCGATGCCGGGCCCCGCGCCGTGCCAGCCAGACGTTCACGACGGTGTAGACCAGCGCGCCGCCGACGAAGCCCAGGCCGGTCGAGTCCAGGCCGCCGCGACGGTAGGCCTCGTCCATCAGTTCGAAGGCCAGCGCCGAGATGAGCACGCCCGACCCGAACGCCATGACGCCGGCGATCACCCGCCGGGGGACCGTCAGGAACCAGGCGATCGCGGCGCCCAGGACCAGCGCCCCACCGGCGAACAGTCCCCAAAGACCGGCTTGCAGCGCGGGCGAGATCACATGCTCCCGTCCCGGTCCGCCCCCGTCGCGCCACCGGGCCGGGCGCCGCGCCGGGACGCGCCGGGGTCCCGGTGCGTCACGTGGACTTTCCCAGCCAGACCTCGACGTCCTCGACCATCACGCCGACGGCCTTCACGGCGGCCTCGAGCCGTTCGGCGGTGACGCCGAAGCGGTGGGTCCAGTACCGGACCTCGTGGTCCTCGTGCAGATTGATCCGGCTGCCATCGGCCGGTCCACGCAGGCTCGGGTCGTCAGTCATGGTGTCTCCTTCGGTTGCATCCCGGCTTCGATGCTGGCCGGCGGAAACCGCGCGCCCGTCAGCCGAAGGTTGGGCTCGTTGTCAGCAAGCGGTGCCGGCGGACCTCGACGGGGCCGCGGTTCGCGTCGCACCGAACCGCGCACGCGACGCGCGGACCGTCTCAGCGGCGTGGCAGCCGCCGAGATGGCTGCCGCAGCCCTGCGACACATCGCGGCGACGTCCGCCGCAATGGCGACGGTCGAGCAAGGGCTCTGCATCGAAAGCTTGTTATTTGTAGTACGTTGGTACTCAACTCAAACATCGCTCCTCGCCACGACGCTCACTCGGATGAACCAGATACTGCGCACCTGGACTTTCTGGATCCACGCGGCCATCGAAGCGGAGTGCCGCGCGGATGTCGAACGGCTGATCCTCGCCCGCATGCGCTTGGCGCCCGGCAACCGTCGCGCGTGCGCCCTGTTCAACGACGCGGGCGACGGCACGATCGAGGTCGTCGTGCTGTCGATCTGGGACTCGATGGACCACATCAAGGCCTTCACCGGTCCCGACCACCTGCAGCCGACGATCTCGCCGGCCCACCTGGGCAAGGTGTTCGACCGGGAACCCACCGTCCACCACTACGCGATGAACGAGGTTCCCGCGTCGCTCCGCGACTGGACCCTGGGCTGAGTCGCATCCGCCTCAACCCCACACGGCGAAGGGACGACCCGCCAACGCCTGGGCGAACAGGGCCGCCACGCCCGCGGCGTACAACGCGGCGACGAGGATGGCGCCGCGTCGGTCTCCGGCACGGAACCGCGCGATCCACCACGCCAGGAACGGGAGGACGTGCATCGCGTGGGTGGCGAAGAAATGCGGCACGCGCAGGTCGCCCGCGTCGCGCAGCCAGCCCAGCAGCGCCAGCGTGCGTGCCGGGCCGGTGGGGCCGCCGACCTGATGGCCGCCGTGCATGGCCAGCGTCCCGGCCGTCGCCAGCGTCAGCACGAAGGTCAGCACCAGCCCCGCGACGATGGCCAGGCGGACGCCGCCGTCCAGCCGGACCGAGCCGCCACGGGCGACGCCCCACGCCACCGGCAGCGTCATCGCCGTGAGCAGCAGCGACCCGACGCCCATGGCCACGTACAGCCCCGCGTCGAGCGACGTGGCGCCGTTGAAGTGCGAACCCACGCCCCGTGCCGCCTGCAGCGTGATGATCGCCTGCTCCATCGCGATGGCCGCCGCGCCGACGAGGATCGGTCCCCTCAAGACCCGGCGCTTGCGAAAGGCGCGCTCGACGAACCGGCCGAAGAAGCCGAGCGTCAGGAGGTAGACCGAAAAGGCCAACGCGAACTTGGCCGGCTTGGCCCAGACCGAAAGGCCCGCGATCGCGCGATCGTCCATCGCCCCGGCCAGCAACAGCACCGGCAGCAGGGCGGCCATCGCCAGTCCGAGGCGGGTGGTCGCCGGTTCCCAGTCGGCCCACCACCGCGTCGTCACGCAGGGAGGAAGCCCGGCGGGCATGGACCGGTCGGTGGCGCCGGATGCCGGGCGCATGGCAGCCGTCACGGGGCGATCCTGGTCGTGGTCATGGTCATTGTGATGGTCGAGGTCGCGGCCCGGTCGGCCCGCTCACGCGGTCGCGGGCGAACGCCGGGCCGCGAACGCGCGCACCGCCACGAACAGCAGGAAGCCCGCCGGACCCACGAGGAAGGTCGCGGCCAGGCAGGGCACCACGAAGGCGAACGGCACGGACCGCCGCCGCGCCTCGCGCACGTCCCAGGCGCCGATGGCCAGGTCGAACGCCAGGTAGTGCAGCCATCCGGCCAGCAGGACCGGGCGCGACGAGAACAGCCGCGCGACCTCGTCGAGCGACCCGAAGCCACCCTCGGCCCGGCCGACATGGACCAGCACCAGCGCCGTGTAGGCCATGGCGATGACCGACGGAATCCACCATGCCGCGATGCGGTCCGACCAGACCGGCGTCCACGGGCTGAGGACCAGCGCCACCCACCCCAGCAGCGCCAGCAGGCTGGCGAAGGAAAAGATCGCATCGAGGTCCATGGCCGGCTTCCTTCATCGGACACGGCGGAGGCCACGTCATGTAGACACTGTAAAGTTTAATCTGGACGCTGTCTAGATAGAATCCGGTGTTTCATCGTCCTCGGCGTCAGGAAAGGGATCGGCATGGCACGCGTTCCACGACAGATCGGCACGGCCGCGCGCGACGACCGGCCGGCCCAGCCCGCCGCAACCGGCCGACACGGCCCGGACCGGACCGTGTTGGGCAGCTACCACCACGGCGACCTCCGTGCGGCCCTGCTCGCCGCCGCGGAAGCGGAACTGGTCGAGGCCGGGCTAGCCGGGTTCTCGCTGCGCGGCACAGCGCGGCGCGCGCAGGTGAGCCACGGCGCGCCGGCGCACCACTTCGCCAACGCCGACGCCCTCCTCGGCGCGCTGGCCGATGCCGGCTTCGCCCGCCTCGCCGAGCGGATGGCGCGGGACATGGCGGCGGCCGGCGCGGCGCCACGGCAGCGCCTGGCGGCGGCAGGACGCGCCTACATCGCCTTCGCGCAGGCGCATCCGCAGCTCTTCCGACTGATGTTCTTCGGCGGACGGCCGCAGCGGCTCGCCGGCGCCTGCACGGACGGGGCCGGCGCGAGCGACGCCCCGGTCGAGGCGTTCGGCCTGCTTCGAGGCTGCGTCGAGGCCGTGATGGAACCGACCGCGTCGGCGACCGCCATCGCCGCGGGCATCACCGCCAGCTGGGGACTGGTCCACGGCATCGCCAACCTGCTGATCGAGGACGCGATGGGCTTCATGGCGCCGCTCGACGCCGGACAACGGCAGGCCGTGATCGACGACGCGCTCGAGCGGCTGATCGGTGCCTTCGAGCGCGCCGCGTGACGGCCGACGGGCCCGCGCGCCGGGGCCATGCCGACGCCACGGGGGCGGCTCAGACCGAACCGTGGCGCTGGCGCGCCAGCGCCGTTCCTTCACCCAGCGCACGAAGCTTGGCCAGCGCGACCTCGCGATCCATGGGCGCCAGGCCGCAGTTGGTGCAAGGCAGCAGGCGCTCCTTCGGGACGTACTTCAGCGCCAGGCCGATGGTCTCGGCGACCTGCTCCGGAGTCTCGATCACGTCGCTCGCCACGTCGATCACGCCCACCATCACGTCCTTGCCCGCCAGCAGGCCCATCAGGTGCGGCGGCACGTGCGAATGGAAACACTCCAGGCTGACCTGGTCGATGCAGCTCCTGGCCAGCGCCGGGAAGATCTGCTCGTACTGCAGCCACTCCTGACCCAGCGAGGCCTTCCAGTCCACGTTGGCCTGGATGCCGTAGCCGTAGCAGATGTGCACGGCGGTCGTGCAGGTGAGACCGCGCGCCGCGCGCTCGAGCGCCTCGACACCCCAGTCGACCGCGTCCTGCATGTAGACGTTGAAGGCCGGCTCGTCGAACTGCACGATGTCGACCCCGTCGGCCTGCAGGGCCAGCGCCTCCTGGTTGAGGAGGTCCGCGAACGCCATGGCCATCGCCGCGCGGTCGCCGTAGTGACGATCGGCCACGGTGTCGACGATGGTCATCGGGCCCGGCAGCGTGAACTTGATCCTGCGCTGCGTGTGCGCGCGCAGCAGCCGCGCTTCGGCGGCATGGACACGGCCCTTCAGGCGCAACGGGGCCACCACCTGCGGCAGCATGGCTTCATAGCGGTTGTTGCGGATGCCCATCCTGACCTTGTGCTCGAAGTCGATGCCCTCGACCTGCTCGAGGAAGCCGTGGACGAAATGCTGGCGCGACTGCTCGCCGTCCCCGATCACGTCGAGCCCGGCGTCCTCCTGGGCCTTGATCCACAGGAGCGTGGCGTCGGCCTTGGCCTGGGCCAGTTCGGCGCCCTCGGACTTCCATTGCGGCCAGAGTTTGTTGGTTTCCGACAGCCAGCCGGGTTTGGGCAGGCTGCCGGCGATGGCGGAGGCGAAGAGCGGGGTCGTCATGAGGATTCCTGGTGTGGGGTCCGGCGAATCCGGACTGCGATGCCGGGTCCGGACAGTGGGTTGAAGGTTGCGTCTCGAGGTCGGTCGGTAAACTGGTCCGTCGAGCGGGCGACGGTGCGCCGACCCGGGCCCCGGCGCGGTGGCCTTCCCGGTCCCGGACGACCCGGCGAGGCCACGGACCCGGCGCCGCCCGCCATCAATGTTTCTTTCCAACGAGGATCTGCATGTCTGTCTTTCTGCGAGTGTTGCGCATGGTAGCCATCGTCTGGGCCCTGGCCGCCGTCATCGGCATGGGACAGGCCGTGCGCCCGTCGATCGAGGGTCAGTCCATGCTGGCGGACTGGGCCAAGTCGTTCGGCTGGCTGGTGGGCCTGCAGCTCCACTGGACCGGCACCGAGACGCCCGAGGGCCTGCGCGCGCTCCTCGCGCGCAGCGCCCTCCAGGTGCTCTTCTACTTCGGCTGGATCGGGGCCCTGCTGGCCACCAGGGGGCACGGCAAGCCGGGCAAGGACGCGGCATTCGGGCGTTTCAAGCACCACTCCGGCATCCGCTGACCTCGCGGGCGAAACGCGGGCAGAGCCCTGCGAACAGCGACGTGTCGCGGTCGCAAGGGGCGTGGCGACGCAGCGGCACGCATGCGCCGCCGTCGTTGCCGTTCAACCCCGACCCCAGCCCCGACCCGGCCCCCGCCCGTGGCGAAACGGCAGGGCAAGTCCGCGGCCATGTGCCCGTGCCCGTGACCGTGGTGGTGATCGCGCACGCCGCGCGGAAATTTCCGGGCCGCGCGATGGCGAGGCGGTCGCGCCGCCAGGCCCGGGCGCGCCGGGATCGCGTCAGCGTCCGTTGCGGAACTTGCGCGTCAGGTCCTCGACGCGCGGCCCGCCCGCCTCGGCGCCGCTGGAGACCTTGATGATGCTCAGCGTGCGCTCGGCCCCGGCTTCGAGCGTGGCCTGGTGGACGGCCTGCAGGAGCGGCCAGATCCTTTCCGGCGGGCCTTCGACCACCGTGCCCAGGCCGTGGACTTCGTAGCGCAGGCCGGAGGACTGGATCACGGCGATGGCGGCGTCGACATGGCGGTAGCGGTCGGTGGCCGTGCCCGCCGGCCGGGGGATGACCTGGATCTCGGCCAGCACGTGGCCGCTGGGCGTCGGCGCGGCGACGACGGAGGGCGCCGGCTGGGCCCCGCTCGCCGCGCAGGCCAGGAACGACAGCGACGCGAGCGCGCGCCGGACGGGGCGCGAAAGTGGAAACGATGGATGTGCCATGAAAAACTCGTGCAGACGTCAGGTCGGCGAGCGCCCGGGGCCATCGTGCCGGCGCCGGATGGCGCGGACCCGCAGGCTCCGGGACTTGCTTCCCTGCGCGAGGATTACCTCAGTCAGGTTCGAAGGGACTTTCTCAGTCGCCACGCCTTGCGGTCGTGCCAACACCCCCAGCGGATGACCACGCCGCCGACCGCCCGGTCGCCGACATGGCCGGCGCGATTGTAGGAAGGGCGGCGCCGGGCCGTGTCGCGGCGCATCGGCGGGGTCCCCGGGCGGACCTGCCCGCCGCACGGCCCCACCTGCGGGTTTTGCCCGTCCATGCCGGGCGCGCGGATGTCGCAGACTGGTGGCCCGATCAGGCACATGGAGACAAGACGATGAGCATCACGCGGCGCGGGATCACCTTTTCCATCCTCGGAAGCACGTTCCTCGGCGGTTGCGCCGGCGTCCGGCCCACCCCGGGTCCGGCGATGTCGACGGACCGCATCGGGCGCATCGCTCCGGCACTGGGCACGCAGGTCGACCGGGGCACCTTCGCCGGCGCGGTGTCGCTGGTCGCGCACGAGGGCGCGCTGGTGCAGCACGAGGCCGTCGGGTTCATCGACGCGGCCAAGACCCGGCCGATGCCGCGCGATGCGCTGTTCCGCCTCGCTTCCATGACCAAGCCGATGACGTCGGTGCTCGCCATGATGCTGACCGAGCAGGGGACGCTGAAGATCAACGATCCCGTCACGGCCTGGCTGCCCGAACTCCGGGACCTCAAGGTCGAGACGCCGAACGGCGACGTGCCGCTGGCCCGGCCCATCACCGTGCAGGACCTGCTGATGCACACCGCCGGCTTCGTCTACGGACCGGCCAGCCCCTCGCCGCGCATCGGCAGGCTGTACGCGGACCTGAACATCGAAGCGCTGGAAGTCGACATCGCCGGCGACGAGATGCTCCGGCGCCTGGGCACCATCCCGCTGGCCTATCAGCCGGGCACGACCTGGTTCTATTCGATCGCCACCGACGTGCTGGGCCTGCTCCTGGAACGCGCGACCCGGAAGCGGCTGGACGTGCTGATGCAAGAAATGCTCATCGGCCCGCTGGGCATGACCGACACCGCCTGGTGGGTGCCGCCCGCCCGCCGCGCCCGCCTGGCCGAGACGCTGGACAGCGACCCGCTGAAGGCGTCGATGCTGCGCGCCTATCGACAGGACACCGACCCCGCGCCGCGCACCTACCTCAAGGGCGGCGCGGGCCTCGTCGGCACGGGGGCGGACTACCTCAGGTTCGCGCAGATGGTGCTCAACGGGGGCACGGACGGCCGCACCCGCTACCTGTCGCGCAAGACCGTGGAGTTCATGCTGTCCGATCACCTCGTCGGCAAGGCCGGGGTGCCGGCCGGGACCACCGGGCCGGGCTACGGCTTCGGGCTGGGGTGGGGCGTGCGCCTGTACGACGGCGTGGGCTGGACGCCGGGCAGCGTGGGCGACGCGATGTGGGCGGGCGCCTGGGGCACCAGCTTCTGGATCGATCCCCGCGAGCAACTCGTCGGGGTGCTGATGGCGCAGTGCCCGTCGAACCGCATCCACACCCGGATGCTCTACAAGAACCTGGTGTACGGGGCGGTGTCCTGAAGCACCGCCCGCGTTCGCGCCCGGCCTAGCGGGGCATCGTCCCCGCCTCGCGCGACCGTTCGGCGAAGCCCCGGACCGCCGGCAGCGCCAGCGCGGCGAGCAGCTCGACGAGCAGGCGCTCCTGCGCGGTCCAGGCGCCGTTGCCGCCGAGCACGTTGAAGGTGGCGAAGCACCGGCCGCCGGGCTCGACCAGCGGCACGTTGACCACCGCGTGCAGGCCCATGGAACGGATCCGTTGCGCGTCGTCGAACACGGCGGCGAGGGCATCGTCGCCCTCCCCCACGAACACCTCGGCGCGTTGCAGCAACTGACGCGTCCAGGCCGTGAGCATCTTGCGCTTGCGGCCCGCCACCGGGTAGTGCACCGGTCGCGAGGACCAGGCACGCTGCAGCTCGACCACGTCCGGCGCGGCGTCCGCCGGCGTGACGTTCAGGTTGACCGTGAGCAGGCCGTCGCCCAGCAGTTCCTGGCGCACGCCTTCGACGATGGCCAGGGCGGCCTCCGGCCCGGCGGCCCGCGGCAGGTCGTGGGCGAGCCGCCGGCAGACCGTCGCCGGCAGTGTCAGGCCGGGCGGCTCGGCAGGCGCGGGAGCCAGGGCAGGCACCTCATTCATTCTTGATGCCCAGGTCGCGGATGGTCTTGCCGTAACGCTCGGCGTCCTTCCTCAGGGTGTCGGCGAACAGCGCGGGCGTGGTCTGGACGACCTCGACGCCGATGCCCTCCATGCGGGTGCGGACGGCGGGGTCCGCCAGCGCGGCGTTGGTCGCCTGGTTCAGCCGTGCGACCAGGTCGCCGGGCATGCCGGCGGGGCCGAACAGGCCGTACCACACGCTCAGCTCGTAGCCGGGCAGGGTCTCGGCCACGGCGGGGACGTCGGGCAGCAGGGGCGAACGCTTGGCCTCGGTGACGGCCAGCAGCTTCAGCTTGCCGGCCTTCACGTGCGGCAGCGTCTGGGTGCCGGCCGAGAACAGCACCTGGGTCTGGTCCGCCACGGTGTCGAGCACCGCCGGCGCGCCCCCCTTGTAGGGCACGTGCACCATCTGGATACCGGCCGCCTTTTCGAACAGCACCGCGCTCAGGTGGTTGGTGGAGCCGGGGCCCGCGCTGGCGTAGTTCAGCTTGCCGGGATTGGCCTTGGCGTAGGCGATGAATTCCCGGACGGTCTTCGCCGGCACGGCGTTGCTGACCACCAGCGTGTTGACGACGTTGGCCATCTGCGCGATGGGCGTGAAGTCCTCGACGCCCCGGAAGGGCATCTTCTCCATCATCGCGGGGTTCATCGCGTGGGTGCTCATGGAGCCCACCAGCAGGGTGTAGCCGTCCGGGCGGGCCTTGGCGACGAAATTGGAGCCGATGTTGCCGGAGGCGCCCGCGCGGTTGTCGACGATCACCGGCTGGCCCATCGACCGGGTCAGCTGCTCCGCCAGGGCGCGCGCCAGGATGTCGGTGGAACCGCCGGCGGCCCAGGGCACGATCAGGGTGATGGTCTTCTCGGGATAGGCCGCGAGGGCCAGGCCGGCGGTGCCGAGGAGCGCGGCGGCCAGCAGGCCGCGTCGGAGGATGGACGTCATGGAAAAGCTCGAAGTGGAAGTTGAAGTGGAGGAAAACGGAGGAGGACGGCGGAAAACGGTTCAGCGGCCGACCGCGTAGCCCTGCATGCCGCGCGGGTTGGCGGCCGCCCGCAGCACGAGCCGGCCCCGGGCGTCGCGCTCCTGGGTGCAGGCCGACAGGCGGCTCTCGGACCACGGCTCGCCCACCCGCACCTCGTGGCCCGCGGCGCGCAGGGCCTCGATCACCGCCGGATCGAAACGCGATTCGATGCTCAGGCGGTTGAGGGTGGTCTGGCGCGGCCAGAACGAGGCGGGGAAGTGGTCGACGTGCCAGGCCGGCGCGTCGATGGCCTGCTGCAGGTTCATGCCGTGGACCGCGTGGCGCAGGAAGAACGCCGGCGACCACTGGTCCTGCTGATCGCCCCCGGGCGTGCCGAAGGCCATGTAGGGACGCCCGTCGCGCAGCGCCATCGACGGCGACAGCGTGGTGCAGGGCAGCACGCCGGGCGTCACGGTGTTGGGCAGGCCCTCGTCCATCCAGGTCATCTGCAGGCGGGTGTTGATGGCGAAGCCGAGCGCCGGAACGGTCGGGCTGGACGACAGCCAGCCGCCCGACGGGGTGGCGGCGGCCATGTTGCCGTGCCGGTCGATCACGTCGATGTGGCAGGTGTCGCCGACGAAGACCTCGCGCTCGGCCCACTCCGCCACCGGCGGCAGCGCGGCGAAGGTCGGCTCGCCGATGCCGAAGCGCAGGTCGGCGGACTCGACGGTGCGCTGCGCCACGGCGAGGTCCGGCAGGCGCGGCGCGCGGCCCCCGGGGTGGCCGGGCCGGAAGTCGGCCGAGGCGCGTTCGCCGGTCTCGGCCCAGCGCGCGCGCAGGTAGTCGTCGCCCAGCAGCGCGGCCTGCGCGTCGGGCGAAGCACCCGGCGCGGCGCCATACCAGGCGGCACGGTCGGCCATGGCGAGCTTGGCGGCTTCGGCGATGCGGTGCACGAAGCCGGCGGTGTGCGGCGCGTGGCGTTCCAGCCCGGCGTGGCGCAGCATGCCGATCTGCTGCAGGAAGGCCGGACCCTGGCTCCAGAAGCCGCACTTGGCCAGGGTGTAGCGGCCGAAGTCCATCGTCAGCGGCGACTCGACGCTGGCGCGCCAGTTGGCCATGTCGTCGTAGCGCAGCAGGCCGCCGTGGCGCTCCCCGCTGGTGTCGCGGACTTCGGCGGTGCGGTAGTAGCGATCGATCGCCCTGGCGACGAAGCCGCGATACCAGATGTCCACCGCGGCGTCGATCTCCGCGGTGCGCCCCGGTCCGCGCCGCTGCGCCTCGTCGATCAGCCGCTCGTAGGTGGCGGCCAGCACCGGCAGGCAGAACAGCGCGCCGGGCGCGGGCACCCGGCCGTCGGGCAGCCAGGTCTCGGCCGACGACGTCCATTGCGTGCGGAACAGGTCCTGGACCGCGTAGATCGCCTGGACGGCGCGTTCGATCAGCGGGAAACCGTCGCGCGCACAGGCGATCGCCGGTGCCAGCACCTCGGCGAGCGACCAGGTGCCGTGGTCGCGCAGCACGCGCATCCAGGCCCCGAAGGCACCCGGCACGGTCGCCGGGAGCAGGCCGATGCCGGGCACCTGTTCGAACCCCAGGCGCCGGAACGTCGTCACCGAGGCCTCGGCCGGCGCCACGCCCTGGCCGTTGACGGCGAGCATGCGCTGCTCGGCCTCGCTCCACAGCAGCAGCGGCACCTCGCCACCCGGACCGTTCAGGTGCGGCTCGACCATCTGCAGCACGAAGCCGCCGGCCACCGCCGCGTCGAAGGCGTTGCCCCCGCGCTCGAGCACGCCCATCGCCGTCTGCGAGGCGAGCCAGTGGGTGGACGAAACGACGCCGAAGGTGCCGGTGATCTCGGGACGGGTGGTGAAAGTGCTCATGGGGATGCGGTCGGACGGCGTGGAAAACGTGAAGCATGAAATAGACCAGGGGGCATGTCCATGCATGACAGAATGCATGGATTGCTATACCTCGCCCACCCATGAGCCCGCGCCCCGCGCCCCTTCCCGATGCCCTGGAGAACCGGCTCAAGCTGCGGCACTACACCCTGCTGATCGCCCTGGCGCAACACCGCTCCGTGACCCGCGTGGCGGAGATGCTGGGCACCAGCCAGCCGACCGTGACCCGGGCCCTGGCGGACATCGAGGAGATCTTCGGCACCCTGCTGTTCGTGCGGACCGGTCGGGGGCTGGCGCCCACCGTCGCGGGCGAACTCGTGATCGCCCGCGCCAGCCACACCGTGGCGGAGAACCAGGCGCTGGTGCGGGAGCTCGACGGCGTGCGGGTCGGGCGGCGGGGCCGCCTGCGGCTGGGGGTGCTGCCCTACGCCTCCGACCGGGTGCTCGACCTCACCTGGGAACACCTCTTCGCCTACCAGCCACGCCTCGGGGTGGCGTCGGTGGAAGACCTCACCGGCAACCTGCTGCGTGCGCTGCACGAACGCTCGCTGGACTGCGCCATCTGCCGGTTCTCCCAGGCCGAGGTCGACGCCGACCTCCAGCAGGTGCTGCTCTACCAGCAGCAGCCCCGCCTGGTGGTGGCCCGCCCCAGCGCGGCCCGGCTGGGCGGCTACCCGCACATCGACATCGCGCAGCTCTCGGACATGGACTGGCTGTTCCCGCCCGCCGACACCCCCATCCGCCAGGTGATCGACGCGCTCTTCTCCGGTGCCGGCAAGCGGGCGCCGGTGCCGCTGCTGGAGGCCTACGCCGTGCGCACGATCGCCTCGGCGCTGCGACGCCTGCCGCGCGGGGTCACCATCCTGCCGGACGACATCGCCCAGGCGGTGGCGCAGGACGGCGCCGGCGAGGTGCTGCCGCAGGCCCTGCCCTGGTCCCTGCCCCCGGTGGGACTGGCGTGGCTGAAAGGCTCGCCCAAGGAGGCGGTCATCACGGGACTGCGCGACGCCATCCTCGCGGGGCTGCGGCCGGCCGGGTAGTCACGCGGCGCGACGCCGCGTCGTGCCCGGGCCACGCGCCATTCACCCGGGGTTCAGCCTGGGCACGGACACTGCGGCGCGCGTGACGCGTTCGCCAGCCGGACCCCGGATGCGGTGGACCGGTGGCCCGGAAGGATGCGGTTCCGGCGTGTCGCGAGCACCTTTTCCAAGTTCAAAGTTCCAGAAAGCCCGGACCCGAATGACCAGAGGTTGCGTGAAGATCCAGCTCGGGCTCTGCTACGTCATCGAGATGTTCGTCGGCGACGAGTCGCCGCGGCCGGACGGTGGCGCGAGCGCCGTCGGCTACGCCCTGTTCGACCTGCAGCACCGGCAACTCACGCAGGTGTTCGCCTTCTTCGGGGACGTGCTGTCGGCCGCGCAGGCGATGGCGCTGGTCTAGCGCCCGTGCACCCGATGCGACGTCGACACGGCCGGCCGCCGGGCATCGTGGCCGTCGGGACCCTCGTGGCGCTCGGCGCGCTGGGCGGGACCTGCCTGCCGGCGCGCGCCCAGGTGCCAGCCGGCCAGTCGGTCGAGGCCGGCCGGCCGGAGCCGTTCAAGCTCACCCTGGGTTCCTACGGCATGGCGGGGGGCGGCATGCCCGCGGGCCCCGGCCTCGACGTCAACCTGCGCTACACGTACGGCAAGGGCAATGTCTGGCTGGGGTAGTTCCGCTCGCCGGCCCTGGGATTCTCGGAACCGCGCGGCGGCTGGGACGACGTCTTCACGTGGGGGGACGTGCGAATCCTGCCCTCGCTGCAGGCCGCGTCGGGCGGCTTCCTGGGTGGCGCGCTGGCCGTCGAGGCGGGCGAGCGCTGGTTCGCGGGCGCGGGGCTGGGACGCACCAACCTGCGCCCCTACGTCAACCTGAACTTCGATCCCAACGATGCCTACACCCTCTACGGCGGCCTTCGCTGGAGCGAGGCGAGCTCGATGACGCTGCAGGTGGTGCGCGACAACCGGACGCAACCGGACCAGCAGCACGTGCATCTGGTCTGGCGCCAGAAGCTGTCGGGGGGCGACAGGTTCATCGTCGACCTGCTCGCCAAGCAGGGCACCGTCGAGGGTCGGTTCATCCGCCGGACCGGGCTGTCCCTGGGGTATGACTGGCCGACGTGGTCGGCCCGGGCGGCGTGGGATCCGAAAGTCAACTTCACGGCGCAGAACATGCTGCGACTGTCCCTGGCACGCCATTTCTGAGGATCCCAGGTCGCCCGGCGCGGACTTGTCCACTATTGCCGGTTGCCAATTGCCACTCTCCAATTGACCGTCGCTAGTTGCCAGTCGCCAGTCGACGATTGCCGAATCCAAATGGCCATGCGCGTCGCCGCCCGCCCAATTGGACATTGCCGACCCGCCGCCAGGATCGGCGCCTACAAGTCGAGGCCGCAACGGGACGAAGTGGTTCAAACGCACTACGTCGCCTAGTGCATCTGCAGGCCTGGACCGCGCGATCCGCTGCTTACGATCACCGGACCCGCCGTCGATGCGCGCGGCCTTCCGCACGACGACCGCGCGCGATGCCCAGGCATCGACGACGGGTGCGAATGCGGCCGCAGAGCCGTATCGCGCATCGACGTCGCTTTTTTTTCCATTCCACCCATCCACAGAAGAAATCATCATGTTCGACAAGACCGAAGGCGCTTTTCAAAACATCGCCGGCCGCGTGCAGGAAGCGTTCGGCGCCGCCACCGGCGACACCGGCACCGAATACGCCGGCAAGGCGCGCCGCGCCGCCGGCGGTGCCCAGTACGGCTACGGCCGGATCGTCGAGTCCTTGCGCGAGGCGGCCGTGAAGAACCCCGTCGGGACGGTGGCCGTCGTCGCCGGCGCGTGCTTCGTCCTCGGGGCCCTCTGGTCCGCCAAGCGTTGATGCGCCGGAGGACCTGACCCCATGATCCATTCGAACGAAGCCGTCGTCACGGCACCGCGCCTCGCGCCCATCGCGCGCATCTCCTGGGGGGCCGTCGTGGCGGGCCTCTTCCTCGCCCTGGTGACCTACCTGTTCCTCGGCGTCCTGGGCACCGCCATCGGTGCGGGTTCCATCGACGCGATGGGCGAGCGCAACCCGCTGGCGGGCTTCGGCACCGGCGCGGGCGTGTGGGTCGGCGTCTCGACCCTGCTCGCGCTGGCCGTCGGTGCGTTCTTCGCCGGCCGCGCGGCCCCGGGCAAGGGCGTCCTGCACGGCGTGCTGTGCTGGGCGGTCACCACGCTGATCACCGTCTACGCGCTGTCCTCGCTGGCCGGCGGCGTGGTCGGCACCGCCACCCGCGTGGCGGGCAGCGGCATCTCGCTGGCCGGTCAGGGCGTCGCCGCCGTCGCGCCGGGCATGGCGTCGGGCGTGAAGGAGCAATTGCAGAAGAACGGCATCGACTTCGATTTCTCCGAAGCCCGCAAGGAACTCGAGTCCCTGCTGCGCCAGTCCGGCAAGGCCGAGCTCGATCCGGCGGTGCTGAAGTCCAAGGCCGGCGAGGCGCTCAAGGATGGCAAGGCCGCCGCCGGCGACGCCACCGCCAAGCCCCAGGACGCGGGCAACGAGCTGAGCGCCTTCTTCGAGCGCCTGCGCAACAAGGCCGAACCCGGCCTGGACGCGGCGGACAAGGAAGCCCTGGTCAACATCATCGCCGCGCGCACCGGCAAGGGTCGCGCGGAGGCCGAAGCGATCGCGTCGAACTATCAGCGCACGTACGAGCAAGCCGTCGCCAAGTACGACCAGCTGAAGGCGCAGGCGGAACAGAAGGCACGCGAAGCGGGCGATGCCGCTGCCAAGGCGGTGAGCCAGGCGGCCTGGGCCGGCGTGGCGGTCATGCTGCTGGGCCTCGCCATCTCGGCCGCCGCCGGCTTCCTGGGGCGACGCACCGCGCTGCGCCTGGAGACGGCCGCGTCGCACGCGACGGCATGAGCAGCGGCCGGAGCCCGGATCGCCGACCGCCATCGGCGAGCGACCACGCGGCGGACCTCGACGCCCGCGTGGGGGTCCGAGGCCCGAGCGTCGGCACGCCGCCGGCGCGGCGGCACGCGCAGACCTCCCGGCGCTCCGCCGCGCCTCACCGATCTCCAACCCATCCCATGAAAAAGACGCGCGTCACTGCCTGCGCCGCCATCGTCCTGCTCCTGAGCGCGGGTTGCGCCTCGCAACGCATCGCCAGTGCGCTCGAGCGGTACGGCGTTCCCCCCGACAAGGCCGAATGCGTCGGCGATAGCCTGTCCGAACGGCTGTCCTTTTCCCAGCTGCAGGCCCTGAACCGGGCGGCCAGCACCTACCGCGCGATGGACCGCGGCAGCGTGTCCCTGACCTTGCTCGATCTGGCGCGGGTGGCCGCCGAGGTGCGCGACCCCGTCATTCCGCTGGAGATCGTCCGCGCGGGCGTGAAGTGCGCGGTGCTGCCCCCCGGCGCGATGCTGGGCCGGCCGCGCTGAAGCGCGGTCCGCCCGGCGCGCGCGGGAACGCCCGGCGCACCGGGTGGCGGTCGACCGCGCCTGGATTCCGGTCGGGCCGGCGCGGCCGGCCGCGATGCTCAGTCGGCCGTGATCTTGCGTTCGCGGATGATCCGGCCCCACTTGACGTTCTCCTCCGCGATGAACTTGCCGAGTTCCTCGCGGCTGGTCGGGCCCGCGGTCTGGCCGTGCTTGAGCAGGTTCTGCGCACGTCCGGGGTGTTGAGCACCTTGACGATCTCGGTGTTCCAGCGGTCCAGCAGCGGCTTGGGCGTCTTGGCGCCGCCCGAAGGCGCACCAACATGGACGCGCGCACCTTCGCGTCGGTCTGCACGTTCGTGGCCTGAGGCACGGCCAGCGGGCGCGCCTTCAGAGGAACATGAACGCTGCCGCCGCGACGCAGGTCGGGCCCAGCGCGCCGAGCAGCAGGCCGCCCGCGCCGATGGTCTCGTCGGCGAAGCCGCGCTTGAGCAACGCCACGCCCGCGGGATTGGGGGCGTTGGCGATCACGGTCAGTCCGCCCCCCGCCACGGCACCCGCGACGAGCATGTACTTCGACGGGTCGGAAATGCCGACGATCAGCGAGCCCAGGTAGGTCAGCGCGGCGTTGTCGGTGATGGCGGTGAGTCCGAGCGCGCCCACGAACAGCGCCACGGGTGCGAGTCCGGAGACGATCGGCTGGAGCCACCATTGCTGCATGCCACCCAGCACCACCAGCCCCGCCAGGAAGAACCCGACCAGCAGCGCCTCCTTCAGGATGAGCGGACTCTGGTGACGCTCGTAGGCCTGGGTGAAACCGAGGAACATCAGGAAGAGGCCGAGGAACACGACCGGATGGTGGGCGAAGAGCACCACCCCGGCCAGCAGCGCCAGGTGGACGGCGACCACCGACAGCGGCATGCGGGCGTGCGCCGGCACGGCCCCCTCGCCCGCCGGCGCGGGCCGCAGATGCCGGCGCAGGATGCCGGTGGCGAGCGTGGCGTTCAGCAGCACGGCCAGCGCCGCCTTCCAGCCGAACGTGGCCAGCATGAACGCGCTGTCCCACTGCCAGGTGGTCGCCACCATCAGCACCGGCGGCGCGGCATACGACGTGAGCGTCCCGCCGATGGAGACGTTGACGAAGAGCACGCCGAGCGCCAGATACTTCAGGCGTTCGGGCACGTCGGGCCGGAAGATCTGCGGCGCGAGCATCAGCGCGGCGATCGTCATGGCGGCGGGCTCCGTGATCAGCGAGCCGAGCAGGGGGACGGCGGCCAGCCCCAGCCAGGCCGTCGCGAGCGGCGTGCGAACCGGCGCGATGCGCGCGAGGGCATCGACCAGCGACATCACGGTGCGCAGCACGGGACGCGACGCCGCGATCACCATCACCACGAAGACGAAGAGCGGTTCGGTGTAGTTGCGGGACTCCGCATAGTCCAGGGCACTGCCGCCGCCGACGACGACCGCCATCAAGACGACCAGGACGATGGCCCAGAACCCGAAGACGACCTCGACCTCGCCGAGCAGGTGAAACAG
The DNA here is from genome assembly GCA_024372625.1 of Comamonadaceae bacterium OTU4NAUVB1. Classification (NCBI taxonomy): domain Bacteria; kingdom Pseudomonadati; phylum Pseudomonadota; class Betaproteobacteria; order Burkholderiales; family Comamonadaceae; species Comamonadaceae bacterium OTU4NAUVB1. The sequence goes on along the minus strand of CP099604.1, from coordinate 113,866 downwards.
GCCGGCATGGCGCGGGTAGCGATGGGAAAGGCGCTCGAACTGCTTGGCGCTGAAGGTGTGCAGCAAGGCGACAGCGAAGATGGCTGCCGCGATCCACTGGATCGGGGTGTCGGACATGAGGTTCCTGGCGTGGCGAGACCGCGCGGCGGCCCGACCTGCGCAAATCCTGGAATGCCCGAAACGGCATGCCACCCGATCCGCATTTTATTCGAATCGGGCGGAACGGCGCCGGCCACGGCGGCGGTTTCGGGCCATCGGACATCGGTTCCGTGCATCGTCGCGGCCGGGCGCGACACCCGGCCCGGCGATCGCCGGGGACGCCGCGACCGCCGCGCGCCGGGTGCTGGACGGGTTCAGCCCCGGGGATGGAAAAGGGCCGTCGCGCGCATGGCCGTCGCGCCGTCCGGTGCCAGGGCGCGCAGGGCGAGGCGGTCCGCACCGTCCGGGTCGGCGCACAGCGCCAGCGGCTCGTCCACGAAAAGCGGTTGCAGGCCCTTGAAGTCGAACGCGTCGAGCGTCCGACCGGGCCACGCATCGCGGGCAAGCGCCTGCAGCAGGGTGGCCGTCAGGGGGCCGTGCACGACCAGGTCGCGGTAGTGCTCGACCTCGCGGGCGTACGGCCGGTCGTAGTGGATGCGGTGACCGTTGAAGGTCAGCGCCGAATAGCGGAACAGCAGCACCGGGTCGGGCCGCAACGCGCGCCGCCAGCGCGCCGGCTCCGCCACGGCGTCCGGGGCCGCGGGGGCCGCGGGGGTCGTCGATGCCACCGCGGCGGACGACGCCTCGCGGTAGACGATGTCCTGCTCCTCGACGATGCGGTCGCGGCCCGCGCTGGCGATGCGGTGCGTGACGGTGACGAAGCACATGCCGCCGCTGCGCCCGGCCTTGGGCGTGACGCGTTCGATGCGGCTGACGCGCGTGGCCGTGGCACCGACGGGCAGCGGCGCCAGGTAGCGGATGCGGCTGCCCGCCCACATGCGGCGCGGCAGCGCCAGCGGCGGCAGGAAGCCTTGCGGCGTGCGCACCGGATGGCCGTCGTCGCCCAGTTCGGCCTGCGCCGCGACCGGGTTGAAGAACAGCCACTGCCAGCCCGGCGGCAGCGCATCGCCCGCGCGCGGCGCGGGACGGTCCAGCGTGGCGGCCAGCGCGGCCACGGCCTCGGGCGCGATGGCCGCGACGGCACGTTCCTCGCGGCCCACCCACGCCTGGCACCAGGGGTCGTCCGCCAGGGACGTCCGGTCGTTGGCGGTCATCGCTTCATCCCACGGTGGGGTCGGCTTCGGTGCCGGCGACCACGCCGGCGTCGTGCAGCCGGCCGATGGCCGCGCCGTCCAGGCCCAGCACGTCGTGCAGGACCTCGTCGGTGTGGGCGCCGAGCAGCGCGGCCGGCGCGGTGGGCGCGCGCGCCAGACCCGCCGCCCGCAGCGCCGAGCCGGCGGCGATGTGCTCGCCGACGCCGGGGGTGTCGATGCGCTCGAACACCGGATTACGGGACGCGTCGAAGCGCGGATCGCGCGCCAGCAGCTCCGACACCGTGTCGTAGCCCCCGTAGGTGGCGTTGCCGGCCTTCAGTTCGCGCTCCGCGCACGCCCGGTCGCGCGCGGCGAACCAGGGCACCAGGAGGTCCGCGATCGCGTCGCGGGCCTCGAAACGGCAGGCTTCGTCGGACAGGTCGAGCCCCGTGCGCTGCTGCAGATCGGCCACGCCAGCCGCGATGCCGCAGGCCGACACCAGGCATTTCCACTGGCCGGCCGAAATCGCCACGACCATCAGCCGCTGCCCGTCGGCGGTCGCGAAGTCGCGTCCGAAGGCGCCGTAGAGGTGGTTGCCGATGGACGGCCGCTCCTGCTTCAGGAGCTCGACCTCGGCCAGCACGCCCAGGTGCGACAGCAGGGTGAAGGCGGTGTCGGACAGGGCCAGCTTCAGCTCGGCCCCCTCGCCGGTGCGCCGGCGCCGGTCCACCGCCGCCAGGATGCCGAAGGCCGCCTGGTAGGCGCAGGCGATGTCCCAGGCCGGCAGCACGTGATTGACCGGTCGCTGCGCGGAGCCGTCGCCGGTCACCAGCGGGTAGCCGGTGGACGTGTTGACCGTGTAGTCGACCGCCGTGCTGCCGTCGCCGTTGCCCTGGATGGTGCAGCTGACGACGTCGGCGCGCCGCCCGGCGAGCACGCCGTGGTCCAGCCAGGGCGTGCCGATGTTGGTCAGGAGCACGCCGGCCTCGGGACCGGGGGCGGTGACCAGCGCCTGGATCAGTTCGCGGCCCTCCGGGCGGCGCAGGTCGACGGCGACCGAGCGCTTGCCCTTGTTCAGCGCCGTCCAGTAGAGGCTGCGGCCCCGCCCCTGGGGATGCGGCATGCGCGGCATGCGGCGGTAGTCGATGCCGCCACCGATCATGTCGATGCGGATCACGTCGGCGCCGTGCTGAGCCAGGGTCAGCCCCGCGAGGGGCGCGGCGATGAAGGCCGAGCTCTCGATGACCCGCAGCCGGTTCAGGAAGGGATAGGTCATGCGGGTCAGGCGCGCTCGAACACCGCCGCCAGCCCCTGCCCGCCGCCGATGCACATGGTCTCCAGGCCGTAGCGCGCGCCGCGCCGGTCCATCTCGTGCAGCAGCGAGGTCATGATGCGCACGCCCGTCGCGCCGACCGGATGGCCCAGCGAGATGCCCGAGCCGTTGACGTTGAAGCGCTCCGGATCGTTCCAGCCCCACCCCTTGGCCACCGCCAGGGCCTGGCAGGCGAAGGCTTCGTTGAGCTCGACCAGGCCCATGTCGTCGAAGCCCAGGCCGTTGCGCGCGAACAGCTTGGCCACCGCCGGCACCGGGCCGATCCCCATGTGCGAGGGCTCGCAGCCGGCCGCCGCCCAGCTGTGCAGGTAGCCGATGGGCGTGAGGCCGAGCGCCTCGAGCCGGTCCTCGGCCACGATCAGGCAGGCCGCCGCCGCGTCGTTCTGCTGGCAGGCGTTGCCGGCGGTGACGACGCCGCCCTTGGCGATCGGTCGGAGCCTGGCCAGCTGTTCCAGCGTGAGGTCGCCGCGGATGCCCTCGTCGCGTTCCACCCGCACCGGGTCGCCCTTGCGCTGGGGCACGTCCACCGGCACCACCTCCTGGGCGAACTTGCCCGACGCCCAGGCGGCGGCGGCGCGCTGGTGGCTGCGCAGCGCGAAGGCGTCGGATGCCTCCCGGCTGATGCCGTGGTCGCGCGCCAGGTTCTCGGCCGTCTCGATCATTCCGCTGATCCTGCCGAAGCGCGATTCGGGCTGCGAACGCTCGCGGCCACGCTCCAGCCGGTCGTGGAATGCGACCGTGCCCGCGCGCTTGCCCCAGCGCATGTCGGTGGTGTAGTACTCGACGTTGCTCATGCTCTCGACGCCGCCGGCCATGACCACGTCGGCCACGCCGGTCTGCACCATCATGGCGGCCGTCGCGATGGCCTGCAGGCCGCTGCCGCAGCGGCGGTCGAGCTGCATGCCCGCCACGCCGATCGGGAAACCCGCCTGCAGCGCGATCCAGCGGCCGGTGCAGGGCACCTCGCCGTTCATGTACGAATGGCCGAAGACGACGTCCTCGATGCGGGCCGGGTCGAGGCCGGTGCGCTCGACGATGGCCCGGGCGACGGTCGCGCCGAGTTCCTCCACGGGCACGGTCCTCAGACCCCCGCCGAAGGCACCGATGGGCGTGCGGAGGGGCGAGACGATGGCTGCGCGTTTCATGTTCTCAGTCTTTCAAGGCACCGGGGGCACCGGCGGGAATGCGGAAGTCGGGAAACCGCGGCGTCTCCCGGGCCAGAAAGGCGCGCACGCCTTCCCTGGACTCGGCCGAGGTGAAGACCCGTTCGGACAGCGGCAGCGCGGCGGCGATGGCCGCGTCCTCCGTGAGATCGAAGCTCAGGTCGATGGCGCGCTTGCACAGCGCCAGCGCCAGGGGCGGCCGCAGGGCCAGCGTGGTCGCCAGCGCCAGGGCGGCCGCCAGCGCGGTGCCGCGCGGCGCGACGCGGTTGATCAGGCCCCAGGCCAGCGCCGTGGCCGCGTCGATCGGCTCGCCGAGGAACATCAGCTCCTTGGCGCGCCCTTCGCCCACGCGGCGGGTGACGCGCACCGCGCCGCCGCTGCCGGGAAAGACGCCCAGCTTGATCTCGGGCAGCGCGAGGCGCGCCGTCTCGTCGGCCACGATCAGGTCGCAGCACACCGCGATCTCCAGCCCGCCGCCGAAGGCCAGGCCGTTGAGCGCCGCGACGGTCGGCTTCGCCAGGTCGTCGAGCCGGCCGAACACGCGGTGCTGCAGCGCCAGCTTCTCCGGACCGATGCGGCCCGGCGTCATCAGGGGCTGGAACTCGGCGATGTCCGAGCCCGCGCAGAAGGCGCGGTCGCTCGCGCCCGTCACCACCACCGCGCGCACCGACGCGTCGGCCTCGACGGCGTCGAGGGCGCGGTCCAGCGCCTGCGTCAGGCCCCGGCACACGACGTTCAAGGGCGGGTTGTCCAGCGTCAGGACGGCGACGCCGGCCGTCACCTCGCAGCGCACGAACTCAGCCATAGCGGCCACCGGTCACGTGCAGCACCTCGCCGGTGATGAAGCCGGCGCGCTCCGAGGCCAGGAACGCCACGGCGTCGGCGATGTCCGCCGGCTTGCCCACGCGCTTGATCGGCTGCAGGGCCACGGCGCGTTCCTTGATGGTCTCGTAGGTGGCGAGCGCCTGCACCATCTCGGTCTCCATGAAGCCCGGGGCCACGCAGTTCACCGTGACGCCGTAGCGTCCCTCCTCGATCGCCAGCGCCTTGGCCATGCCGATCAGCCCGGCCTTGGCGGCCGAGTAGTTGGCCTGCGTCGGATTGCCGAAGTGCGCGCGCGAGCTGATGTTGACGATGCGGCCCCAACCCTGTTCGATGAAACGGGGCATCACCGCCCTGCTGGCCAGGAAGGCGCCCTTGAGCATCACCTCCATCACCAGGTCCCAGTCGTCCTCGCTCATCTTGACCAGGTAGCGGTCGCGGGGAAAACCGGCGTTGTTCACGAGGATGTGGACACCGCCGAAGCGCGCCACCGTCTCGTCCACCAGCCCCTGCACCTCGGCGGCCTTGGTGATGTCGGCGACGACGCAATGGGCCGACAGGCCGTCGGCGACCAGCGCGGCGGCGGTGGCCTCGGCCTGCTCGCGCAGGATGTCGGTGACGACGACGTGCGCGCCCTCCTCGGCCAGCCGGCGTGCCGTGGCGGCGCCCAGGCCGCGCGCGGAGCCCGTGACGATGGCGACCTTGTCCCTGATCTGCAGATCCATGATGGCGATTCCTTCGATGTGTTCGTTGTCGGGTTGTCGGGTTGTCGGGTCGTGGGGTTCGGACGCGCGGGCGGTGCCCGTCAGGCCAGGTCGACGCGGCCCGCGCCGAGCACGACCACGCCGCGCGCCAGCGCCGTCGTCCGAAGCGACACCACCGCGCCATCGCGCCACAGCTCGGTGCGCAGCGTCTCGCCGGGCAGCACCGGCGCCACGAAGCGCACGCGCATCCCGCGCACGTCGCCGGCGTCGTAGCCCAGCAGCGTCCTCAGCACGGCATGCAGGGCCACGCCCATGGTCGCCAGGCCATGCAGGATGGGGCGCGGGAACCCCGCCGTCCGCGCCACGGCCGGATCGGCATGCAGCGGATTGAAGTCTCCGCTCAGGCGGTAGAGCAGCGCGGCGCGCGGGGACGTCGGCAGGTCGCAGACCGCATCGGACGCGCGGTCGGGCACGGCGTGCGGGGCCGCCAGGGGCGTGCCGTGCGCGCCGCCGAAGCCGCCGTCCGCGCGCAGCATGGTGGTCTGCGTGACGGTGGCGAGCGGCTCGCCGCTCGTGGCGTCGGTCACCTCGCGTTGCTGGACCATCAGCGCGCCCTTCCCGGCGCCCTTGTCGTGCAGGCCGGTCACGCGGTTGCGGCCGACGACGTGCCCCCGCGCCGCCAGCGGGCGGTGCAGCACGATCGCCTGCTCGGCATGCACGAGCCGGCGCCAGGTGATGCCGGTGTCCGGCCGGTCGGCCCAGAAGCCGCCGTAGCCCAGCACGTTGATCAAGGTGGGCAGTGCCCGAAGTCCACCGGCGGCGCCTTCGTAGACGTAGCGCAGCGGGCCCTCGTCCATCGCGTCGCCGCCCAGGCCGCAGCCGAGCGCGTAGAGGATGCTGTCGCGCTCGCCGTAGCGCTGCTCGACGGGCTCGAAGCCGCGTGCCAGCAGCGCCCGGGGATCGAGCCGCGCGACCACCGGGGTCGGGGCGTCGGACGTCATGCGACCACCGCTTCGCCGGGCGCCACCGCCGCCCCGCCCGCCGGCGCGATCGGCAGCAGCGACAGGACGGCGTCCGCGGCGTAGGCGCCCTGGCCGTCGGGCAACGCGAACACCGGGTTCAGGTCGATCGACTGCAGGCGTTCGCCCGCCCGGTGCGCGAACACCGACAGGCGCGAGAGCATCGCCGCGAGCGCCTTCACGTCCACCGGCGGCTTGCCGCGCGCGCCCAGCAGCAGCGGCGCGCCCTTGATCGAGCGGATCATCCGCTCGGCCACGTCCTCGCCGAACGGGCACTGGTGCAGCACGACGTCCTTCATCACCTCGACGAAGATGCCGCCCAGCCCGAACATCGCCACCGGCCCGAACACCGGGTCGCGCTGGATGCCCAGGATGCACTCGACGCCGCCGCCGAGCTGCTTGGCCACCAGCACGCCCTCGATGCGCGCCGTAGGCACGGCCTGCCGGCCGCGTTCGATCAGCGTGGCGAAACCGGCACGCACCGCGTCGGCATCGGCCACGTCCAGCAGCACGCCGCCGATCTCGGACTTGTGCAGGATGTCGGGCGACAGGATCTTCATGACCACGGGCCAGCCCAGCGCCTCGGCGGCGGCCACCGCCGCGTCGGCGGTGGCGCAGGTCCGCTCGGGCGCCACCGCGATGCCGGCCTCGCCCAGCACGTGCTTGGCCTCGGCTTCGCTGGGCGTCTCCGCCGGCAGCGCGACCCATGCCACCACGGGGGCGGCGCGACCCGGCCGGCGCGCGAAGGCTTCCCCGAAGCGGCCCATGGCCTCGATGGCGACGACGGCGCGGGCCGGGTCCTCGAACACGGTGAAACCATCGGCCTCGTACTGGCGCACGCGCTCCCTGGAGGCCAGGATGCACAGCACGAACAGCCGGTCGGGGTGGCGGTCTCGCACCGCCTTGAGCTGCGCGCGCAGTCCGTCGGCGATCGACGCCGCGCCTACCGTGTAGGTGAAGAAGCCCAGGATGGACTGGTAGCCGCCCTCCTGCACCACGGCTTCGGTGAAGCGGCCCGCGATGCTCAGGTCGTTCATGAACTGCGCGGTGCAGTCCACGGGGTTGCGCGGCGCGGCGAAGGGGATGAGCGCCCTCAGGTGCTGTTGCGCCGCGGCGGGCATCTCGGGCATGGCCAGGCCGACGGTCTCTGCCGCGTCCGAGACGATCACGCCGGCGCCGCCGCTCACGGTGATCACGCCCAGGGAATTGCCCACCGGGTAGATGCGCCGCGTGGCCAGGCGGGCGACGTCGAGCATGTGTTCGGTGGAACGCGCGCGCACCACGCCGTGGTCGGCCAGCACGGCGTCGGTCACGGCGTCGTTGCCGGCGATGGAGGCGGTGTGCGACTGGGCCGCCGCACTGCCCACGGCGCTGGTGCCGACCTTCATCATCACCACCGGCTTGCGCGCGCGGCGCGCCGCCTCCAGCGCCGCGAGCAGGCGCGCGCCGTCGCGGACGCCCTCGGAGTAGACGGCGATGACATCGGTGTCGCCATCGTCGACGAAGGCCTGCACCAGCTCGCCGAGGGTGATGTCGCTCTCGTTGCCGCTCATCGCGCACGACGAGACCCCGATGCCGAACTCGCGCGCGAGCCCCAGGATGTGGCTGCCGTACGCGCCGGACTGGCTGGCGATGCCCACGCGCCCGGCGTCGGGAAAGCCCATCTCGACCACCGAGGTGAAACTTCCGTAGAAGCCCAGGCGCGGACTGAGCACGCCCAGCGAGTTGGGCCCCAGCAGGCGCACCCCGCTCGACCGCGCGGCCGCCAGCATCCGGTGCTCCAGCGCGGCGCCCTCGGGGCCCATCTCGGCGAAGCCGGCGGAGAACACGATGGCCGCCTGCGTGCCGCGCGCCCCCAGGTCGGCGACCACCTGCGGCGCGAGCCGGGCGGCCACCGCGACGATGGCCACGTCCGGCGTCTCCGGCAGGTCGGCCACGCTGGCGAAGGCCGGCAGGCCCTGGATCTGCGGGCGATTGGGGTTGACGGGCATCAACCGACCCTGGAACCCCTGCTGCCGCATGTAGGCGATGGGGCGTCCGCCGATGCGCAGCGGGTCGTCGGACGCGCCGACGACGGCGACGGAACGGGGGTGCAGCAGGCGGCTGAGCGCGGGATGTGCGGACATGGGCGATTTCGTGGAAGGTGAGGGATGCACGGCGCTCACTCGGCCTTGGCGCCCGAGCTCCTGACCACCTTGGCCCAGCGGTCGATGTCGGCGGCGATGCGCTGGCCGAACTGCTCGGGCGTGGACCCGGCGGGCTCGTAGCCCTGGGCCGCCAGACGCTCCTTGAACTCCGGGGTGGCGAGCTCGCGCCGGATTTCGGCGTTGAGCCTGGCGATCACGTCCCTGGGGGTGCCCGCCGGCGCCATCAGGCCGTTCCACACCGACACCTCGAAGCCCGGCAGACCCGACTCCGCCACGGTGGGCACGTCCGGCATGCTCGGCGAGCGCGTGGCGCCGGTCTGCGCGATCGCCTTGAGCTTGCCCCCTTTCACCTGCGGCGTGGCGGAGAACATCATGTCCATCACCACCTGCGAGTTGCCGGCGATGACGTCCATCATGGCCGGCGCGCTGCCGTTGAACGGGATGTGCGTCATCTTGATGCCGGCGAGTTCGCTGAGGTATTCGGTGCCCAGGTGCGTGGAGGAGCCGTTGCCCGCGGACGAGAAGTTCAGCTCGCCCGGTTTGGCCTTGGCGCGCGCGATCAGGTCCTTGACGCTGTTGATGCCGAGGCCCGGGTTGACCATGACCAGCGCCGGACCGCTGGTGAGCGAGGTCACCGGGACGAGGTCGGTGCGGATGTCGTAGCGCAGGTTCTTGTAGAGGGACGGATGGATGGTGTGGCCCATGGTCACCAGCAGCAGCGTGTAGCCGTCGGCGGGCGCGCGCGCCACGAGTTCGGCGCCCAGGTTGCCCGACGCCCCGGGCTTGTTCTCGACGATGAAGGGCTGGCCCATCCGCTCGCCCAGTTGCTGCGCCAGCAGCCGCGCCACGCTGTCGTTGGTGCCGCCGGGCGAATACGGCACCACGATCCTGACGGCCCTGGACGGATAGGCCGTGGCTTGCGCCAGGGCGGCCGGGGCCACCGTGCAGAGTGCCAGCAGGCCCAGCGCGGTGCCCACCGCGCGACGGGTGAAGGTGGTCATGAGGTTGTCTCCTGGAGTTCGGTGCGCGGCCCGGACATCGGGCGCCACCTTGTGATGAAGACCGATGGTAGGCAGCGGGGTATATTCGATCCAATACTTTTGGTGGACTCTTCTATATACGGGGTGTATGGATGGAATTGCGTCAGCTGCGTCAGTTCATCGTGCTGGCCGAGGAAGGCAGCTTCAGCGTCGCGGCGCAACGCCTGCACATGGCGCAGCCGCCGCTGTCGGTGGCGATCCGCAAGCTGGAGGAGGAGATCGGCCTGCCGCTGTTCGTGCGCGGGTCGCGCGGCGTGCGCCTCACGGCAGCGGGCGAAGCGGCGCTCGCGGCGGCCCGGCGCAGCCTGGAAGCCGCTTCGCAGATCGCGGCCGCCGCGCTGCAGGCCGAAGCCGGCGACGCGGGGCGGCTGCGCATCGGCTTCAGCGGTTCGGTCACGGTGCGGCTGCTGCCGCGCCTGGTGCAGGCGTTCAGCCAGCGCTGCCCCGCCGTCCACCTCAGCCTGAGCGAAGGAACCAACCTGGAACTGCTCTCGCGCGTGGCGACGGGGGCGCTCGATCTCGGCCTGGTCCGGCTGCCCACCACCCGGCCGCCCGAGCTGCGCTTCCAGCAGGTCGAGGAGGACCACTTCTGCCTGGCCCTGCCCAAGGGCCATGCGCTCGCGCGCAAGCCGTCGATCCGGCTGGCCCAACTGGAAAACCAGCCGTTCATCGCCTACGCCCCGTCGCCGGTGGGCGGCCTGCACGCCGCCGCCAGCCGGGTGCTCCAGGACGCGGGCGTGGCGCCCCGCGTCACTCAGGAGGCCGTGCAGGTGCAGACGGTGCTGGGCCTGGTCGCCAGCGGGCTGGGCGTGGCGCTGGTTCCGGCGGCCAACACGGTCTACCAGCGCTCCTCCGGCGCCGTCTTCCGCCCCATCGCCGACCTGCCGCCGGCCGCGACCATCGGCATCGCACTGGCCCACCACGGCCGCAATCCGAACCCCGCGTTGCGCCGGTTCCTGACGGTCGCCGAAGGCGAGGCGGCACGACCCGGCGCGAGGCCCGACCCGGGTCCGGGTTGACGGTCAGCCCACGCATCCTCTGATGACGGCGCCCGCGGGTGCGGCCGGACCCGGCCGGCCCGGTTCGCCCGCCGGGAGCCAGGGCCCGAAGACCCCCGGCGGCGCGCGGCCTCACACCCCGCTCGACGCCCGCTGGCGCTGCGCGTCGATGCACACGGAGGTCATCGCATCGCGCAGCACGCCCAGCGACCGGTCGTCGTCGTCGGCCTTGCGGGTCACCAGCGACAGCTGCAGCACCGGCGCACCCCGGCCCAGCCGCACGATGCGCACCGGATAGATCTGGCACAGCCTCGGGTCGGCCAGTTGCACCAGCGAGATGCCCAGGCCCGCGCTCACCATCGAGACGATGGCCGCGACCGTGTCGAACTCGAGCTCGCTGCGCTTTTCCTTCACGTGCGTGCCGACGTAGCGCGCCGCCAGCGCGCCGGTGACCGTGTCGCGGTCGTAGCGGATCCACTCGTGCTGCCGGAACAGGGCCGCGACACTGCTCTCCTGCACGCCCGGCGGCGCGATCAGCACGAGTTCGCGCCGCAGCATCGAGCGCCAGCGCAGGCGGCTGGACGCGCCGCGCTCGGGCTGCGCGACCAGCGCCGCGTCGAGTTCCCCCGCCTTCACCGCGGCCACCAGGCCGGTGCTGCGGCCGCGCGTGGGCCGCACGTCCAGCAGCGGGTAGCGGTCGCGCAGCAGCCGGAGCACGCCGGGCAGCAGCACGGGCTGCATCGACTCGATCATGCCCAGCCGCACCACGCCCTCGATGCTCACGCCCGGACGCTTGCGCAGCGATTCGAGCTGCTGCAGGGCATCGCGCATGACGGTCGAGACGTCGTGGGCCAGGCGCGTCGGGCGCACCTGCAGGCCCGAGCGGTCGAACAGCGGCTGGCCCATGTAGACCTCCAGCTGCTTCATCTTCATGCTCACCGCGCTCGGCGTGAGGTCCATCTCGGCCGCCGCCGCGGCGAGCGTGCCGCCGCGCAGCACGGCGTCGAGCGTGGAGAACGCATCCAGCTTCATCAAATTTCCTGACTCAGGACACCAAGGAACATCGCTATTTTCCCTGGCGCGGCCTGCCTAGACTGCGCCACATGAACAGAGACATCCCCGACCACCTGGGCACCGGGCCCCGCGCCTGGCTCGCCGCCGACGTCCAGCAGGACGAATCATGGATCCAGCACCTCGGCGCCGAGGTGGTGGCCGGCCTCGATGCCGCGCTGGCCCACGCCAGGCGGCTCGACAAGCCCTTCCTGGCGATGACCCAGGCCGACTTCCCGCTCGACGCCGACGCGGCCGGCGCCCTGGCCCAGGCCATGGCGACCACGCAGGGCCGCTGGGGCATGTGCCTGCTCAAGGGCTTTCCGGTCGAGCGCTGGAGCGAGGACGAGACGCGCCTCGCCGTGTGGGGCATGAGCCTGTACATGGGCGTGGCGCGCACCCAGAACCGCGCCAGCCAGATCATGAACGACGTGCGCGACGAGGGCGGCGACTACAAGGTCAAGGGCGGGCGCGGCTACAACACCAACGCCGGTCTCGACTTCCACCAGGACTCCTGCGACGTGGTGGGCCTGCTGTGCCGCCGCACCGCCAAGGCCGGCGGGACCAGCAAGGTCGTCAGCTCGATCGCGGTGATCGACGCGGTGCGGCGCGTGCGGCCGGACCTGGTCGAGGTGCTCCGCCAGCCGATCCACCACAGCTACCAGGGCACGCAGGACCCGAGCCAGCCGCCGTTCTACAACTGCCCGATCCTGGGCAGCGATCCGACGCACTTCGCCATGCGCACCAACCGCAAGAACACGGTGGCGGCCCAGCGCGATTTTCCGGAGGCGCCGCGCCTCACGCCCCCGCAGATCGAGGCGCTCGACCTGCTCGACGAACTGCTGCCCGATCCGCGCTTCTGCTACACGATGTCGCTGGAGCGCGGCGACATGCAGTTCCTCAACAACTACGTCACCCTGCACTCGCGCACGCCCTTCGAGGACTTCGAGGACGCGGACCGCAAGCGCCACCTGTTCCGCCTCTGGATGTCGATTCCCTCGTCACAGCCCCTGCCGCCCGAATGGGAGGAGTATTACGGCGACGTGCGCGCCGGCGCGGTGCGCGGCGGCGTGCGCGGCAGCGCGATCACCCCCGAGTTCGTCGACTACGAGCGACGCCAGGCGGCCGTCATGGGCATGCCCCTGAAGGCCTGGCAGGCGGGCGTGGCGCCATGAACCGGCGTGGACTCCTCGCGCTGGCGAACGCGCTGGTCCTGCCCGGCGGGCTGACGATGCTCGGCACGGCGGCGGCCCAGCCGCAGGCCACCCGGCTGCTGGTCGGCGCCACGCCCGGCGGCGGCACCGACATCGTCGCGCGGGCCATCGCCCTCGAACTCGGCCGGCGGCTGGACCGGCCGTTCATCGTCGACAACCGCCCCGGCGCGGCGGGCAACATCGCCGCGCTGGCCACGGCCAAGGCCGAGCCCGACGGACAGACGCTGCTGCTGAGCTACACCAGCCACGCGATCAACGCCTCCCTCTACGACAGCCTGCCCTTCGACCCCGTCAAGGACTTCACGCCCATCAGCCAGATCGCGAGTTCGCCCGCGATGCTGGTGGCCCGCCCGTCGTTCAAGGCCACCAACGTGGTCGAACTGATCGCGCTGGCGAAGGCGCAGCCCGGCAAGCTCAACGTGGCGGTGGCCGGGATCGGCTCGGCCAACCACCTCGCGGGCGAGATGCTCCGGCGCGACGCCGGCATCGACATCGTCGGCGTGCCCTACAAGGGCACCGGCCCGGCGATCCAGGACGTGGTGGCCGGGCAGATCGACCTGGTGTTCGCGGGCGTGGCCACGGTGCAGTCGCTGATCAAGGGCGGGCGCCTCAAGGCGCTGGCCGTGACCAGTCCCCGGCGCCTGCCCGCGTACCCCGACGTGCCGGCGATCTCCGAGGTGCTGCCGGGCTACGAATACAACTCCTGGTACGGCCTGTTCGGTCCGGCGAGGATGCCCAGGGAGCTGGTCGACCGGCTCGCCGGCGCCGCGCGCGCCGCGCTCGCCTCGCCCGAGATGGCCCGGCGCCTCGCCGACGAAGGCCTGGTGCCGGTGGGCAGCACGCCGGCCGAGTTCCAGCAGTTCGTCGCCGCGGAGATCGTGCGCTGGGGCAAGGTCGTGGCCGCGACCGGGGCGAAGCCCGAATGAGCGCCCCCCGCATGGCGCTGCGCGAACGGCTCGCGCAGCCGCGCCCCCTGCTGGCGCCCGGCGTGTACGACGCGCTCACCGCGCTCCTGGCGGAGCAGGCCGGCTTCGAGGCCCTCTACCTCTCGGGCGGCGCCGTCGCCTATTCGCAGCTGGGCCGCTCCGACGTCGGGCTGACCACGGCCAGCGAGACCACCGACGTGCTGGCACGCATCACCGACCGGGTGTCGATCCCGGTGATCGTCGACGGCGACACCGGCTATGGCAACGCACTCAACGTGCAGCGCACGGTGCGCGGCTTCGAGGCGGCGGGCGCGGCCATGATCCAGCTCGAGGACCAGGACTTTCCCAAGCGCTGCGGCCACCTCGACGGCAAGACGCTGGTGCCGGTCGCCGAGATGTGCGGCAAGCTGAAGGCCGCGCTCGATGCCCGCCGGTCCGACCGGACCCTGATCCTGGCGCGCACCGACGCGGTGGCAATCGAAGGGCTGGACGCGGCCTTCGAGCGGGCCGAGGCGTACCGCCGGTGCGGCGTCGACGCCCTCTTCATCGAGGCCTTGCGCAACGAGGCCGACATGGACGCGGCCTGCGCGCGCTTCGCGCCGCACCTGCCGATGCTGGCGAACATGGTGGAAGGCGGCAAGAGCCCGGTGCAGAGCGCCGAGGCCCTCGGGGCGCGGGGCTTCCGGATCGTCATCTTCCCCGGCGGCACCGCGCGCTTCGTGGCGGCGCAGCTGCAGCGCTACTTCGCGAGCCTGCATTCGAACGGCACGACCTCGCCGCTGCAGGCCGAGATGCTCGATTTCGACGGACTGAACGAAGTCATCGGCACGCCGGAGCTGATGGCGCGCGGGCAGCGGTTCGCGGCCTGAGGGGTCAGCGTCGCCCGAGCCGTGCGGCCGCAGGCCATGCGTGTTGCCGCTCTCCTTCGGCCCACGACCGCTCCGGCCGCAATCGGCTCTCAACCCAGCAGCCGCCGGTACTCCTGCGCGACGAAGGCATGGCACTCGCACGCCCTGCCCTCCAGCCCCCGGCGGTCGACGAGGTCGATGCGCCCGCGCGCGTAGCGGATCAGGCCCGCGGCCTGGAGCGCGCCGGCCGCCTCGGTCACGGTCTCGCGACGCACGCCCAGCATCGTGGAGATCGCTTCCTGGGTCATGGCGAGCTGCCGGTCGTCGAGCCGGTCGAACATCAGGAGCAACCAGCGGCACAGGTGCTGCTCCAGCGAGTGATGCCGGTTGCACACGGCCGTCTGCGAGACCTGGGTGAAGAGCGCCTGCACGAACAGCAGCAGGTGACGCAGCACCGGGCCGCCACGCGCGACTTCGGCCCTGAGCAGTTCCACGGGCAGCTGCCACACCTGCCCCGGCGTCTGCATGAGTGCCTGGTAGGGCATGACGTCGCCGCCCGTGACGACCGGCACGCCGACGAACCCTTCCCGGCCCGTCACCGCGACCTCCACCGTCGAGCCGTCCTCCTGGACATGGACCAGCGAGACGATCGCCGTGGTCGGAAAGTAGACATGCCGGGGTTTCCCGCGCGGCGCCACGAGCACGTGGCCCGCCGGCAGGTCCAGGGCCCGCAGGTGCGGCGACCAGCGCGCGACGTCTTCGGGCGCCAGGCCGGCGAGCAGGCGGTTGGCGGTCCACGCCGGGGACGCCCCGGTCGCAGCAAGGCCGGGAGGTGGCTGCCTCGCAGCGGGACCCGTTCCGGGCAACGGATGCGTCATGTCGGCCACCGAATTCCCTTCTGCCAGGAAGACCCTGGCGCCAAAGCCCGGCCGCAGCCGTCGCGACCGTCCGGGCCGCGGCGGAGCGATCGGCAAGAAAGGCCGCAAGGTTTGCAGACCCGGGGGCGCTTTTGACCGCCTTCTGCGTCGTACCGTCGTCCCCGTCGTTGAGGCGACCCATGCCCGGGTCCCGTGGGAGCAATCCACATGCCCGGTCCGGGAAGCACCGCTTCGCCGCGCTGGCAAGGTGTCAAGGCGTCAAGGGGCGATCCGCGCCCGCAGCAGGGTCCTGAACATCGCGAGTCCGAACAGCGGACCGGGCAGCAGCAGCCACGCCACGGCGTTGCCCATCGATTGGACGTTGGCCGTCACCAGGGTGATGGAGGCGACGGTCACGAGAAAGCCGATGCTGTTCTGAAAGGCCAGCGCCGTGCCCACCGCGTGCGGCGGACAGACACTCGCGGAGAGGGCGGAGAACTGGGCCGAATCGGCGATCACGGCGCAGCCCCAGACCAGCAGCGCGAGCACGCAGACGACCCAGCCGGCCCGGCTGGCCAGCAGCGGGTACAGCAGGCACATCGCCCCGGAGGTCGCGAGCGCCACCGCGGCCACCCGCGCGCTGCCGAAGCGGCCGCTGAGCCGGCCGGCAAGAATGCAGCCGAGCGCGCCGACCGCGATGACGGCGAACGACAGCGCCGACACGAGGCGGGGTTGCGACGCCACCGCGACGCCCGAGCGTCGCACGGCCGTCAGGACCAGGAACGGCGCCACCGTCCAGAACGCGTACAGCTCCCACATGTGCCCGAAATAGCCGAACGCGCTGGCCCGGAACGAACGCTCCCGTAAGACCGCGAGGGCCTGGCCCCAGGGCCTCCGCCCTGGCGGCGATGCCGGCAGGTGCGGGCCGTCGCCGAGCAGGAAGATCGCGGCCGCGCCGGCCCACGCCAGGAACGACGACGTCAGGACCACGGCCTGCCAGGACAGTTCGCCGCCGGCGGCACGGATGGCGTGGGGCAGCGCGGTGCCGAGCGTCAGCATGGCCACGAGCAGGCCCAGCGAGGCGCCCGCAGGGCCGCGGCGCCAGCCGATCACCATCTTCATGCCCAGCGGGTAGATGCCCGCCAGGCACAGGCCGACCCCCAGGCGCAGCGCCAGCGCCTGGCCGAACCCCACCGGCGCGAGCGCGAAGGCGGCGTTGACGGCGGCCCCCGTCACGCTGGCGATGGCGAAGATGCGGCTCGCGGAGAAGCGGTCGGCCAGGCCCGAGACCGCCAGCAGCAGCGTCCCCGCGATGAAGCCCACCTGCACCGCGCTGGTGAGATGGCCGAAGGCGGCGGGCGACAGCGACCAGGCACGCATCAGGTCGTCGGCCGCGCTGTTCGGGCTGAACCACAGCGACGTGCCGAAGAGCTGCGCCAGCACGATGGTGCCCACCGGGTGACGCCGGAGCGCGTTCATGCTCCACCCGTGCGACGGGTGCACCAAGTCGACCCGCCCCGATCCCGGGCGGCGCACCGCGCCGCCCCGACGCCCGGCACCCTAGCGGCCCTCGCCCGACGCCGGACCCGGCAGCACCTCGATCAGCACGTGATCCACGAAGGGCTGCAGCGGGTGGTGCTGCGGCGGGGCGTCGGTGACCAGGGTCCAGGCCCGGTTCATGGGCGTCCAGTACATCTGGGAGCGGCGGCTGAGCTTCTCGGCGGTGGCGAGCACCACGACCTGCCGCGCCCGGCGGAACACCTTCTCCTTGAACCAGGCCTGTTCGGCCGAGCCCTCGCACAGTCCGAGTTCCGCATCGACGCCGTCGGCGCTGGTGAAGACCTTGTCGAAGGTCAGCCGTTCCAGCGACAGGTCGGCCAGCGGCCCGAAGACGCTCATGCTGCCCGCGCGCAGGTCGCCGCCGAGCAGCGACACCGCCATGCCGCGCGCAGCCAGGCCCTGCACCACCAGCAGGTTGTTGGTGAAGACCTGGGCACGGGTCTCGGCCGCCAGTTCGCGCGCGAAGCACTGGGTCGTGGTGCCGGCGTCGATGAAAACCGTGTCGCCCTCGCGCACGAGGCGCGCCGCCCGCCGGGCGATCTCCGTCTTGGCCGCATGGTGCTGCGACTGGCGGGATTCCAGGGATTCCTCCGGCTCGTGCTGGATCGGATGGGCCACCGCCCCGCCGTAGGTCCGCAGCAGGCGGCCCTCCTGCTGCAGCACGTGCAGGTCGCGCCGCGCCGTGGCCTCGGAGACGCCGAACTTCTCGCACAGCGAGGTGAGGTCGGAAATTCCCTGGTGGACGGCGTCCAGGATGGCCTCGCGACGGTTGGCGACTTTCATGCTTCGAATGTTCCGGAAGGAGAAGAAGGTGTGCACGGCGGAATCGAACGCCGGTCGCGCGATTGTCGCGGCTGAGCTGGCGATGGCATTGCAACGGTCCGGCGATCGTGCATTTTCATCGGTTCGATCAACGGACGAAGGGAAACTACCGATTTTTTGATTGAACAGATCATGATCTGATCGATGCAATCATTGATGGGTCCTGAATGCTTGCCGTTCGTGACCGATCCGTGAGACGCGGCCTGACCGCGAACGCTTCCGGTGCCCGGACCCTCCCCTGGCGCAACGGCTCCCAACGTCCCTACCCCGCCCCTTCACCATGACCTCACACCGTTCATCGAAGCGCCGCCTCCTGTCGGCCGGCCTGCAGTTCGCCCTGGCCGCCGCCTTCGGCTCGGCCGCGCCGTTCGCGACCGCCGCCGAGGCCTATCCCGCGCAGACGATCCGGGTCATCATCCCGTTTCCGCCCGGCGGCACGCTCGACGCCGTCGGCCGCACCTTGGCGCAGCGCCTGTCCGAGCAGCTCGGCCAGCCGGTCATCGTGGACAACCGTCCGGGCGGCAACGCGACCATCGGCGCCGGCGCCGTGGCGCGCGCTCCGGCGGACGGCTACACGCTGCTGTTCAACGCCTCGACGTTTCTGAGCGGGCCGATGATCTCCAGCGCGGCGCCCTACAAGATCGAGAAGGACTTCCAGCCGATCGCGCTGGTGGCCAAGGCGCCGCTGTCGGTGGCGGTGAACAAGAACCTGCCGTTCAACGACCTCGCGGGCATGGTCCAGTACGCAAAGGCCAACCCCGGGAAGATGACCTTCGCGGTCGGCTCGATCGCCTCGGCCGGCCACCTCTCGACCGAGCAGCTCAAGCGCACGGCCGGCATCAACGCGCTGATCGTTCCCTACAAGGGCACGGCGCCGGCATTCCAGGACCTGATCGGCGGGCAGATCGACGCCTTCATCGACCCGGTGCTAGGCTCGCTGCAGTACCACAAGTCGGGCATGCTCAAGGTGATCGCCACCACGGCGAAGGGCCGCGTCGCGTCGCTGCCCGACGTCCCGACCGTGGCCGACACCCTGCCCGGCTTCGAGTTCTTCAGCTGGTACGGTCTGTGGGCGCCCGCCGGCACCCCCACGGCCATCGTGACGCGCCTCAACAAGGAGGTGAACCTCGCCCTCAAGTCCGAGGCGATGGCCAAGTTCGCCGCCCAGGGCCTGGAGCTCGAGCCGCAGTCGGTCGACGCCTTCGTCAAGTTCCAGAAGGCCGAGACGGACAAGTACCAGAAGATCGTGACGGAAGCCGACATCAAGCTGTGACGCGGCATCCCGGACGCACAGTCCGGGCGCCTACGCGTGACCAACGAAGCGGCCGGGTTTCCGGCTTGTTCGCACGGCGTGGCGCCGACAGGAACCCGCGATCCATGCCCGCCGATCGAACCGGCCGGCGATAAGTCCGCTGCCTCGTACAAACCCCAACAATGATCGATTCAGTCGTAATGTATGATCGATTCAATCAAATAAGGCTTGCATCAGACATTCGTCGATCGGCCCGATCAACCGACACCGTGACCCACGCGTTCCTCATCATCGCGGACGATCTCTCCGGGGCCGCCGACTGCGCCGCTGGGTTCGTCGCGGCCGGCTTCGACGGCGCCGTCCTGCTCGGCGACGGCGATGCCGGGGCGCCCACGCCGTCGGCGGCGGTTGTGACGGTGGACACCGACAGCCGGCGCGACGTCGCCACCGTGGCGGCCGACAAGGCGCGCGCGACGCTGGCCCGACACGGCGCGGGCCGCCGCGTCGTGAAGAAGATCGATTCCACCCTGCGCGGCGGCTGGGCGGCGGAGGTCGCGGCGCTGCAGCCTGCGCTCGGCCTGGCGCTGGTCGCACCAGCCTTTCCCGACCTGGGACGCACCGTGCGCGGCGGCCTCGTCCACGTCGACGGCACGCCCCTGGCGGAGACCGCCACCTGGCGGTTGGAGCATGCGGACCGCGAGGCCCGCCCGGCGCACCTGCTGGAGGCCGCCGGCCTGCGCACCGGGCTCGTTCCGGTGGTCCTGCTGGAGGGTCCGCCCGACGCGCTGCGGCGACACATCACCCAGGCGCGCGAGGCGGGTCGCCAGGCGCTGGTGTTCGACACCGGGCACGCCGCGCACCTGCATGCGCTCGCGGCCGCGACGCTGGACCTGCCGGACGTGTTCTGGGTCGCCTCGGCGGGCCTTGCGCGCGAACTCGCGCGCCGCGTCCCGCCCCTGCCCACGCCCGCGTCCCGATCGGCGCCCGTCGACGACGCCTGGGAGCCAGGCTTGGCAAGATGCGGTCTGCTGACGGTGGTTGGCAGCCTGTCGCCCGTCGCCGAGCGGCAGATCGGCTGCCTGCGCGCGCGGCCCGGCTCGTCCGCCCACGCCATCGGCGCCGACCTGCTACGGACCCCGCCGGTGGCCGGCGCGACGCCGGCGCCCTGGGCCGAGGCGGTCCGCGCCGACCTGGCGCGCGGCCTGGAACCGGTGGTCTGGATTGGTGCGGACGCCGTGCTCGACCCGGCCGAGGGTCCCCGGCTGGCGCGCCACCTGGCGCTGCATCTGGCGCCCGCAATGCGCGAGTCCGGGGGGCTGGTCCTCACCGGCGGCGAGACCGCGCGCATCATGCTGGGACGGCTCGGCATCGCCCGGCTCCAGGTGCTGGGCGAAAGCGAGCCGGGCGTGGTGCTGCTGCGCGAGCTGGGCCCCCACCGCCGGTTCGTCGCCACCAAGGCGGGCGCCTTCGGTGACGACGCCTCGCTCGAGCGGGCGCGCCAGGCCCTCCGCGCGCACCTGGCCCGCGCCGGGTCCGCCCCTTCCTGAATTACACCGTTCGAAAGACCACCATGAGCGCTTACGTCCCCGTCATCGGCATCACCATGGGCGATGCCACCGGCATCGGCCCGGAGATCATCGTCAAGAGCTTCGCCCGCCACGACCTCGCCACCCTCGCGCGCGCGGTGGTCGTGGGCGACGCCGGCCGCCTGCGCAAGGCCGCCGCGCTGCTGCGCCTGGACGTGCGCGTGCGCCCCATCGCTTCGATGGAGGAAGCCCGCTTCGAGCAGGGCGTCATCGACTGCTTCGACCTCGGGCTGATCCCCGACGACCTGCCGTTCGGCAAGCTGTCCGCCGTGGCGGGCGACGCGGCCTTCCGCTTCATCGAGCGCGCGGTCGAGCTGGCCAAGGACGGCCGGATCGACGCGATCTGCACCGCGCCGCTCAACAAGGAAGCGCTGCACGCGGGCGGCCACAAGTTCCCCGGCCACACCGAGATGCTGGCCCACCTGACCGGCGTCGAGGAGGTCTCGATGATGCTGGTGGCGCCCAACCTGCGCGTGATCCACGTCACGACCCACATCGGCATCATCGACGCGATCCGCCGGATCGAGCCCGGCCTGGTGCAGCGCACCATCGAGCGCGGCTACGAGACCCTGCGCAAGGCGAAGATCGAGAACCCGCGCATCGCCGTCTGCGGCATCAACCCCCACGCCGGCGAGAACGGGCTGTTCGGCTATGGCGAGGAAGAGGAGAAGATCGTCCCCGCCATCGAGGTGCTGCGCGCCCGGGGCCTGAACATCGAGGGCCCGCTGCCCGCCGACACCCTGTTCTTCCGCGCCGGCCGGGGCGACTTCGACCTGGTGGTGGCGATGTACCACGACCAGGGCCACGGCCCGGTCAAGGTGATGGGCCTGGAGGCGGGCGTGAACATCACCGTGGGCCTGGACGTGATCCGCACCTCGGTCGACCACGGCACGGCGTTCGACATCGCGGGCAAGGGCATCGCCGACGAGCGCAGCCTGATCGAGGCCCTGCGCCAGGGCGCCGAACTCGCCACCCGCCGCTGATCCCCTTTCCCACTTCCCGGAGCCTTTCCCCATGCACATCCACAGCACCGTCCTCGCGGGCGTCGGTGTCCTCGACGACATCGCCTACCTGATTCGCGGCCGGCAGCGCGTGCTCTTCGTGAGCGACGCCAACATCGTGCGCATCGACGGCGTGCAGCGCCTGCTGCGGCAGGTGCGCGCCCTGGCCGCCGAGGTCCAGGTGATCGATTCGGTGCCGCCCGAGCCCAGCGACGAGGACGTGCGCGCCATCCTGCGCGACCACCGCGTCGAAGGCGTGGACCTGGTGATCGGCGTGGGCGGCGGCAGCGTGCTCGACGTGGCCAAGCTGCTGTCGGCGCTCGCCGCGCCGGACTCCCCCTCGCTCGAGGACCTGCTCGCCGGCGCCGTCAAGGTGACCCGCCGCGTCGCCTCGATGCTGGTGCCCACCACCGCCGGTACCGGCTCGGAGGCCACGCCCAACGCCATCCTCGCCATCCCGGCGCGCGAGACCAAGGTCGGCGTCATCTCGCCGGTGCTGCTGCCCGATTTCGTGGTGCTGGCGCCGGAGCTGACCACCTCGATGCCGCACCGCATCGCCGCCTCCACGGGGGTGGACGCGCTGTGCCACCTGATCGAGTGCTTCACCTCGAACATCGCCAATCCGGTGTGCGAGGACCACGCCATGATCGGCCTGAAGAAGCTGTTCGCCAGCCTCGAGGTGTCGGTCGCCGAGCCGGACAACCTGCAGGCGAAGCTCGACATGCTCTGGGCCTCCTACCACGGCGGCGCCTGCATCGCCCACGCCGGCACGCACCTGGTCCACGCCATGTCCTACCCGCTGGGGGGCAAGTACCACATCGCCCACGGCGTGGCCAACGCGATCCTGCTGGCGCCGTGCTTCGCGTTCGTGCGGCCGATGGCGGTCGACAAGCTCGCCCGCGTCCACGACCTGCTGCCCGGCGTCGACACCGGCCTGGACGCCGAGGCCAAGTCGCACGCGCTGGTGGCGTACTTCGCCGCACTGGTGAAGCGCCTCGCGCTGCCCACCAGCCTGCAGGAACTGGGCATCGCCCCGGACCACCTGCCCACGCTGGTGCAGGGCGCGCTGGACGTCCAGCGCCTCATCAAGAACGTGCCCGGCCCGGTCGCCGCGCCCGACATCGAGGCGGTCTACCGCCAGCTGTTCGCCTGACCGCCTGACCGCCTGACCGCCTAACGTTTCCTCCGCCACCTCCCACCCACGCATCCCAAGGAGCGCACCCATGTCCAAGAAGATCGAAGGCGTGCTGACCGCCATCGTGACGCCCGTCGACGCCGACGACCGTTTCCACGAGAAGTCCTTCCGCGAGCAGGTCGAGCGCCAGCTCGCCGCGGGCAACGGCATCTTCTGCGGCGGCACCAACGGCGAGTTCTTCGCCCTCACGGAGTCGGAGCGGCTGGCCGTGGCCGAGGCCACGGTCGACCAGGTGCGCGGGCGCGCACCGGTGGTCGGCCACGTGGGCGAGAACTCCACGGCCGAGTGCATCCGCATGGGTCGGCGCATCGCGGCCATGGGCGTGGACGCGGTCGCCGCCATCACGCCCAACTTCGTGCCGCTCTCCCAGGACGACCTGGTCTGGCATTTCACGGCCGTGGCGGACGCATTGGACGTGCCGGTCTACCTCTACAACATCCCGGCGCGCACCGGCAACACGATCGCCCCGGAGACCACGCGGCGCCTGGCGGCCCACCCCCGCATCGTCGGCATCAAGGACAGCGCCGGCACCTACGAGAGCCTCAAGGGCTTCATCGACGCCGCGCGCCAAGCCGAGGACTTCGTGGTCTTCAACGGTCCCGACAGCCTGATCCACCAGGGCTTCGTCGAGGGCTGCGCGGGCGCCGTCTCGGGGCTGGCCAACGTCGCGCCGCGCGAGATCAACGCCGTCTGGCGGCGCTTCCAGGCCGGCGACATCGCCGGCTCGCGGCAGGCCCAGGAGGCCGTGACGCGCCTGCGCGAATCGCTCTACAAGGTCGCCTTCGCGCCGGCGGCCGTCAAGCGCGCGGTGCGCCTGCTGGGCTTTGACGTGGGCAACAGCAAGTACCCGGTGCGCCTGTCGGCCGAGCAGGACGAGGCCATCCGCCAAGTGCTGCGCGACTGCGCGATCCAGCCCTGAGCACGACCGATCCGACGCCCTGGAGAACGAACATGACCGAGACGAGCACCGAAGGCCTGCGACGCGACGGCGTCCTGGCCCCCCATCCGAACGACGCGGCCCGCCAGCAGGCGATGCTGCCCACCGACCGGCCGCAGAACCATGCCTCCAACCTGCTGCCGCTGCCCGACGGCGACCTGCTGTGCGTGTGGTTCGCGGGCACCCAGGAAGGCGTGGGCGACATCTCGATCTTCCTGTCGCGCCTGCCGGCCGGCGGCACCGCGTGGACGCCGGCGGTGCAGCTCTCGGACGACCCGGACCGCTCCGAGCAGAACCCGATCCTCTTCCTGGCCGACGACGTGCTCTGGCTGATCTGGACCGCGCAGGCCTCGGGCAACCAGGACACGGCCGTGGTGCGGTTCCGCCAGTCCGCCGACCTGGGCCGGACCTGGGGCAACATCGGCACGCTGTTCGCCACGCCGGGCACCTTCGTGCGCCAGCCGCCGGTGGTCACGGCCAGCGGCCGGTGGCTGCTGCCGATCTACTACTGCCGCACCCGGGCCGGCGAGAAGTGGAGCGGCAACCACGACGTGAGCGCCGTGAAGCTGTCCGACGACCGGGGCCGCAGCTGGCGCGAGGTGCCCGTCCCCGGCAGCACCGGCTGCGTGCACATGAGCATCGCGCCACTGGCCGACGGCACCCTGCTGGCGCTGTTCCGCAGCCGCTGGGCCGACGCCATTCATGAAAGCCGCTCCGGCGACGACGGCGAGACCTGGTCCGCGTCGGTGCCGACCGAGTTGCCCAACAACAATTCCTCGATCCAGTTGACGGCGCTCGCCAACGGCGACCTGGCGCTGATCTTCAACGCCAGCAGCGCCGCCGACGCCACCGAGCGGCGCGAATCGCTCTACGACGAGATCGAGGACGAGAACCGCCACAACGACGCCTCCAACGTGCTGACCGAGGCGCCGGCCGTCGAACGCGCCGCCTTCTGGGGCGCCCCGCGCGCGCCGATGACGCTGGCGATCTCAGCCGACGGCGGGCGCACCTGGCCGTGGCGGCGCAACCTCGACGAGGGCGACGGCTACTGCATGACCAACAACTCCGAGGCCAGGCTCAACCGCGAGTTCTCCTACCCGAGCGTCAAGCAGTCCGCCGACGGCCGCCTGCACATGTCCTACACCTACTTCCGCCAGGCCATCAAGTACGTGGTCGCGGACGAAGCCTGGGCCAAGGCATGAGCGTGGCGGCACCGCTCCCCGCACCCCGCCGCGCGCTGGTGACCGGGGCGAGTTCGGGCATCGGACACGCGATCGCCCGCACGCTGCTGGACGCCGGCTGGAGCGTCGACGGCCTGAGCCGCTCGGCGGTGGACGGCCTGGGCGACCGCTTCCAGGGGCACCGGGTGGACCTGGCGGACCACGACCGGGTCGCGGCCTGTCTGGCGGGGCTGCCGGTGCCCGATGCCCTGGTGCATGCCGCCGGCATGATGCACGCCGCGCCGCTGGGGGCGCTCGATCCGCTCGCCAGCGCCCGGCTGTGGCACCTCCATGTCGCGACCGGCGAACTGCTCGCCGGCACCTTCGCGCCGCGCATGGCCGCGGGCGGGCGCATCGTGCTGATCGGCAGCCGCACCTCGCGCGGCGCGGCGGGCCGCAGCCAGTACGTCGCCACCAAGGCCGCCATGGTCGGCATGGCGCGCAGCTGGGCGGCGGAACTCGCGCCCCGGGGCATCACCGTGAACGTGGTGGCGCCGGGCGCCACCGAGACGCCGATGCTGCTGCAGCCCGGCCGCGCCAGCTCGCCACCGAAGCTCCCGCCGATGGGCCGATACGTCCAGCCGCAGGAAGTGGCCGACCTCGTGGCCTACCTGCTGTCGCCGTCGGCCGCCGCGATCACCGGGCAGGAACTCGTGATCTGCGGCGGGGCCTCCCTGTAGCCGAGGACCGGCGCGCGTTCAGGCGCCCGGATCGCCGGCGCCCCCCGCCGCGCGAGCCGTCGTCCGCGCGTTGAGGTAGAGGTAGTTCGGGTCGAACCTGGCGCGCGCCACCAGTCCCTTCAGGTCCGTGATGCGCACGTGGGAGGAGCGCAGCTGGCACAGCCCCGCCTCCCTCAATTCGCGCAGGACGCGGTTGACGTGGACGTTCGTCAGGCCGCAGACCTCCCCGAGGTCGGACTGCGTCATCGGCAGGAAGAACGACTCGCCGTCGGACAGGCCGATCGCCAGCAGCCGGGCGTTCATCTCGCACAGGAAGTGCGCGATGCGTTCGGACGCGTTGAGGCTGGCGAGGCGGAAGATCCACTGCCGGTGCATGGCCGCGTCGAGCAGCGTGAGGAACCACAGCCGCCGCGCCAGACGGCCGTCGAGTTCTTGGATGCGCTTGAGCGCCGAATGCGGCACGATCGCCGCCGTCGTGACCGTGAGGGCGCCGACGTCGTGGTCGAGCCGCTTGAGCGCATAGGCATGCAGGTCCACGAAGTCGCCCGGCACGTGCACCGCGACCAGGTGGCGCCGCCCATCGGGCGCATCGACGTGGCGCGTCATGAAGCCTTCCACCAGCAACGTGCTGACGTTCACCGGGAGGCCCTGGTGCACGACGGTCTCCCCGGCCTCGAACGTCCGCGTCTCCCGGATGGCCGCCTGCAGGACGTGCCGGTCGGCGGACGACAGTTCGGAAGCGCGGTTCTTCAGGACGTTGGCCAGGAGCATGGAAAAGACCTCGAAATCAAATACATCGAAAAGCCGTGAGTCTGCGGCATGCGCGGGCGATCGCCGCGCGCGAAAAAAAGCCCGGCGATCAGGGACCGCCGGGCCAAGGGGTGCGCAATGCACCAAGGTGAATCGTCGGGCCCGGCCGTGGGTCAGCGCGTGGTCGTCGCGCCGACCGCCTGGGCGTCGGCAGGCGACATGCCCAGTTCCGCGCCGGTGCGGGGGTTGCTGGTCGCGTCGGACGCCGTCCGCGCGGCCATGGTGAGCACCACGTCCTTCTCCGCCGACGTCAGGCCCACGGCCGCCACGCCGTCGCCGCCGTCGACCGCCATCTGCGCTTCGGGATCGCTGACCACCTCCCAGCCCGGGCCATCGTTCCACGGACCCTTCACGTCGTTGCCCTTGGACATGTCGAAGTAGACATTCGTGAACTCCGGCTTGCCCGGCAGCTTGCCCGGCGGGAAGTTCGGGGTGATGGCGTAGAGCGCCTTCTCGAACGACTTCTGGTGCGCAATCTCGCGCGTCATGAGGAAGTTGAGCGCGTCCTTGACGCCCGGATCGTCCGTCAAATTGATCAGTCGCTCGTAGACGATCTTCGCGCGCGCCTCCGCCGCGATGTTGGAGCGCAGGTCGGCCGTCGGCTCGCCGATGGTGTCGATGTACGCGGCGGTCCAGGGAACGCCCGCCGAATTGACCAGCGGCGGTCCGCCCCCGTAGAGAACCTGCGTCACGTGACTGTCGTTGCCCGCGGCCGTGATCGAGCGGTACATGTCCGCCTCGGAATCGACGCCCTCGGCCAGCCGGCCCTTCGCGCCCTTGTTGAGCATCGCCACCATCGTGCCGATGACCTCGAGGTGGCTCAGTTCCTCGGTCGCGATGTCGAAGAGCATGTCCTTGCGACCGGGATCGTCCTCGCCGATGGCCTGGGTGAAATAGCGGCACGCCGCGGCGAGTTCGCCCTGCGGTCCGCCGAACTGCTCCAGCATGAGGTTGGCCAGTCCGGGATTGGCCTCGCTGACACGCAAGGTGTATTGAAGACGCTTGTTGTGAGAGAACATCGTGGACTCCTTCAATGAAGATGATGGATGGGTGGGATCGGTGTGTCGACCGGCCTTCAGTTCGTCTCCTGCGTCGTCGCTTCCATGTCGTCCAATGGCGCGAGAGACTGTTGTATTGACTGACACGTGAAATGACTCCCGCCTAATAGCACTCGCCAATTCGATTGCCGATTAACCGGGATCAACATCTGACGCCATGTTGCAATGTGCGCGGCCTTATTCGCAATTGCAGTGGGGCTTCCCATCGGTCCGTGGGGCAATTGGAATGCCCACGGGCAATGCGCCGATGCAATTGCTTGCAATGCGGCGACCGGCCGCTTCCTGACTGGCTGCCATGATTTGAAGTCCCTCTCCGACAATCGCGGCCGGAGCGACGTGTCCAGAGTGGGCTTTTACAAAGGAAACCTCGCCATGACCCGAACCGCTCCCCGTCTCGCCCGCATCGCTTCCGCTTGCGGCGTCCTGCTCCTTCCCGCCGCCATGCTGCTGGCGCCGGTGGCGCACGCGCAACCCGCCAATGCCGCTCCCGGCACCACCGGCACCTCCGGCGGCATGGCCGCGCCGAACACCGGCGCGATGGCCGGCAAGACCAGCCGGGCCGACGCCGGCATGCTCAGGGACATCGCGCATGCCAATCTGGCCGAGATCGCCACCGGCCAGCTCGCGCTCGAGAAGGCTGCCGACCCCAAGGTCAAGGCGTTCGCGCAGGCCATGGTGGACGACCACACCAAGGCCCTGGGCGACGTGACCCAACTCGCCCAGGCCAAGGACGTGAAGCTGCCGGACAGCCCGGATGTCAAGCACAAGGCCGCGATGACCAAGCTCAAGCTGATGAGCGGCAACTCGTTCGACAAGAGCTATGTCAAGACCTCGGGCGTCGGCGACCACGTCGCGACCGAGAAGCTGTTGAAGAAGACCCAGGCCAACGCCCAGGACGCGGACCTCAAGGCGTTGGCGGACAAGATGCTGCCGGTGGTCCAGGGCCATCTGAAGCACGCCCAGGAACTCGACGGCGCGAAGAACAAGTAACCGGATCGACCGCGCGTGCCGGTCTCGAGCCGGGGCGGCACCCGGTCCGCGGGGTGCGTGGCACACCGGTCGCTCGCCGGCGCGGTTTTCACGTGCACCACGCGCCCCACGCGCATCGGGGGGCGGCCGCATGATCGAGGACCCCACCGCCCTCGATGCTTCCTTCCCCATGCGATCCCTTCCCCTGCGCCTGCTGCCCGGCGACGACCTGAGGCCCGCCCTGGAGGCCCTGGCCCGCCAGGCCTTTCCAGATGGTGCCTTCGTGGTCTGCGGCATCGGCAGCATCGGCGAGGCGCGGTTGCGCTTCGCCGGTGCAGACGAGGCTGCGCGGCTGCCCAGCGACCACGAGATCCTGAGCCTGTCGGGCACCGTCACGCCGCAAGGCGCGCACCTGCACATGAGCGTCGCATCCGCCACGGGCGCAGTGAGCGGCGAGCACGTCGTCACGGGCAACCGCGTGCGCACGACCGTCGAGGTGCTGCTGGTCGGATTGCCCGGCTGGCGCCTGTCGCGCGCGCGCGACGACGCGACGGGCTACCCCGAACTCGCGGTCGACGCGACCGACGCGGGACCGCCGACGCGTCCTCGCTGAAGCAGCGGCGGCCGGCAGGCCGCACGTCCGCAGGCCCGGTCGGGCCGAGCCGCACTGGGGCGATATGTCCCGACACCGATGGCGATGCTCGTCCGATAATCGATCCGCCATGCATCCGCGCCGCCGCCGCCTCGCCCTCCTGCACCGCTGCGTGCTGGCGTGGTTCCTGTGCTCGCTGGGCGTGGCGATGGCGGCGCCGCTGGTGCATCCGCGGTCGCTGGAGGTGGTGTGTTCCAGCGCCGGCATGGTCCGCGTGGTGGTGCGCGGTGACGACGGCGCGCACGAACCCGGCCGCATGGCGATGGATTGCGCGCTGTGCGCCGCCGCCGGCGTACCGCCGCCCGATGCCGTGGCGCCGCGGTCACCCCGGCTCCTGTCCCTGGGCCGCGCGGTCCGGTCCATCCCGTCGGCCCGCATCGCCGCGGCCACCCGCGCGCCCCTGCCCGCGCGCGGGCCGCCACCGCGCGCCTGAACCGATCCCTCCTTCCCCGCTCGTCGATGGCGTCCGCGCCCGTCGCGCCGCGGGGCCACGGTTCGACGACGTCGCGCCGCACGGGCCCGGACGCCCGGCGGACGACGTCCCAAGCGACGGCCACGACGGCGGTCGCCGGAGAATTTCCCATGGTCCTTTCCTTTCCGGGCGAAAGCCCGACCGTCCGCCGCCGCTCGGCCCCCACGCTCTCCAGCGCATTGGCCACCGCCGGCGCCGCCCTGTTGCTGCCGGCGTCGCCCGCGTCCGCCCAGGAGGGCGACGCGCGCACCTTGGCGCCGGTGACGGTGACCGCGCCCGCCCTGCCCGCCGCGCAGCGCGCGGGCGGCCTCGCCACCGGCAGCGCCGGCTCGACGCTCGACACCCCCTTCTCCGTGACGGACGTGCCGACCGAACAGGTCCGCGAGCAGGCCGGGACCACGCTGCAGGACGCCTTGCGCAACGTGCCGGGGGCCCAGGCGGATTCCGGCTTCAACGGCGCGCACACACAGTTCTTCATCCTGCGCGGCGCGGTCGCCGACAGCGGCACCGGGTCCAACCGCGTGCTGCGCGACGGCGTGCGGCTGTCGAACCATCCGTTCGTGCCGGCCTTCCTCGACCGGATCGAGGTGCTGCGCGGCCCCGGCGCCGCGCTGGGCGTGCGCAGCGAGCCGGGCGGCACCGTCAACCTCGTGACGCGCCAGCCGCAGCTGGCCGACTTCGGCAGCGTGACGCTCGGCGCCGGCAGCCACGGCGCGCGCGAGACCTCGATCGACCTCAACCGCGTGCTATCGGCCGAGAATGAACTCGCCGCCCGGCTGAGCGCCACGCACTCGGCCGCGAGCGAGTGGCGCCACGTGCCCGACCGGCTCGACGGGGTGCGGTTCGGCGTCGCGAAGAGCGACGGCGACCGCTACCACCTGCGCGCCAACGTGGAGGCCACGAACCAGACCTACCGGCCCGACTACGGCATCCCCGCGCTGGGCGGCCGGCCGGTCGACGTGCCGCGCGACCGCCAGTTCGGCGAGCCCTTCGGCGACTCCACCACCGACAACCGCGTCGTCGACCTGCACGGCGACGTCGCCCTGGGGGCCGACACGCGCCTGGCGCTGGACCTGACCCACCTGGAAGGCCGCTCGACCTCGATCAAGAACCTGCTCAACGGCAACCCGCTGGCCGGCGCGCCGGCGGGCACCTGGGCGCGCGTGTCGGCGTGGGAGCCGGAGACCACGCGGCGCATCGACTCGGTGGCGGCATCGGTCACCGGCACCCGGGCCTGGGGCGGCCTGCGCCACCAGTTCCACCTGGGCGCCGAGCACTACCGCGAGCGGCTGAACCAGCCCTCGCTCGCGGTGCCGGCCGTCACCAGCCCGCCGATCAACGTCTACGCCCCCGTGTATGGCCGCGTGACGGCCCCGGCGGCGGGCGTCGCGCTGCCCTCAACGCTCACCACGCAGGACCTGGAGAGCACGGCGGCGTCGGCGCAGGACCGCATCGACCTGGGCGACTGGTCGGTCGTCGCCGGCCTGCGCTTCACGCGCCAGACTTTCCTGTACGGCACGGCCGGCGTGCAGCCGGTGGACGAGTCGCGCTGGTCGCCCAAGCTGGCCGTGCTGCGGCGGCTGTCGGAGCGCGACACGCTCTACGCCAACGTGTCCACGGGCCTGTCGCCCAACCAGGTGGCGTCGTCGGACAACCGGTCGCTGCCCTCGCGCCGCTCGGCGCAGGCCGAGGTCGGCTGGAAGTCCGCGTGGCGCGACGGCCGGCTGGTCGGCGACGTGGCGCTCTACCGGCTCGACCAGAAGAACATGATCGCGTCGGACCTGGGCACGCCGTCGAACCTGTTCGACTTCACCACCGGCGGCAGCGCCCGCTCCGAGGGCCTGGAAGCGTCGCTGCGCGGCGACCTGACCGAGCGCCTGAACGTTGCCATGGCCTATGCCTGGACCGACGCGCGCTACCTCGACAACCCCGTCTACGGCGGGCGCCGCGTGCCCAACGTGGCGCGCCAGTCGGCCAGCCTGTGGGCCCAGTACGCCTGGGACGCGCGCTGGCGCACCGGCGCCGGCCTGTACGTGCAGGGCCGGCGCTTCGCCGACGAGGCCAACACGACCGTGCTGCCCGGCTACGCCCGCTTCGACCTCGTGCAGACCTGGCGCCAGCCGCTCGCGGCGGGCCGGTCGGTCGAGGTGCAGCTGGCGCTGCGCAACCTGTTCGACCGGCGCTACGTCGTCTCCAGCCACCTGCACGTGAGCCGCTGGATCACGCCGGGCCAGGGGCGCAACGTCGCGCTGTCGGCGACCTACCGGTTCTGAGATGGCCACCGTCCCCCTTCGTGGCCGCTTCGAGCGCGCGGTCTGGCGCTGGCATTTCTACGCCGGGCTGCTGGTGCTGCCGTTCCTGGCCTGGCTGGCCCTGACCGGCGGCGCCTACGTCTTCAAGACGCAGATCGACGGGTACTTCCACCGCGACCTGAAGACCGTGCCGTCCGCCGCCGGCGCGACGCGCGCGCCGGGCGAGATCGTCGGCGCGGCGCTGGCCGCGCATCCGG
Source organism: Comamonadaceae bacterium OTU4NAUVB1 (assembly GCA_024372625.1). NCBI lineage: Bacteria > Pseudomonadati > Pseudomonadota > Betaproteobacteria > Burkholderiales > Comamonadaceae > Comamonadaceae bacterium OTU4NAUVB1. The sequence goes on along the minus strand of CP099604.1, from coordinate 81,790 downwards.
GCGACTGGTTCAGGTACGTGCCGGCCGCGCGCGCCGGCGCCTCGGCCGAGGTCGGTGTGGCGACGGCGGCGGGCGAGCGCCTGTCGGTCTACGTCGATCCGCGCGACGCGCGGGTGCTGGGCCAACTGAGCGACCAGGGCTCGGTCGCCTGGACGATCCGCCGGCTGCACAGCCTGAAGTATTTCGGCCCGATAGCGCGCGGCTTCGTCGAGCTGGCCGCGGGTTGGGCCGTGCTGCTGGTGGCCACGGGCGTGTTCCTGTGGTGGCCGCGCGGCCGCCGGGGCGGCGGCGTGACGCGCGTGCGCGGTCGGCCGCGCCAGCGCGTGTTCTGGCGCGACCTGCACGCCGTCACGGGCGTGATCGTGGGCGGCGCGCTGGTCTTCCTGGCGGTTACGGGTCTGCCGTGGTCGGTGCTGTGGGGCGCGCAGGTCAACCGCTGGGCCAACGGGTCGAACTTCGGCTACCCCGCCGGCGTGCGGGTGCAGGTGCCGATGTCGTCGGCGCCGCGCCTGGGCGACGACGCGCCGACGACCTGGTCGCTGGCGCAGGCGCGCCTGCCGCGCTCGACGCCGCCGGAGGCGCGCGACGGGCACGACGGGCACGAGGAACACGACGGCCACGCCGCCCCGGCCACGGCCGCCGACGGCCGCGGCGCGCCTTCCGCCGGGATCGACCTGGCCGCCGCGATGGCCATCGTCGAACGCCTGGGCATCGGCCCGGGCTACACCCTGACGCCGCCCCGGGGACCGACCGGTGTCTACACCGCCTCGGTCTACCCCGACGACCTGGCGCGCCAGCGCGTGATCCACCTCGACCGGTACGACGGCCGGCCGCTGCTGGACATGCGCTACGCCGACTACGGGCCACTCGGCCGCTGGCTGGAATGGGGCATCAACGTGCACCTGGGCCAGGAATTCGGCGTTCCCAACCAGATCGCGCTGGTCGCCGCGTGCCTGGGCATCCTGGTGCTGTGCGCGAGCGGCGTGGCGATGTGGTGGAAGCGCCGTCCGGCCGGCGCGCTCGGCGCACCGCCGCCGGGCGCCGACCGCCGTGCGCTGTTCGGCGTCGCGGCGCTGCTGGCCGTGGGCGGCCTCGTGTTCCCGCTGGTGGGCGCCTCGATGCTGGCGATGCTGGCGTTCGACCGCCTGGTCTTCGGCGACGGCTGAGGGTCGCTCAGGCCTCGCGCCGCGTCGCCGCCAGGAGGGCTCCCAGCCCGATCAGCATGGCGCCCGAGGTCCGGTTGAGCAGCCGGGCGCGCGCGGCCCGCGCGGCGTCCGAGCGCAGCAGGCGCTCGGCGGCGAACACCGCCAGCACGTCCACGCCCGTGTTGAGCGCGACGCACACCGTGCCCAGCACGGCCAGTCGCGGCGCCAGCGGCTCGCCCGGCGCGACGAACTGCGGCAGGAAGGCCAGGAAGAACAGCGCCGTCTTGACGTTCAGCGCCTCGACCACGATGCCTTCGCGCAGCGCGGCGCGGGCGCCACGCGGCGGCACCGGCGCCACCCCCGCCGCCGGCGCGGAATGCAGCAGCAGGCGCAGCCCCAGGTACACCAGGTAGGCCGCGCCCAGCCACTTCACCAGGCCGAACGCGGTCGCCGACCGGGCCACCAGCAGCGACAGCCCCAGCGCCGCCGCCGCCACGTGGAGCAGGCCGCCGAGGCCGGTGCCCAGGCAGGAGGCCAGGCCCTCGCGGCGCCCGCCCGCGACGGTGCGCGCCACCACGTAGGCGATGCCGGGGCCGGGGGTCACGGCCAGCAGCAGGGCCGTCATCAGGAACGCGAACAGCGACACGGGCGCCTCCTCACCGACCGGCGCGCCGCATCGACGCGGCCAGCGCGGTCTCGCCGCGCGCGGCCAGCGCGTCCGCCGCGCCCTCGCGGTCGCGCACCTCGCGGTTCTGGCTCAGCTTGGCCTTGCCCGTCAGCGCGGTGACGGCGATCTCGATGCCGACGATGGCGCGCAGCATGCCATCGATGAAATCGGGCGCCGAATCCCCCATCTTCCAGGGCACCGGCTCGCCCGCCTCGTGGCGCCGTGTCAGCCGCGCGACGAGGCCGCGCACGAAGCGTTCGTCGTCGCGCACGGTCAGCACGCCGTGCGCATGGACCACCTCGTAGTTCCAGGTCGGGACCTGGCGGTGGGCCTCGTGCTTGCTCGGGTACCAGTTGGGCGAGACGTAGGCCTCGGCGGCGCGGAAGACCACCATCACGGGCGTGCCGGTCGCACAGCGCCGCCAGAGCGGATTGGCGCGCGCCACGTGCGCGGACAGCGTGCCGTGCGCGCCGGCCCCGGGGTCGAACGCGAACGGTAGGTGCTCCGCGTCCAGCGCCGGCCCCTCGCCCGGGGCGTGCGAGACCAGGATGCCCAGCGGGTGCGCGTGGATCACGCGGTGCAGGGCCTCGGGGCGGTCTTCCAGGAAATGGGGCGGGATGTACATCGGCGGGCGCTCGCGGGGTTCGGGGTTCCGCACTGTCGCCGGGGACCGGCACAATGAAAAGAACCAGTTGCCATGGATCTCGATGGACCAGTTCGACCCCCTTCCCGCGCGCGGCGGCGCTTCCGGCGTGCACAAGGGCCGCCGCATCTGCGACCTGCTGCGCGCGCAGATCGCCAGCGGCGCCCTGGCCGCCGGTGCGCGGGCGCCTTCCACGCGCGCCCTGGCGGCCGACCTGGGCGTGTCGCGCACCACCGTCACGGCGGCCTACGAGCAGCTGGCCGCCGAGGGCTTCCTGGTCACGTCGCCGGGCCGGGTCGCCACGGTCGCCGCATCGCAGGCACCGGGCACCGGATCGCCGGCCGGCGTGGCCTCCGACCGGGACGCCGCGCCGGCGCCCGCGCTGTCGGCCTGCGGCCGGCGCATCGCGGCCATGGCGCTGCCGGACCTCGCGCGGGCCGCGCCGGTGCGCATCGATTTCCTGTACGGCGCCGTGGCCGCGCGCGACTTCCCGACGCGCGCCTGGCAGCGCGCCTGCCAGGCCGAGCTGCTGCGCGCCCAGCCGAGCCTGTACTACGCGCCGCCCGAAGGCGAGGCCGTCCTGCGGCAGGCCCTGCAGGGCTACCTCTGGCGCGCCCGGGGGCTGGCCTGCGACGCCGGGTGCATCGTCATCGTGCAGGGCGCGCAGCAGGGCATCGACCTGTGCGCGCGCCTGCTGCTGGAGGCGGGCGACGCCTTCGCCTTCGAGGAGCCGGGCTATCCGATGGCGCGCCGCTGCTTCGAGGCCACCGGCGCCGTCGCGCTGCCGGTGCCGGTGGACGCGCAGGGCATCGACACGGCCCGGCTGCCCGAGGACGACCGCGCGCGGCTGGCCTACGTGACGCCGTCGCACCAGTTCCCGCTCGGCGGCGTGCTGCCGGTGGGCCGCCGGGCCGCGCTGCTGGCCTGGGCGCGGCGGCGGCGCGCCTGGATCGTCGAGGACGACTACGACGGGGAATTCCGCTACGGCCAGCGTCCCATCGACGCCCTCAAGACGATCGACGCCGACGGCCGCGTGATCTACGTGGGCACCTTCTCCAAGGCGCTGTCGCCGCAGCTGCGCCTGGGCTACCTGGTCCTGCCGCCGGCGCTGGTGGACGTGTTCCGGCAGGCCAGGCGCCTGGCCGACCGCCACGCCCCGCTGCTGGCGCAGCGCGTGCTCGCCGGCCTGATCGACAGCGGGGCGTACGAGCGCCACGTCCGCCGCGTGCGGCGCGCCAACGAGCGCCGGCGCGCCGCGCTGCTGGCCGCCGTCGCGCGCCACCTGCCGGGCGACGCCCGCGTGGCCGGGACCGCCGCCGGGCTCCACGAGGTGCTGTGGCTGCCGTCCCTGGGCGCGGCGGACGAGGCACGGCTGGTGTCGGACGCGCGCGCGCGGGGGCTCGGGGTCTATCCGGTCTCGCCGCTCTTCGCCGCGCCGGCCGGACCCGCGCCGACGCGGCCGTGCGGGCTGGTGCTGGGCTACGCCGGACTGGCGCCCGAACGCATCGAGGAAGGCATCGCCCTCCTGGGCGCCGTGGTCGCCGCGTACCGGGCCCGTCCGTAGGCGCGGTGGGCCGTCAGTTCAGCACGCCCCGCTCGACCTCGACGGCCGGCGGCTCCGACAGGTGGCCGATCATCTGGTGCAGGTCGACCTCGATGGCGCGCGTGATGGCCTGCATGGGCACGTCGTGCAGGCGCCCCTCGAACGGGTCCTCCAGGTCGATGCCGACCTGGTCGAGCGCCAGGAACATGAAGCCTACCAGCGCCGAGCCCAGCGGCGTGAACCAGCCCAGGTCGTGCACCATCCCCAGCGGCAGCAGCAGGCAGAAGACGCGCACGAAGATGCGCGGGAACTGGCTGTACTGGCGCGCCAGCGGCGTGTTCTTGATGCGTTCGAGCCCGCCCTGCGCGCTCGCCAGGGCCGACAGGCTGACGTGGAGCGCGGCCATGCCGATGGCGTCGAGCTGGCCGGCCACGCGGGCGCGGCCCAGGCGGTCGGCGATGTCGGTCTGCAGCGCCAGCGGCACGTTGGCCGCCTCGCGCACGCGCCCGATGGTCTCGGGCGGGAGCAGGCGGCGCATGTCCTCCCAGGGCGGGCTGCGCAGCAGGTGCATCCGCAGGGCCTGGGTGTAGGCCACCTGCTGCTTGGTCAGGCGGATCTGCAGCGCCGTGTCGCCGGTCATGGCGATCAGGCCGCGCACGAAGCTGCGCGAGTCGTTGACGATCTGGCCCCACAGCATGCGGCCCTCCCACCAGCGCGCGTAGGCCGCGTTGTTGCGCAGCGTCACGACCAGCGCGACGGCGGTGCCCACCAGCGGCAGTGGCAGGTTGTCCAGGCCCAGGCGTTTCCAGTCCTCGACCATGTAGAGGTAGGTGACCGCGACGTCGTAGACCAGCAGGACAAGAAGGGGCGGACCGATCACCGCCAGCACGCGCCGCAGGTTCAGGCTGCGCTGGACGATCATTCGATGTCGATGCCGGGCACGTCCTCGTCGCCGCGCAGCGGCCGCAGTTCGCCGCTCGCCTCGTCCACCGCGCGCACGTCGCCCGTCTCGATGTCGTAGACCCAGCCGTGCAGCGTCAGCTGCTGGGTCGCCAGGCGCGCGGCGACGGCGGGGTGCGTGCGCAGGTGGCCGAGCTGCGTGCGCACGTTCTGCACCACCAGCGCAGCCACGCGCTCGGCGCCTTCGAGGTGCGGCAGCGTCGCCTCGACGACGCTGCGCGCCGCCTCGGCGTTGCGCAGCCACGACGCGACCGTCGGCATCCGGCGCAGCACCGGATCGTCGGGGTTGAGCAGCGCCTTCATGGCGCCGCAGTCGGAATGGCCGCAGACCACCACGTCGGTCACTTCCAGCGCCGTGCACGCGTACTCCACCACCGCCGAGACGCCGCCCATCATCTCGCCGTAGGCCGGCACCACGTTGCCGATGTTGCGGCACAGGAACAGCTCGCCGGGGTCGGTCTGCGTCATCAGCTCGGGCACGACGCGGCTGTCGGCGCAGCAGATGAACAGGGTCTTGGGCTGCTGCTGCGTGGCCAGTTGCTGGAACAGCTCGCGGTTTTCCTCGAACTGCTTGCTGCGGAAGTTCTCGACGCCGTCGATCAGGCGCGAGAAGGGTTTGAAGGGGGCGGGGTTCATCGGGGCTCGGGGGTGTTCGTGCGGTGGCGGGATGCCGGCTCGCGGGGACGGGCATTGTCCGCGCCATGCCGCCCGGCGCCTTGTCAGCCGAACCAGGGGACGGCTGTGGGCGAAGCCATGAACCCGCCGGGCGCGGGGCGGCTCAGAGGTCGAAGTTGCTCGGCAGCATGACCACGTCGCGGATGGTCATGCCGCGCGGGCGCGTGAGCATGAAGCGCACCACCTCGGCCACCTCGGCGGTCTCCAGCAGGCTGCCCGACGCCTTGGCCTCGGCCAGCTTGTCGGCCGGCCAGTCCGCCAGCAGCGCGCTGATCACCGGCCCCGGCGAGATCGAACCCACCCGCAGGCCGTGCTTGAAGACCTGGCGACGCACGGTCTGCACGAAGCAGTTGACCGCCCACTTGGACGACGCGTAGACCGGCTCCCACGGCGTCGGGTAGTGCGCGGCGAGCGAGCTGGTGACGACGATGTCGCCGGACCCGCGCTCGATCATGTGCGGCAGCACGTCGTGCACGTTCTTCATGACGACGTTGACGTTCAGGTTGAGCATGCGGTCGATCTCGTGCGTGTCGGCATCGACCAGGTCGCCGCCCACGTAGGTGCCGGCGTTGGCATGCAGGATGTCGATGCGCCCGCCCATCCGCAGCGCCTGCGGCACCAGCGCGGCGCACGCCCGGGGATCGAGCAGGTCGACCGCGAGCGGCAGGGCCCGCTCGCCCAGCCGTTCGCCCAGCGCCCGCAGCGCGGCCGCGTCGCGGTCGGCCAGCACCACGCGGGCGCCGCCGGCCAGCAGCATCTCGGTGCTCGCGAGGCCGATGCCCGAGGCGGCGCCGGTGACGAGCGCGACCTTGCCTTCGAATTCCTGTGTCATGTGTCCGTGTCCTTGCGGTGCGCCGCGACGAGGCGGCCGAAGGCCAGCAAGATAGACCGAATCGCCGCGCGCGCCGATACCGTGGCGCCCGGCATCGGTACTCGGGCGCCGCCGCCCACCCCGGGGCATCCCTCGGGTGCGCGGCGGGGCACCGGGCGGGCCGGTTCAGGCGGAGGCCCGGACCGGCGCCGTCCGCCGGCCCGCGCGGGCGCGCGCCCACCGCCCCAGCCGGGCCCGCACGGGCGCGTCGACCCAGGCGTCGGCGAGCCAGCTGGCCGCGACGACGGCGGCCAGCAGGACGGCCAGGCCCGCGACCCGCGTGGCGGCCGGCCATCCCGGCGCGGCGAACCACGTCGCCCAGATCATCAGGATCGGGCCGTGCAGCATGTAGACGGCATACGAGAGCACGCCGAGCCGGCGCAGCGCGCGGCCCGCGATGCCGCCGGGCACGTCGCCCAGCGCCAGCGTCGCGATCAGCGCCGGAAAGACCAGGAAGATGCTGGCGAGGACCAGCCAGTGCCGGTCGGGCCCGCACAGGCAGGCCAGCAGCACGCCGAGGGCCGGCACGCTCCAGAGCGGGTGCAGCGACGTGCCCGCGTGCCGGTGGCGGAGCCACTCGTGGATCTGCACCCCGACGAAGAACGAGAAGCACACGCGGGGAACGCCCGCGGCCAGCGTGTGCCATGTGTCGCCGCCGAGGTCGTGCTGCGTCCGGATCTGCAGCGCCAGGATCGCGCCCGACACGGCGATCAGCCCCCACCGAGCGCGGGCGTGGCGCAAGGGGCGGGCGACCAGCGCGAACAGCAGGTTGACCGCCAGCTCGAACAGGATCGACCAGGCCGGGATGTTGAAGGCGTAGAGGTAGGCCTCGACGTCCAGCGTGGGCGACGGCAGCATCGCCACGGCGAACGGCAGCTTGCCGGCCAGGGCGATCGGCGACCAGGGCAGCGGCAGGCCGGTCGCCGCCATCACGGCCAGGATCGCGAGCAGCACCGCCAGCGACAGCGCGTAGAGCGGGTACAGGCGGATCAGCCGCGCCACGGCGAATTCGCGCAACGTCATGCGGCCGGTGCCCAGCCGCTCAAGGTAGGCGTGGGCGAGCACGAAGCCGCTGAGCCCGAAGAAGAAGTCGACCGCGAGGTAGCCGCTGCCGAAATGGGTGCCCCGGAACGACCCGGGAATGTGATAGAGCACCACGACCAGTGCGGCCAGCCCGCGCGCCGCGTCCAGCGCGTGGAACACGCGCCGCTTCTCTTCCGAAACCACGTTCATGACATTCCTTCCTCGGCGCAACGGTGCGCTGGAGAAATGCTATTTGAAGAAACGTAGCTTTTTTACTTACAAGGCGACGTGATGGCGTTGTACCAGCCGCGTGACCGTCACCCGCCGGAGACGGTGTCCGGGCGCGCGCGGGACGTTGCTTCAGCCCGTGCCGAGGTCGCGCAGTTCAGCCGACACGCCCGTCCACGGCACGGCGCAGCGCGACACCGCGCGCGACGGCGCGGCCTCGAGCACCGCCAGGGCCCGCCGCGCGCCGGCGGCCACGCTGTCGATCAGCGGCACGGGCGCGGCGCCCTGGAGGCGCGCCGCCATGCCGGCCAGCCCGGCGCCCCCGACGATGACGGCCCCCACCCCCTCGGCGCGGGCCGCGCGCGCGCAGGCCTGGGCCAGCACGCGCGCGGCCATCGGCGGATCGGCGGCCAGCTCGGCGCCCGTGGGCGCCACGATCTCGATGGCGGCCAGCGTCTCCCCATGGCCCAGGGCGTGCGCCAGGCGCCGCAGCATCGGCGCCCAGGCCGCGCCGCCGGTGACCACGGCGAAGCGACCGTGTCGCGCCGCCTCGTCGAACGCCGCCTCGGCCAGCCCCACCACCGGCACCGTCGCGCACTGGCGCAGCGCCAGCAGGCCCGGGTCGCCGAAGCAGCCCAGCAGCACGGCGCCGGGCGGGTCGGCCGGCGGCCGCACGGCGCTCGCCCAGGCGTCGAGCACGGCGTGCCCGGCGACGGCGTAGCTGGCCTCGCAGGCGATGTAGGGCGCGCCCAGCCGGGCCGTGACGACGTCCACGGCGATCGCGCGGTCGCCGCAGGCCGCCCGCACGTGGGTGGCCAGCAGCGCGCTCACGCCGGCGGAGGTGTTGGGGTTGAGGACGAGCAGGCGGGGCATGGCGGTCGGGACGCTTGGCGTGGGGATGGAGAATGGCGGATGGGCGGAGCGGCGCGCGGTGCGTTCAGCAGCCGGCGGCGAACAGCCGGGCCAGGTCGGGCGGCGGCGGCGCGGGCGGCGCGAAGCACAGTTGCGCTTCCAGTCGCGCGAGGTGCTCCTCCATGCGGCGCGCGGCCCCGGCGGCATCGCGCGAGCGCAGGGCATCGATCAGCGCGCGATGGTCCTGGCAGCCGCAGGCGGCGACCGCCTCGGGTGCCGCGCGCGGCTCCGCGCCGTAGGTCATGAGCACCAGCGTCGTGCGCGAGACCAGCCCGCGCAGGATGCGCCCGAGCGTCAGGTGGCCCGAGCCTTGCGACAGCCGCAGGTGGAAGTCGCCGGCCAGCCGGATCGCGAGGCGGGCGTCGCCCTGTCGGCGGGCCTGTTCTTCCGCCTCGACGCAGGCGCGCAGCCCGTCGAGGTCGGCGTCCGTGGCGCGCTCGACGAAGAAGGCCGCCAGCGTGGGCTCGATCAGGCGGCGCGCCTCGAACACCTCGCGCGCTTCCTGCGCGGTCGGTCGGGTGACGGTCGCGCGGCGGTGCGGCGTGAGCGTCACCAGGTGCTCGGCGGCCAGGCGCGTCAGCGCCGGGCGGATGCGCGTGCGCGAGACGCCGAAGGCGCCGGCGAGCTGTTCCTCGACCAGCGGCGTGCCCGGCGGCAGGCGCCGTTCGAGCACCGCCGCGAGGATGCGTTCGTAGATCGCGTCGTCGCCCGGCGGCACGGCGGCGGACGCGGGATCGCCAGGGGCCATGCGGGCCGCCGCGCCGCTCAGCGCGCCACGGCCCGCGCGCGGCGCCGCAGCAGGAAGGCCGCGCCCAGCGCCAGGCCGATGACGAAGAACGACAGCAGCGTCGTGACCGTGCCCAGGGCGTAGATCGAGGGCGTCGTCACGGTCGAGGTCAGCCCCTGGAGTTCGAGCGGCAGCGTGTTGACGTCGCCGATGGCCTGCGAGGTGCGCGCGATCTCGTCCCAGCTGAGCGTGAAGCCGAACATGCCCACGCCCACCAGCGACGGCCCGATCAAGGGCAGCACGACATGGCGCAGGGCCTGCCACGGCGTGGCGCCGAGGTCGCGCGCGGCTTCCTCGTAGGCGGGATTGAAGCGGTTGAAGACGGCGAACATGATCAGCAGGCCGAAGGGCAGCGTCCAGGTCAGGTGCGCGCCCAGGGCCGAGCTGTAGAGACCGGTCAGGGTCGCGAAGCCTTCGCGCGCCTCGGTCCAGCCCAGTGCGTCGAGCGCCGCGCCGACGGCGCCGTCGAGCAGCCGGAACTGCAGCGCGATGCCCAGCGACACCACGATCGACGGCATGATGAGGCTGGCCACCGCCGTGTAGAACAGCGCCGGCCCGCCCCGCAGTCCCTTGCGGAACGCCAGGCCGGCGAGCACCGACAGCAGCACGGTCACGCCCATCACCACCACGCCCAGGGCGAGCGAGCGGCGCACCGCCGCGCCGATGTCGACCGTGCCCAGGCCGTTCCAGAGTTCGCGGTACCAGTGGAGCGAGGCGCCGCGCATCGGAAAGGTCAGCCCGCCCTCGGGGCCCTGGAAGCTCAGCACGAAGATGGTCATCACCGGGCCGTAGAGGAACAGCACGTAGAGCGCGCAGACCAGGGCCAGCGGCCAGAAGCCGCGCGAACGCGAACGGGAAGCGCCGGCCATCTCACAGCTCCTTTCTGAGGTCGACAAGGCGGTTGAGCGCGACGATGAACAGCATCACCACCCCCAGCAGCACCACCGCGTTGGCCGCGGCGAGCGGGAACTGCAGGTAGGACGTCTGGACCTGGATGATCTTGCCGACCGAGGCGATCTGCTGGCCGCCCATCACGCCGACGGTGACGAAGTCGCCCATCACCAGCGTGATGACGAAGATCGAGCCGATCAGGATGCCGGTGCGGCACAGCGGCACGATCACCTGCCACACCGTCTGCCAGGCCGAGGCGCCGCAGTCGTCGGCCGCCTCGATCAGCGAGCGGTCGATCTTCATCATCGAGTTGAAGATCGGCACCAGCATGAAGGTGGTGTTGAGGTGCACGAAGGCCAGCACCACCGAGAAGTCCGAGTAGAGCAGCCAGTCCACCGGCGCCTGGGTGACGCCGAGCGACTGCAGGGTGTCGTTGACCCAGCCGTTGCGCCCGAGCAGCGGCATCCACGAGATCATGCGGATCACGTTGGAGGTCCAGAACGGGATCGTCATGAGGGTGAAGATCGCCGTCTGCGCGGCCAGGCTGGGCACGTGGAAGGCGACGAAATAGGCGATGGTGAAGCCCAGCACCAGCGTGATCGCCCAGACCAGCAGGCCGAACTTCAGCGTCGACAGGTAGGTCTTGAGCGTCACGCACAGTTCGCCCGAGTCGGCATCGAACGGGCAGCCGCGCAGGATCGTCGCGTAGTTCTCCAGCGTGAAGCCCGGCTGCAACGTGTAGTCGTTCTGCGGCCACACGCTCACCACCGCCACCAGCAGCACCGGCAGCACGAAGAACACGAGGAACACGGCCCCCATCGGCGTGGCCTGCAGCCACGCCGGGAGCGATCCGGCGCGAGGACGTTTCATGGGTGGGAGTTCGCCGCGCTCAGGCCGCCACGAACTCGTTCCATTTCTGGACCATGTACGTGTTCTCGTCCATCAGCGCGTTCCAGCACGCGATGGCGCCCATGCGCTGCTCGTAGCTGCCGCCGTCGCGCACCGCGCCGGTCTTGGCCAGCAGGTCGCCCTTGGGGCTCTTGATGTCCTGCGTGGCGGGCTTGCCCTCCATCCAGTAGGCCCACTCGTAGGCTTCCATCTTGGACTTGGCGGTGTCGAGCACGGCGCTGTAGTAGCCCTGCCGGTTGAGGTAGGCGCCGGCCCAGCCGTCGAGGAACCAGTTGATGAACTCGTAGGCGCCGTCGAGCTTGCGGCCCGACAGCGTGGCCGGCAGGCCGAAGCCGGCGGCCCAGGCGCGATACCCCTCCTTCAGCGGCTGGAAGACGCAGTCGATGCCCTTGGTGCGCACCGCCGTGACGGCCGGGCTCCACATCGACTGGATGACCACCTCGCCGGACGCCATCAGGTTGACCGACTCGTTGAAGTCCTTCCACAGCGCGCGGAACTGGCCGGCGCGCTTGGCCTCGATGAGCGTCTTGATGGTCAGGTCGATCTCCGCCTTGGTCATGTTGCCCTTGTCGGGGTACTTGTACTTGCCCAGCGCCTCGACCACCATGGCCGCGTCCATGATGCCGATGGAGGGAATGTTCAGCAGCGCCGTCTTGCCCTTGAATTCGGGGTTGAGCAGTTCGGCCCAGCTGGTGATGGGGCGCTTGACGAGGTCGGGACGGATGCCCAGCGTGTCGGCGTTGTAGACCGTCGGGATCAGCGACATGAAGCGCGTGGGCGTCGAGGCGAAGACCTTGCTCTTCTCGCCTTCCAGGTAGATCACCTTCTTGGGCGCGGTGCCCTGGTCGCCCACCGCCTTGCCGTTGACCGTGCCCTTGGTGAACAGCGACGTGATCTTGTCGGCGTTCTTGATGCGCTGGGTGTCGATGCCCTTCAGGTTGCCCGTGGGCACGATCTTCTTGAGCGAGAAGAACTCGGCGTCGATCAGGTCGAAGCTGTTGGGCGCGGTGACGGCGCGCTTGATCACGTCGTCGGTGGGCACGGCCACGTACTGCACCGTGATGCCGGTGTCGGCCTTGAACTTGTCGGCGATGGCCTTGTCCTGGTTGACCGCGGTGCCGAGGTAGCGCAGCACGATGGCCTCCTGGGCGTGCACGGCCGGCGCCATGCCGGCGGCCAGGATGCCGGCGAGGCCGGCGCCGCCCTTGAGTAGGGTGCGGCGCTGCCGGGCGAGGGGGTTCGTGGAGTGGATGTCGTCGTTCATGGCGGGAGACCTCGGGGTGAAGGGATGGATGGGTGAAGGGGGAAGGAACGGCGGGGGCGCGGCGGAGCGGAGGCCACGTGGCGTCGGGCAGCGTCGAACGGCCTCAGGCGGCCAGCAGGTGGACGTCGGACGCGTCCCAGGACAGCGACACGTGCTCGCCGACCGCCCGGCAGGGCTGCGCGCCGAACGCCGACTCCGCCACCATCACCGCGACGGCGGTGGGGCCGGCGGCGTCCAGCGCCTGCAGGGTGAGCAGCACGTAGGTGCCCTGGTACTCGACGTCGGTGATGGTCGCGGGCAGCCCGCCGGCGGCGTCGGTGCGTGGCGCCAGGCGCATGTGGTCGCTGCGCACGGCGGCCTTGCCCGTGCTCAGGTGCAGCACGTTGTGGCCGCCCATGAAGCGGGCGACGAACTCGCTCGCCGGACGGTTGTAGATCTGGTGGGGCGTGCCGACCTGGGCGATGGTGCCGCGGTTCATGACAACCATCGTGTCGGCCAGCGCCATCGCCTCCTCCTGCGAGTGCGTGACGTGGATGAAGGTCAGGCCCAGGTCCTTCTGCCAGCGGCGCAGTTCGGCGCGCATCTGGACGCGCAGGAACGGGTCGAGCGCCGAGAGCGGCTCGTCGAGCAGCAGCACCCGGGGCTCGGTGATGAGCGCCCGCGCCAGCGCGACGCGCTGCTGCTGGCCACCGGAGAGTTCGTGCGGCTTGCGCTGCGCCAGCGGTCCCATCGACACCCGCTCCAACAGGTCGGCCGCGCGCCGGTGTCGCTCCGCTTTCGCCACTCCCTTCATCTTCAGGCTGAAGGCCACGTTGTCCAGCGCCGAGAGGTGCGGGAACAGCGCGAAGCTCTGGAACATCATGGCCGTGCCCCGGCCCGCTGCCGGCAGGTCGGTGATGTTGCGGTCGTGCAGCAGGATGTCGCCGCTGGTCACGCTCTCGTGGCCGGCGATCATGCGCAGGGTCGTGCTCTTGCCGCAGCCCGACGGGCCAAGCAGGCAGCAGTAGCTGCCCGGCGCGATCCTCAGGTCGATGGCGTCCACCGCCGGGGCGCCGTCGCCGTAGCGCTTGCTGAGGGCGACGAGTTCGACGGCGCTGGCGTTCGCCGGGGCGACGGCGCCGGCGGGGAGGTTCGGCACGGGGCGAAGGGTCATGCACGACCCGTATGCAGGTTGCGTGCCAACCTGTACACAGGCTGCGGGACCCGGCCTCGCGTCAGGTGCCGTCAGCCTCCGGGTCCGCCGGGACCACCGGCGCGGGCACCGTGGAGACGCCTTGCGAACGCGCGGCCTCCTCCTCGGCCCGCAACGCGCGGCGGTGGCCGTCGCGCTGTTGCAGCCGCTCCCAGTAGCGGGCCACGGCCGGCGTGAACCGGGGCGCCAGGCCGAGGTGCTCGGCGAGCATGAGCGCATAGCCCACGGAGACGTCGGCGGCGGTGAAGCGGTCGGCGCACACGTGATCGTGCGCGTCCAGCCGGGGTTCCAGCGTGCGCAGCCGGGCCAGGAACCACCTGGCGTAATCGTCCGCCACGACCGGCTGGCGCCGGTGCGCCGGCTCGAAGCGCGCATAGCGCAGCACCAGGGTCTGCGGGAAGGTCAGCGTCGCTTCGCCGAAATGCAGCCGGTCAAGGTAGGCGCCGAAGTCGGGCTCGCCGGGCTCGACCTGCAGCGGCGTCGGCGCGTGCGTGGCGCAGAGGTACTGGCAGATCGCCACCGATTCGGTCAGGCGCGTCGCGCCGTCGAGCAGCAGCGGGACGGTTCCGAGCGGGTTCAAGTCGAGGTAGGAACGCGCCAGCACCCGCGGCGGGAACGGCAGCATGACGAGTTCGTAGGGCACCGCCAACTCCTCCAGCATCCAGAGCGGACGGAAGGAACGGGCGCTGACGCAGTGGTAGAGCGTGATCATCGCGGGGCCTGTGGCATCGGGAGACGCATCATGCCGGCGATCCCGCGCGCCGCGCGGGGCACCGGCGACCCACCCGGGCGTCATGGCCCGCCCGCACCCCGCGCCGCGGCGGCTCAGGCCTCCTGCGGCTTGACGGCGAATTCCAGCCGACCGTCCTTGGTCTTGAGCGAACCGTCGAGCAGCCGCTCCATGGCGTCGCCGCTGGTCGCGGAGTAGTAGTTGAGCGATCCGGGCTCGGCGTCGACGATGCATCCGCTGGCACCCACGTCGTGGAGCATCGCGATGCGCTCGACCACGGTGTGTTCGATGCCGTGCTGGTCGACCGCCTTGAACCTTCTCGTTTCCCGGAACGAGCGCTTGCGAACTGAATAGATACCCATGGTTGAAATTCAGAGAGTTCGATGTCTGGCGGAGCATCCGGGCCGACCCGGCCGGTCCGATCGGACCGGCAGGCGCTCAGGTGCCCCGACAGAGTTCATGCACATCCGATGCGACGAACAAGGCGTCCGCCGCCGAACACAACGCGGCCGCGAAGCCGAGCGGCGCGCGCGCGACGCGCCGCGCACTCGTCACCACGCGGGGGGCCGCACTCCATGCGATGCGCGCGCCGCTCGCCCGCAGCGCCTCGACCAGCGCGACGTCCTCGCTGGTCGCGAGCGCCGCGAAGCCGCCCGCGCGCTGGTAGGCAGCCGCGCTCACGCCCAGGTTCGCGCCATGCACGTGGGCATGGCCATCGGCATCGTTGTAGGTGGCGCGGTAATGGTGCTGAAGCTGCAGCGCACGCTCGCGATGCGGCGACCAGTCCTCCACCGTGACGGTGCCGCACACCACGTCCGCGTCCAGTTCGATCTGACGCACCAGCCAGTCCTGCGCGACGCGGCTGTCCGCGTCGGTGAAGGCCAGCCAGCGTGCGCCGTTCGACAGCACCCGGCTCGCCCCGAACGCGCGGGCGGCGCCCACGTTCCTCAGATCGACCGCGAGGGCCTGCGCCCCACGGCGCGAGACGATCGCCCCGGTGTCGTCGGCGCAGTCGTCCAGCACGACCCAGACCTCGACCGACTCCCCGATCAACGCCGGATGGCGCGCGGCGAGCATGACCGCATCGAGACACGCTCCGATGAGCTGCTCCTCGTTGTGGGCAGGGATGACGACACCGATCACGCGTCGATGCCGCGCGATGCGTTCCGGGTCTCGTGCGCCTCCATGCGCCGCTCCGAACGCAGCCAGCCCTCGGTCCCGGAGCCGCGCCGTTGCGCGGGGGCAAGGCGGATGCGGCATTGCTGCAGGGCGATCGAATCCACCCGCACCTCCGCGCCCCGGCCCGACCACGACGCGACGGACCTTCCGATCGACGCGATGCGTTCATCGGAAATCTCGGTGACGAAACGGAGACTCGGCATGGTGCTTGTTCTTTTTGATCCGGGAGAAACTGACCCGTCCGGACATCGGGTGGACATCGGGAGCAAAGGCACCCCGGACGAAAACGATCCGACCCGATGCGGCCGGTTCCGTCGCGGCCGGATCCCGGTCGGACCGGGTCGATCGCACGGATTAAGCGAGGTTAAGAAATCAGCGTGCCCATGACCTGTAGGACGCGATCCATCTCGATGTCCGCATGCACATTCACCCTGAAATTTAACATGGGTTAATGCAGTGAACATTGAATGGGCGCACCCTCCCATCCATGGAGTTTTTGCGCTCCAACCGA
This sequence comes from Comamonadaceae bacterium OTU4NAUVB1, assembly GCA_024372625.1. Taxonomy (NCBI): domain Bacteria; kingdom Pseudomonadati; phylum Pseudomonadota; class Betaproteobacteria; order Burkholderiales; family Comamonadaceae; species Comamonadaceae bacterium OTU4NAUVB1. The sequence continues at coordinate 65,660 of CP099604.1, read as the reverse complement.
CAATTGCCGCATTGCGCGGCTCGCGTGCAATACGCAGTCGGGCACCGACTTTTGGAGTCCGAATCGGCTGTCTCAGCCGCGTGACGTGAATTGCGCGGAGGTGTCGCACGCGCGGGCGATGCGAGTAGGAACCCACTCTTTCCGACGGGCGCCATTGTCCGACGAAGCGACATCGGACGGCGGACAGCATCACCCGCTCCAATTCTATCAATGGGGAAAGGCGTCGTCCATGAATTCAATGTCCGTTGAAGGCGGTCTCGCCATCGTCACCGGTGCGTCCAGCGGCATCGGCTACGAACTCGCCGTGCGCTGCGCGCGACACGGTTTCGATCTGCTCATCGCGGCCGACGAGTCCCGCATCGAGGACGCCGCGACGCAATTGCGCGCCATCGGGGTGCAGGTGGAATCGCTTCAGGTCGATCTGTCGACGATGGAAGGCGTCGACCGGCTTCACGAGGCGATCCGGGGACGGCAGGTCCATGCGCTGCTCGCCAATGCCGGCCGCGGATTGGGTCACGCCTTTCTCGATCAGGACTTCGGCGACGTGCGCCGCGTCGTCGACACTAACGTCACCGGCACGCTCTATCTGATCCACAAGGTCGGCCAGGACATGCGCGAGCGTGGCGCGGGCCGCATCCTCATCACCGGATCGATCGCCGGTGTCCTGCCGGGGAGCTTCCAGGCCGTGTACAACGGCACCAAGGCCTTCCTCGACTCCTTCGCCTTCGCCTTGCGCGACGAGCTGAAGGACAGCGGCGTGACGGTGAGCGTGCTGATGCCGGGGCCGACCGACACCGCGTTCTTCGCGCGTGCCGACATGCTCGACACGCAGGTCGGTCAGGACGACAAGAAGTCCGATCCGGTCGACGTCGCCAAGGTCGGCTTCGACGCCATGATGGCCGGCGAGGGCGACGTCGTGGCCGGCTGGAAGAACAAGGTCCAGGTGGCGCTCGCCAACGTCACGCCCGCGCCCCTGCTGGCCGCGCAGCACCGCAAGATGGCCGAGCCCGGCTCGGCATCGCCCGCGTCCTGAACGGCATTGCCGACGGTCGCTTCACCCCATTCCAACCGAATCAACCTTCCCTGCTCCCGGATGCAATTCATCGACATGCTGCAATGGCCCGCGTTCGCCGCTTCCCTGGCGGCGGCCTACCTGGTCGGATCGAACGACAAGCGCCGGCGCTACGTCGGTTTCTGGACCTTCCTCGGCAGCAACGTGCTGTGGGTGGCCTGGGGCCTGCACACCCAGGCCTGGGCGCTGATCGCGCTCCAGGTCTGCCTGGCGGTGATGAACGTGCGGGGCCTCTCCAAGACCGGGTCCTGATGGGTACGCTCAGCGCGACCGTCGGAGCCACAGCCCGGCGGCGGCCACCAGCGCCGTCGCGGCCAGCGCCGCCGTGCCCCGGTGCGTGGTGAGCCAGGCCTGGGTGCTGTGTGGCCGCGCCAGGTCGTCGAAGCGGCCGTGCGCGCCATGGTCCCCCGGCACCGGCGCATGGAGGTTGTCCATGCGCGCCTGCGACACCGGCTCGTCGGTCTGCTGGCCGTCGACGCCGTCGCGTCCGAGCAGGCGGTCGGCCAGGCCGGGCATCCAGCGCGTGCCGAGGATCGCCGTGACCGCCGGCCAGCCGACCCACAGTTCACGCCGCCGATGCGTCGCCGCCCAATAGACCGCGCGCGCAGCGACCTCGGGCTGGAAGATCTTGCCCATCGGGCGCGGGCGTCCCGCCAGCGTGGTGCGGCCCCAGTCGAACTGCGGCGTGTTGAAGGCGGCGAGCTGGACCATGGTGACGTGCACGTCGCTGCGCGCGTGCACGAGTTCGCAGCGCAGCGAGTCGGTGAAGCCGCGCAGCGCGGCCTTGGCGCCGCAGTAGGCCGCCTGCAGCGGGATCGAGCGATAGGCCAGCGCCGAGCCGACCTGCACGATGCATCCCCGGTCCACGGCCTTCATGCGGCGCAGCGCGGCCAGCGTGCCCCAGACCGCGCCCAGGTAGGTCACCGCCGTGGCGCGCCGGAAGTCCTCGGGCGCGACGTCCAGGACCTCCGAGAAGACCGTGGCCATGGCGTTGTTCACCCAGACGTCGATGCGGCCCCAGCGCGCCTGCACGTGGGCCGCCGCGGACTCGACCGCGGCCTCGTCGGCGATGTCGGTCGGGATCACCAGCGCCTCGCCGCCGAGGCGTTCGACATCGCGTCGCGCGCCCTCCAGGCCGTCGATGCCGCGCGCGAGCAGGGCGACCCGCCAGCCGTGGCGGGCGAATTCGCAGGCGATGGCACGGCCGATGCCGGCCGAGGCGCCGGTCACGACGACCGTGCGGCGCGCGGGGTGGGAATGGGCCGTCGCGGGACGGGCGGTCGGGTCTTCGGGTGGGCGGGTTGTGTTCATGACGGCGATTGGAGGACCCGGCCCGCGCGAGCGATGTCGCCCGCCCGGCCACGGGGCGTCGGACATTCCAGCATCCGCATCCGAGTCCTGGCCTACACCGGCGGTCGCGCGGTTCCGGGAAGGCTCTGCGAAGACGGGCGGTCACCACCCACCTCGGCCCGACGGCTCGCGCGACCCACGACATGAATCCCATCGAAGACGCTCCTCGCGCGCGCCTGCCGCGCGTCCTCCTCCTGCTCAACGGCCTGGTCCTCGCCGCCGTCGCCCTGTCGGGCGTCCAGCCCCACGACCGGTTCACCTGGGCCATGGAGATCGCGCCGCTGGCGATCGTCCTGCCGTGGCTGTGGCGGACCGGGAGGACGTTCCCGCTGACCCCGATCCTGTACGCCGGCATCGCCGTGCAGTGCGTGGGTCTGGTCGCCGGAGCGGCCTACACCTTTCCGCGCGTCCCGCTGGGCGGATGGATCGCGGACGCGTTCGACCTGAGCCGCAATCCCTACGACCGCATCGGGCACTTCGTCCAGGGTTTCGTGCCGGCCCTGGCGGCGCGGGAGCTGTTCGTCCGCAAGCTGCGATGGCGATCGAGGCACCTGCTGCCGTTCCTGACGGTGTGCGTGGTCATGACGTTCAGCGCCACCTACGAGATCGTCGAATGGCTCGTCGCCGTGACCGCGGGGGCCGACGCGGAGGACTTCCTGGGGATGCAGGGCGACATCTGGGACGCGCAGAAGGACATGGCCTGCGCCTTCGCGGGCGCGGTGTGCATGCTGCTGACGATTCCGCGCCTGCACGATCGACAGATCGACCGGCTCGCCGGTCCGCCGGCGCGCCGCGAAGCGATGGTCCGGCCCGCGGACACGTTGGGCTGATTTCCTACAGCGACCCGTGCGCGCGGGCTCCTATGTTGGTCGCACACGCGCCCCTTTGGGCACCGCCTCGACCCACCCGCTAACGGACCTTCGATCGCCATGCAGAACCCCACGCCCCCCTTCCCCGAACAGCCGCAGCAGCCGCCGGGCCTCGAAAGCGACATGTCGCCTCGCCCCGATTTCGGCGAATCCACCTACCAGGGCTCGGGAAAACTCGCCGGCAAGGCCGCCCTGATCACCGGCGGCGACAGCGGCATCGGCCGCGCGGTGGCGCTGGCGTTTGCGCGCGAAGGCGCCGACGTCCTGATCTCCTTCCTGGCCGAGGAAGCCAGCGACGCGGCGGAGACCCGGCGCCTGATCGAGGCCGCGGGCCGGCGCTGCGTGGAGGCGCCCGGCGACATCCGCGACGAGGCGCATTGCAACGCCCTCGTGGAGAAGGCGGTCGAGCAGTTCGGCCGGCTCGACATCCTGGTGAACAACGCGGCGTTCCAGATGAGCCACGACAGCCTGGAGGACATCTCGGCGGAGGAGTTCGACCGCACGTTCCGCACCAACGTCTACGCCAATTTCTACCTCTGCAAGGCGGCCGTTCGACACATGACGCCCGGCGCCTCGATCATCAACACCGCGTCGGTGAACGCGGACAAGCCCAATGCGAGCCTGGTGGCCTACGCCGCCACCAAGGGGGCCATCCAGAACCTGTCGGGCGGCATGGCGCAACTGCTCGCGGACAAGGGCATCCGCGTCAACTGCGTCGCGCCGGGACCGTTCTGGACCCCGCTGATCCCCTCGACCATGCCGCCGGAGAAGGTGAGCAAGTTCGGCGAACAGACGCCCATGAAGCGCCCGGGCCAGCCGCACGAACTGCAGGGCGCCTACGTGCTGCTGGCGTCGGACCAGGCGAGCTACATCTCCGGCGCGACGATCGCCGTCACGGGCGGCGTGCCCTTCATCTGAGCGGCGGCCGCGACGCGCGCGGCCCCGGCCCCGGCCGCGTGGCCCACCGGGCCGGTCCCTCAGCGTTCGCCCGCCTCGTCCACCAGACGCGCGATGTGCTCCGCCGACATCCGCAGGCGCTGGTGATGACGTTCGTCCAGGTCGGGCATGGCCTCGAAGTTGAGGCAGCACAGCACGCCGTAGAGCCTGCCGCTCTTGAGCACGACCGGCGCGGCCATGAAGGCGCCAGGGACGATGGGCGTGCGGGGAACGTCGTGCGTGCGCCCGAGCGCGGCGACGTCTGGAATGATCGCGGGCAGGCGTCCCTGGAGCACGCGCTGGCAGATGCTTTCCTCCCGGGGATGCGTGAGGCCTTCGATGCCGGCCTCGCCCGGGCACGAAGTCGCGTGGCGCACGACCACGTCGTCGCCGTCGTGCACGGTGACGAGCACGATGTCCATCACCAGGTCCTCACGCATCAGCCGCAGGATCTCGCCGATGCCTCGGTCCAGCAGGCGGGTGTCCTCATCCGAAGGCGGCCGGATCACCGGCGGCAGGTTGGTCGCGCCGGCGCGCGCGGTCGGTGCCGCGCCATCAGGGATGCCGCTGCGCGACGCATGGCCCCGGGTCATCCGGGATTCCTGGTCGCGCTCGCCACCGCGGGTGCGCGCCCCGCCGCACCCGAGGCGGACTCGATGCCGTCGGTCGACCTCCCGACGACGAACACCACGTGACGATCCGAACTCATGCACACCTCTCGACGCGGCGGGAACACGCGGCAACCGTTGTAAACAAAATCAGGACCGAACGCCATGGTGCGGAGCCCCTGAAAACATAACGTCTCGAGCCTGGCGCTTCAGCGGTTCGACGCGGACACGTCGCGGCAATACCGGAGGATGGCCTCGATGTCGGCATCCTTGGCGAAGGCCGCATCCGCGCCCAGGAGCGTGCAACGTCTTCGCATCGCCGAGTTCAGGTGATTGCTCAGCACGACGATCTTCTGCCCCGCCTGGCGCACCCGACAGGCGCTCAGCACACGCAATCCGCTGCCGGCGCCCAGTGCCAGGTCCACGATGCCGAGGTCCCACTCCGCGCGATTGCCGATGAACCATTCGACGGCCGCATCCTCGGTCTGGGCATGCCCGGCGACACGGATGTCGCTGTGCTCGCCGAGCAGTTCGGACAGGGAATCGATGAACCGGCGATCGTCGTCGACGATGAAAACATTCAGCATGGCAATCGCCTTTCGCGGTCAGGCTTCAAGTGGGATCGATCGATTTGGGGCGCGGGCGGATTTGGACCATCGCCCGGGCCCGGCGGTCACCATGCACCAGATCGCGCTGGAACGCCAGTGCCGCCAACCGACCATCATCGCGCCGGAGACTGGGCCGCACCGTGCGCCAGCGCACGCGCCGGCACGCACCCCGGCCCCGCTTCGGCTGCACGGCGCGGTCGCACGCCGCGCGTTTTCAGGCCTGCGCCCGCGACAGCATCCGGCCCGCGCGGGCACGGGCCTCGGGCACGTCGGCGCCGCCCAGGTAGGCGCACTGGCCATTCACGTAGACCCGGTCGATGCCCACGCTGACACCGCGCGGGCGGTCGTAGGTGGCGGTGTCGGCGATCGTCGCGGGGTCGAACATCACCACGTCGGCCATGGCCCCCGGCCGCAGCACGCCGCGCCCGGCGATGCGCATGTTGCGCGCCGTGAGGCCGGTCATCTTGTGCACCGCCTGCTCCAGCGTGAAGAGCCGGCGCTCGCGCCAGTAGCGCGCGAAGACGCGTGGAAACGCGCCCCACAGGCGCGGGTGGGGATGCCGGTCGTGGGGCAGGCCGTCGCTGCCGATCATGGTGCGCGGGTGGGCCACGACGCGCTCCACGTCCTCCTCCTTCATCTGGAAATAGCACGCGCCACCGGGCTGCAGACGCCGGCAGGCCGTCTTCTGGTCGACGCCCCACTCGCGCGCGACATCGGCCAGCAGGCGGCCGGTGACCTCCGGGTGCGGCTCCGACCAAGTCAGCAGGACGTCGATCACGCCGTCGACCAGGTCCTCGCGCAGCACAGTCGAGCCGGCGACGTAGGGATAGACGTCGATGGCGATGTCCTGCCGCGCGCCCAGCGCGTCGATCAGCGGCAGGGTCTCCAGCGTGCGGTCCCAGTTGGCCGGACCGGCGCACTTGTGGTGCGAGATCACGAGTGGCACGCCGGCCGCGAAGGCGGTGTCGCCGGCCTCGTGCAGGGCCTCGACGATGGCCTGCATCTCGCTGCGCAGGTGGGTGGCGTAGACGCCGCCATGGCGCGCCACCACGCGCGCCAGCGCCGTGACCTCCGACGGCGGCGCCGCGAAGGCCTCCTCGTAGAACAGGCCCGAGGACATGCCGTGGGCGCCCTCGGCCATCGCGCGGTCGAGCGCTTCGGCCATCGCCGCCACCTCCCGGGGCGTCGCCGCGCGGTCGAGCGCGGGCATGGCGGCGAAGCGCAGCGTCGTGTGGCCGACCAGCGCGGCCACGTTGAGCGTCGGCCGCGCGGCCGTCACGGCGCCGCGGTAGTCGGCCATCGACGCATGACGGAACGAGTCCGCGCCCAGCAGCGTGAGCGGCGGCAGCGCCCGTGGCGTCGCGTAGGGCGCCAGGGAGATGCCGCAGTTGCCGGTCACCACCGTGGTGATGCCCTGCGAGAGCTTGGGCAGGCACAGCGGATCGCGCAGCACGATGGCGTCGTCGTGGGTGTGCACGTCGATGAAACCGGGCGCAATGACGCGGCCGTCGCAGGCGACGATGTCGAGGTCGTCCGCCGACACGCCGGTGGGCAGGCGACCGCGCAGGCCCTCCCCCATCGCGACGATGCGGTCGCCCTGGAGCAGCACGTCGCCCGGCCACGACGCACCGCCGGTGCCGTCGACCACCAGACCGCGTTCGAGGAGGACGGGCCGCGCGGCGCGGCCGTCCGGTGGCGTCGTGGCGGGGGATGGGGTGGCGCTGGTGCGCGTCGGGTGCGTCATGCGGGGTCGCCGTGGTCGTGGGGTGGCGCGGAGGCGGGCGCCGTCGCGCTGATGCCGCCGCCGTCCCAGCTCTGCAGGGGATGGGTGTTGGTGTCGATGCCGTGGCGCCGGAACGCCTGGCGGGCGCGCTGCAGGCGCTCGACGGCGGAGTCGCCCCGGTGCTGCGCCACCAGCACGGTGAGGATCTCGATGGCCGTGAGGTGGGTGAGGTAGGCGTCGATGCCCACGTGCATCACCGCGTCGTCGGGCACCGACAGGCCGAGCAGGAAGTCCGCCCGGGCCGCCAGCGCGGTGCCGGGCTGCGTCAGCGCGACCACCTTCGCGCCCTGGGCGCGCGCAATGTCGATGGCGTCGAGCAGCGAGGGCATGCCGCCCACGTGCGAGATCGCGATGACGACGCCGCCGGGCTGCTGCGCCGCGCCGGCCACCTGCTGCAGGTGGTAGTCGGACCACGCGTTGGCCGACAGGCCGAGCCGGAACAGCCGCGCCTGCAGGTCGCCGACCATGAACCAGGACGTCGCGCCGGCGCCGTAGAGGTCGATGTGCGGCGCCTGGGCGATGGCGGCCACGGCCCCCGCCAGCACGGCCATGTCGAGCTGCCCGCGCACGCCGGCCACCGAGGCGGCGGCGCTGCGCGTGATCTTGGCGACCACCTCGTCGGCGCTGTCCTGGATGTTCACGCGCCGGTGGAGCGGCGAGCCGCCAAGGGCCAGTTCGTGCGCCAGGGCGAGCTTGAACTCGCGCAGGCCGGCGAAGCCGAGGTCGCGGCAGGTCCGCATGACGGTGGGCACCGAACTGCGCGCGCGTTGCGCCAGCAGTTCGAAGCTCTCCTGGAGCACGCGGTCCGGGTCCTCCAGGATCAGGTCCAGGATGGCGCGCCGCGCGGCCGGGGCGTCGGCGCGGATGGCGGCGACCTTCTGCAGCAGTGTGGGGGCGTTCATGGCGTCCGACGGTGGCCTCAAAAATGCATCGTCACCGCGTCGCCGACGCCGTAGTCGTCATCGACCACCGGCATCCAGTGCCACTTGTCGAAGGTCGTGCACGGGTGCGAGATGCCGAAGCCGATGCGCTCGCCCACCACGGGCGCGAGGGCGTCGTCGGCGTCGCTCCAGCGCAGGTAGGCATGCTGGTCGTTGAGCGCGCCGATCTCCCAGCTCGGCGGCACCGGCGAGGTCCGCCGCGCGCCAGCCGCCGCACGCGCGATCGGCACGGGCATCGACAGGTCGAAGGAGATGTCGCGCTTGCCCATGGCCACGATCGCCAGGCGCGGCTCGGGGCGCGACTGCACGGTCGCCCACACCTCCAGGGCCGGGCGCAGGCTCTCGCCGGCCGCGCACCGCAGGCGCGCGTCGATCGGGACCTGCAGCCGCTGGTAGGTGCCGTGGTCGTGCGTGACGTAGCAGCCCGAACGCAGCAGCCCGCGCACCGGCCGGCCGAGCGCGGGCCGCAGCCGGCGCGCGACCAGGTCGTAGAGCGCCGAGCCGCCGGCCGAGACCAGCACCTCGTCGCCCTCGAACAGGTCGTGCGCGACGGCGTGGCGGGCGACCGCGTCGACGCGGTCCATCAGCGCGTCGGTGTAGGCGGCATCGGGGCCGCTCTCGCCCGTGGCGCCCTGCCCTTCATAGCATTCGATGCCCACCAGCCGGACCGCCGCGCTGGCGCGCAGCCGCGCCGCCAGGGCGATGGCCTGGTCGTGCGTGCGGCAGCCGGTGCGCGCGCCCGCCACGCCGATCTCCACCATCGCCTCGAACGGCCGCGCCGGCGGGTGGCGGCGCGCCCAGTCCTCGATCAGGTCGAGCTGGGCGGTCGAATCGACCAGGAAGACGACGCGCAGGTCGGCATGGCGCGCGAGCAGGTGCTGGAGGCCGGCCAAGTCCGGGCCGCTCACGACCTGGTTGGCGATCAGCGCGCGGCGCGCCCCCGCGGCCACGCCCACGGCCAGCTGGCCCACCGTCGCGAAGGTCAGTCCCCATGCGCCGCCGTCGAGCTGGCGGCGGAACAGCTGGGGCGACATGGTCGTCTTGCCGTGCGGCGCCAGGTCGATGCCCCAGTCGTCGACGCGCGCCTGCAGCCAGGCGAGGTTGTGGTCCAGCGCCTCGCGCCGCAGCAGTGCGACGGGCAACGGCAGGTCCCCGGCCAGCACGTTCCAGCCGAGGGCTGCGATGGCGCTGCGGCGCACCGGGGCGGCCGCGAGCGGGAAGCCCTTGAAGCCGGCGTGCAGGACGGGGTCGAGCGCGTCGGCGGCGCCGGGCGAGGCGATAGAAAGGTCGGGGTCTCGGATCGTCATGTTCTTTTGGGGATCGGGATGTCAGGCGGCGGGGACAGCGAACGTGTCGCGACGGATGCACGCGGCGAACCGCCCTGGCGCGACCTCCTCGAGCGGCGGCACGGTCCGCGCGCAGGCGTCGATGGCGTGCGGGCAGCGCGTGCGGAAGACGCAGCCCGAGGGCGGCGCGAGCGGGCTGGGGATGTCGTCGCCGAGCACCACGGGCTCGCTCGGTAGCAGCGGATCGGGCTTGGGGCTGGCGGCCAGGAGCGCGCGGGTGTAGGGATGCGCGGGATGCGCGAACAGCGCGGCGGTGGGCGCCACCTCCATCACCTTGCCCAAATAGAGCACCACCACCCGGTCGCACAGGTACTCGACCACGTCGAGGTCGTGCGAGATGAACAGCATGGTCAGCGACAGGCGCTCGCGCAGATCGCCCAGCAGGTTGATGACCTGGGCCTGGATCGACACGTCCAGCGCCGACAGCGGCTCGTCGGCGACGATGAATTCCGGCTCCACGGCCAGCGCGCGCGCGATGCCGATGCGCTGGCGCTGGCCGCCTGAGAACTCGTGCGGGAAGCGGCTCGCGTGTTCGGGGCGCAGGCCCACGGTCTCCAGCAGCTCGGCGATGCGCCGCGCGCGCGCCGCCGCGCCCTTGTGCAGGCCGTGCGTCGAAAGCGCCTCGGCCAGAATGGCACCGATGCGCATCTTCGGGTTCAGGCTCGCGTAGGGGTCCTGGAAGATGATCTGCAGCTGGCTGCGCAGCTTGCGCATGCGCTCGCCGGAGAAGCCGGCGGTGTCCTCGCCGCGATAGCGCACCTCGCCCGCGGTGCGCTCCAGCAGGCGCAGCACCGTGCGTCCGATGGTGCTCTTGCCGGAGCCGGATTCGCCCACCAGGCCGAGCGTCTCGCCCCGGCGGATCGCGAAGGACACGTCGTCCACCGCACGCACCGGTCGCGCCCCGGAACCAAAGTACTTCTTGAGGTGGCGCACCTCGATGAGCGGCATGTCGGCGCCGATGTCGAGCGGATTCATGCGGCCTCCCTGCGTTGGGCCCCGGGCACCCGGATGCAGCGGGCCTGCCGGGCGCCGTCGGTGTCGGTGTCCATGAGCGGTGGCATGGCCGCGCGGCAGGCCGGCATCGCCTGGTCGCAGCGCGGCTCGAAGGCGCAGCCCGGCGGCGGCGCGAGCGGACTCGACACCTGCCCGGGAATGGCGAAGAGGCGCCGCCGCGCGGGCGGGCCGTCGCCGCTCGCGGGCGGACGCTCGGCCTTGCCGGGCAGGCAGGCCAGCAGGCCGCGCGTGTAGGGATGGAGGGGCTGCGCGAACAGCGGCCGCACCGGGGCGTGCTCGACCACGCGGCCGGCGTACATCACCACCACGTCGTCGGCGTGGTGCGCCACCACGCCCAGGTTGTGCGTGATGAACAGGATGCTCATGCCGGTCTCGGCCTGCAGGCGGCGCAGCAGCCGCAGGATCTGCGCCTGGATGGTGACGTCCAGCGCCGTCGTCGGCTCGTCGGCGATCAGCAGCGCCGGGTCGCAGGCCATCGCCAGGGCGATCATCACGCGCTGGCGCATGCCGCCGGAGAGCTGGTGCGGATAGTCGTTCAGGCGCTGCGCGGCGGCCGGGATCTCGACCAGGTCGAGCATCCGCAGCGCGTGCGCCATCGCCGCCTTGCGATGGAGCCCCTTGTGCAGCCGCACGCTCTCGGCGATCTGTTCGCCGATGCGGAACACCGGGTTGAGGCTGGTCATCGGTTCCTGGAAGATCATCGCCAGCTCGTTGCCGCGCAGGCGCCGCAGGTCCCCCGCCGGCAGGCTCAGCAGGTCGACCGTGCGGCCGTCGCGCCGCACGAACGCGGTTTCGCCGGTGACGTGCGCATTGGCGGTCCTGGGCAGCAGGCCCATCAGCGTGAGGCTGGTGACCGACTTGCCGGAGCCCGACTCGCCCACCAGCGCCGTCGTGCGGCCCGGGAGGATGGAAAAGCTGACGTCGCCGACCGAACGGACCAGGCCGTCCTGGGTCGGAAAACTCGTGCTCAGCTGGCGCACCGACAGGCGCGGCGTGGCGGCGGCGTCGTGGAGGTCGTTCATGGCTCAGGCCGCCTTCTTGAGTTTGGGGTCGAGCAGATCGCGCACGCCGTCGCCCACCAGTTGCAGCGACAGGGCCGTCAGGATGATCGCCACGCCGGGGAACAGCACCACCCAGAACGCACGGTCGGCGTACTGCTGGCTGCCCGCGACCATCGTGCCCCAGGTGGGAATCTCCGGCGGCACGCCCACGCCCAGGAACGACAGCCCGGCCTCGGCCAGGATCGCATAGGCGAAGATGAACGACACCTGCACCAGGATCGGCGACATCAGGTTGGGCAGCACGTGGCGCCACAGGATGCGCGAGGTGCGCACGCCCAGCGCGCGCACCGCCTCGATGAAGAGCAGCTCGCGCACCACCAGGGTGGAGGCCCGCACCACCCGCGCCACGCGCGGCGTGTAGACCAGCACCAGCGCCAGCACCACGTTGCCCAGCGAGGCCCCCAGGATCGCCACCAGCGCGATGGCCAGCAGGATGTCGGGGAACGCCATCATGGCGTCCACCACCCGCATGATCGGCGCGTCCAGCCGGCGGAAGAAGCCCGCCACCAGGCCCAGGAAGGTGCCGAAGACGACCGCGCCGAGCGCGGTGGCGGCCGCGATGGAAAGGGAATAGCGCGCGCCGTGGACGATGCGCGCGTAGAGGTCGCGGCCGAGCTCGTCGGTGCCCAGCAGGTGTTGCGCGCTGGGCGGCTTCAGGCGGTCGAGCACCGCCGTGTCGTTGGGGTCGGCCGAGGCGAACAGCGGCGCGCCGAGCGCCAGCACGGCCACGGCCGCCAGCACCACCAGCGCGACCGCCACGATGCGGTTGTGCAGCAGCTGGCGCAGGGCCAGGGGCAGCCTGGGAATCCGGAGTGTCATGGCGGGCCCTTCAGACCTTGACGCGCGGATCGACCACGGCGTAGAGCAGGTCGATCGCGAAGTTGATGAGCACGTAGATCGCGGCGATCACCAGCAGCGCACCCTGGATGACGGGATAGTCGCGCCGCAGCACGGCGTTCACGACCAGGCTGCCGACGCCGGGCAGGCCGAAGACCGTTTCGGTCACGACGGCGCCGCCGATCATCAGCGCGGCCGTCAGGCCCAGCACCGTGACGATGGGCACCAGCGCGTTGCGCAGCGCGTGCTTGAGCACCACCGTGCCCTCGCCCAGGCCCTTTGAACGCGCGGTGCGCACGTAGTCCTCGCCCAGGACGTCGAGCATCGAGGCGCGCGTGAAGCGGATGATCAGCGCCGAATTCAGCAGGCCCAGCACCGCCGCCGGCAGCATGAGCGCGTGCAGGCGGTCGAGCAGCGGCGCGTCGGGCGCGCCATAGCCGGAGACCGGGAACCAGCCCAGCGAGACGGCGAAGACCTGGATCAGCACCAGGCCGAGCCAGAAACTGGGCACGCTGGCCCCCAGCATCGCCAGGCCCGTGAACAGGGAATCGATCCAGCGCCCGCGGAACACCGCCGAGGCGATGCCGCACGGCAGGCCGATGAGCGCGGCGATGGCCACCGCCATCAGCGACAGCAGGGTGGTCGGCTCGGCCCGCTCCCACAGCGCCTGGGTGACGGGGCGCTGCAGGAAGATCGACTGCCCCAGGTTGCCCTGGAGCACCTCGCGCAGCCAGTAGCCGAACTGCACGGGCAGGGGCTTGTCCAGCCCGTACTCGACCTGCACGCGGGCGATGTCGGCCGCGGTCGCCTGGTCGCCCAGCATCACGGCGACGGGGTCGCCGGAAGCGGCGCGGGTGAGCACGAACACCAGCACCGCCACGATGGCGAGCACGACCAGCATGCCGGCCACGCGGGACGCGAGAAAACGCAGCATGGCGACGTCCGCCTACTTGATGCGCGCGTTCCAGAAGAACGGCCAGGTCGCGGGCTGGTAGTTGTCCAGCGCCGGGCTCCGGGCGGACAGGCCGCTGAACTTGCCCACGTTGATGTAGGGCACCTCGTCGTAGACCACCTGCTGCACGCGGCCCCACAGCGCGCCGCGCTTGGCCGGGTCGCTCTCGACGTTGAAGGCCTGCAGCGCGGCCTTCTTGGCCGGCGTGTCCCACCAGCCGGGCGCACCGTCGCCGAGCTGCGGCGGCGAGAGCATCGGCTCGGGGAACTGGCCCGAGTGCGTCACGTAGATGTCCCACAGCTTCGGATCGTTGCGCCGCTGGACCAGCGTCGCCCAGTCGACCACGTTCAGGTCGACCTTGAAGCCGGCGCGCTTGAGCTGCTCGGCCATCAGCAGCGCCATGTTGTAGTGGAAGTCGTACTGGCGGCTGGTCAGCACGCGGATCGGCTCGCCCTTGTAGCCGGCCTTGACGGCGGCGTCCTTGGCCTTGGGCGCGTTGCGCTGGTTGTACTGGTCGGTGCCGGCGGTCGAATGGAACGGCGAACCCTTCGGAAAGTGGTTGCCCTCGGCCACGAAGAAGCGCGTGTCGCCGAAGCCGGCGGCCAGCATCTCGCCCTCGCCCAGCGCCATCTGGATCGCCTGGCGCACCGGCAGGCTCGCGGCCACGCCTTCCTTGGTGTTGAGGACGAGGTAGGGGAAGCCGAAGGCCGGCGTCATGATCGGCACCGTCTTGCCGGCGGCCTTGTCCAGTCGGGCCAGCGCCTCGACCGGCAGCAGGTCGGCGAAATCGTACTGGCCGGCCAGCGCGCCTTCGACGCGCGTGTTGGCGTTGGGCACCGGCACGAAGCGCAACTCCTCGATCACCGCTTCGCGCCGGCCGCCGTAGCCATTGGCCGCTTCCTTGCGGGCGCTGTACTTGTCGAAGCGGTTCAACAGCACGTACTGGTCGGGCTTGCGTTCCTTGAAGCGGTACGGACCGGTGCCCACGAAATCCTTCAGCGGGGAGGCGATCGATTCCTTGGCCATGACGGCGGCCATGCCGCTGGGCAGCGCGAGCTGGGCCGCCAGCGGCGCGTAGGGCTCTTTCAGCACGATCTCGACGGCCAGCGGACCTTTCGCCTTCAGGCTGTCGACGACCTTGCCCACGGCCTTGCCGCGCGGCGATTGCTCGATCCAGCGCTGGAGACTGGCCACGACGTCGTCGGCCGTGAGTTCGCGGCCGCTGTGCAGCATCACCCCCTTGCGCAGGGCGATGTCGTAGGTCTTGCCCCCATTGGAGATCCTGGGCATCGCCTCGGCCAGCATCGGCACGACGCTCCACTGGGCATCGAAGGTGAACAGCGGTTCGTAGACATGCTGCATGACCGTGCCGATGAGGTCGGCGCTCGACGCCATCGGGTCGAGCGTCTGGGGCTCGGCCACCATCGCCAGGGTCGCATGGTTTCGCGAAGCCTGCGCGAGCGCGGGCAGCGGCGCGGCAACGGCAGCCACGACCAGGGCGATGGCGCCGAGAACCTGGCGTCTTGGCGCCGACCAAGCGCGATGGACAAGAGTGCGTTTCATGAGCAGGACTTTCATCAAGGAGGTTTGGTGAAAAATATTTTCTTTCCAACCAAAGATCTCGCATGTTGCATGCCAAGTCTTGCGTGCAAACCCTGATTTTCTGCAAGTCTTGTGAAAAATACTTTCACTTGATCGGATCAACGTTCATCATCGGGCGCTCCTCCCCTTCCTTTTTCGACCTCAACTGGAACCGCTGCCATGCCCCTCGAATACCTTGGAATCTCGCCCACCGCCTCCGACCGTCAGGTACGACCTTTCTCCCCCGCCGTGCGCGCCGGCGACTTCATCTACGTGTCGGGGCAGGTGCCCGCGAACGCGGATGGCGAGATCGTCGTGGGCGGGATCGAAGCCCAGACGCGCCAGGTGATGGAAAACCTGAAGACCGTTCTCGCCCTTGCGGACGCGACCCTGGACGACGTCTGCAAGGCGACCGTCTGGCTCCAGGACGCGCGCGATTTCGGTGCATTCAATCGCGTCTACATGTCCTATTTCGGTGAGGGTCGCCCTGCCCGATCGACCACCGAAGCCCGCTTGATGGTCGATGCCAAGGTGGAGATCGACGTTGTGGCGTACAAGCCGAAGGGCCAGAAGGGCCAGAAGGACTCGAAGGGTTAGAAGGTCCACAGCCGATGCCGGAGTCGCTGCTGGAGACCTCGATCCGGCTCGTTTGCACAAGTGTCTCAGGGGTATGCCAGATCTTCTTATGATCACTTCACGGCTTTATCATACCGTCGAGTCCTTGAAATTGGCCTCAGCTCGGTGTGCCGTTGTGCTGGAAAAGTGTTCGCGCGTGGATTGAAAATAGTCTCATGTGCGTGCCACGCCACATTTCCCGCTTTAGAGAAACACCCCGATTACGCCTTTCATTCGATCATCATTTTTGGAAAATTCTGACTTTCGGTTGTAAAAGCGTCGGCGCTTTTCCCAAACATCCGCGCTCTGGTCTTTACAGACTGAGCCAAACTTCCATCGCCAGAAGCAAGGTTGGCTCGAGCCAACTCGGCAGAGTCCGACCTCACATTTCGTGTCGCTCGAGCCAGCAAAGTGCGCACTTTGTACTGAACACTGCTGCCAACCACATCGCCAGCGTTCGTCAGCGCAGGAAAAGAATGACTGGCGAATTTGACATGGAACCACAGGACCCAGAACTGCCTTGTGGGCCATCGCCATCGCGCAAATAATCTTTGCTAAATTTTCTTGAATAGCGATTGAATTTCGTATATGTCTTTCTTTCAAATCAGAAGATAATGAACATACAATGCACGGAAGATCCATGTCTTGGCTCGAGCCAAGAAGGCCTGAATCAGACGTGGGAAGGCCTTGGCAAGAGGCGTCGAGTCATTTTTCTGACGAGCGGTATCAATCAAGAATTTGAGGATCGAACATGGTGATCACCATCGGAGCGGAAAAAGGAGGGGTAGCGAAGACCCGGCTGGCGACGCACATCGCGGCCCTTGCTGCAGCGGAAGAGGTAGACGTCGTCCTTCTGGACACCGACAAGCAAGGGTCCGCGACCAGTTGGTCCCGCATTCGCAATGAAGAGGGTGTCGTTCCCTCGATTCCCGTGCTGACCCTGCCGTTGAGCCCCGCTCGCGAACTCGCCAATCTCGCGTCCAAGTTCACGCTGGTAGTAGTCGACATCGGTGCTCAGAACTACCGCACCATGCTCGAATGCGCATTGTTGTCGGATCTCGTGCTGGTACCGTGCGGTGCGGACCAACAGGAAGTCGAGTCGACACTGAAGGTGTTCGATACCCTGAAAGAAATGGGCCCACGCCATGAGAAAGGCCGCATCCCGGCTCATGTCGTGCTGACCCGGGTTTCTCCGTTAGAGAACGCCAAATCCACTTCGGAGTTGCGAGGCTATTTCGCGAGCGAGGACATCTCTGTCTTCGACGCCCAGATCGCGCAACGTGCATCCTGGCTGGCGACCGGGAAGAGCGGCCGTGCGGTGCATGAGCTGAAAGGCAAGGACCGCTCGCAGAAGGCCATCGACGAGATGCAGCGGGTCTACAAAGAAATCATTGCACGAATCAATGCCCAGGAAGAAGGCAAATAATGGCAAATTTCAAGAAGAAGCCGGTGTCTCCGGATCGGATCGCTCAGGTCCGGGAGGCCGTGGACGCTACGCCACTGGTTGGCGGCGAGGCTCGTGCACCGGAAGCACCCATGGAAGTGTTCGCTTCCGCAGCAACGACATCGCCGGATCAGAGCCGACCTGCTCCGGTTCGACGCACCATCGATGCCTATCTAACGGGAATGGTCTACGACATCCCCTTGGGAGAAATCCGATCGAACCCGTTCAACCCGCGTGTCGTCTACACCTCGTCGGCCGTCGCCGACATGGCCAACTCGATGCTGTCCGGCGGACAACGCGTTTCCGCGACCGCTTACGTGAATCCCGACGGCGAGGTGGTCCTGATCGAAGGTGAGACGAGGCTGCGCGGTGCAAGGGCGGGTGGACTTCCCACCCTGCGCGTCGAGATTCGTCCGTCTCCTGCCAGTGACCGCGCCCTTTATGAGGAAGCCCGTGCAGCGAACGTGGAGCGGCGCGACCAGTCACCTCTCGACGACGCGATCAAGTGGAAGGAATTGCTGGCCAAGAAGGTCTACCCCACGCAGAGCGCCCTCGCGCAGGCACTTCAACTGGGTGAGGATCATGTCAGCAGGACGCTGTCGCTGGCCAATCTGCCGCTTCGCATCGTCCACGCCGTGGCCGACCATCCAGAGTTGCTTTCCCACAAGATGCTCAATGCCGTTCGCGAGTATTGGTCGCTCAAGGGCGACGACGACACGCTCTCGTTGATCCTGGAGGTCGCCAAGCACGGCTTGGGCTACCGTGACGTGGCCGCCCGCCGCAAGGCGGCCGAGCAGGGTCCGGTGAAACGGACCCGTTCGTTGCGCGAACCTGTCACTTACCAGGGTGCGAAAGGAGAACTCAAGTCATTCGGAGACGAAGGTCGGCTCGAGCTCGTTCTCAAAGGCTTGAGTCCGCAGGCGTCGCAGGAACTCGCATCGAAGATCCTGACGCTTTTCTCCAAGCAGTGACCGGCCTCGGCTTAAGCGGGGCCGCACGAGATGTCGTCACTCCTTGAACCCGTTTGCTGTCCGCAGATGACGGTTCCTTGCTTAAGCTGGATGATTCTGGGTCCAGGTCTGAGGGCAGGGGAGGGCGGATGGGAACGTCGCGACGAAGCCGCCATGCGCCGGTCGCACACCGTCATCGACTGAGGCTGTCTTCCTGGATCCAATCCAGCCGTGCCGCAGAACGTCCCTTGCGTTCGACCACCACCATGTCCAAGCGTTGATCGATCGCCGCTGAATCGAGAAAGCCGCAATCCACCAACTCCTGCAGCGATTCTTTTAACGACGCTCTGAACTGCCGCAGCTGCTTGGCCTTGCTGCCCATCAAACTGTGAAAGGTGGCCACCTTCATGGGGAAAGGTGTCTGGTGCGTGTGATAGAAGCTGTGCAGCCACTTGGCCATGGGCTTGAGCCTCAGCCTCGTGGTCCAGTCGAGGCGGCTGTAGCTGTTGGGTGTGAACAGCGCCACGATCTTTGCGTCCAACAACACTTCCCATTCGCGCATGGGTGAGCCGGACGCGATGTCGCGGTAGTGAAACTTGTCGATTAAGCCGCCGCCGTAACCCATCACGCCGTCGGTTCCATTCGGATCGGCCACCTTGAGTTCCAGCGAGGTCGCCTTCAAGCGACTGATGCATTCGATCAGGCGGTTGTATCCCTTGCTGCTGTTGTCCCAGCCCAAGTCCTTGATCATGGCGTAGCCCGTGAAACGAACCACTGTTCCCAGGTCCTGAGAACGTCCGATGTGCAGCAGCTGCAGGAAGACATCCTCGTCGTCCTGACGTAGTTCTTCGCCCGTGTAGGTCATAGCGATTCCCGACAGGGCCTCTATCGGCTTCTGCTTGAGGAGTTCGCGCTTGCCGGCCCGGTGACCGGCCACATTGAACAGCGCCGACCTGGCCATCGCATTAGGCAACCCTCGCACATCGTTGGCCCACAGCGGCAGCATGGGCTGGGTCGCTGGCGCGGCGGAAGGACGAGACCTGGGTCGGGTGGCCATGTATGGAGGGCAAGAGCTTGGGTTGCACAAAGTATCAGTGCTGCTTGCAGACGCCACAACCTCCGATCTCCACCTTCTGCGTTCAAAAGCACGGGTTCCTATCGACATCTCACGGGTTCCTATCGACGCTTCGGTCTACGAGGTCTCTGGAACGAGGGAGATGCGAGGTCTACAAAACGATCAGAACCAGAGGTTTCACAGTACTTCAAGCGCGCCGGACGTTCCTGTTCCATCGTTTCAACGTCTACGTCATGGATTTCAGAGTTCTGGGCTGTCCCCCTGAAGCACGGGTTCCTATCGACACTCCATGTCTTGGCGTTGCTGGAATCATTGCAGGCCTTTTCAGGCACTTTCTTGGTGAACAGGCTGTTCGTGGACTTGTGTTAGCCCGGAATGTCAAGAATCGTCAGCAGCAGTGTTCTTGCCAAACCGGTTTTCGCATCCGATCCTTGTGCCGGTACGTCATGGTTTCTGAGGCACGGGTTCCTATCGACGCTCCAGCCGAAGCTGAAAAAGCACGGGTTCCTATCGACGCAGCTTCCCTTTATTAAGAAAAATGATTAAGAAAAGATTAAAGGGTGTGCATAAGTCACTTAGACCGTTGTTTCTGTTCAAGGTAGCTATCGACGCCTGTCGATAGCTACCCGTGCCAGCGTCGATAGCTACCCGTGCCGACCGTCGATAGCTACCCGTTGTTCACTCCCCAGCGTCGATAGGAACCCGATAGGCGTGTCGATAGGAACCCGTGCCTCCTGTGGATAACTTCAAGCGATGTCTTGCCTGCACGGCAGGCCGAGCACGCGTCGATAGGAACCCGTGCAGGCACGGTTGTTGGCTCGTCGTGTGTTTGGGTGTCAACGTCACGGTCCTCGTGTCAGCGCACGACATCCCTCGCACGTCAAGACCGTGAATTCCTCTGGGTCGATTCAGACTTCGGAAAATTTCGATATGTGCGGTTGGTTGAGTTCACCAATCCTGAACCACCAGCAAACGCGTCGACGCACCCCCCGGTGACGTCATCAAAACGCGTGCCATGAGGCCCGTCCAGCGGCAGCGGTCGCCTCGTTCAATGCCATCGCTCCCGACCGAATCGATCGCGCTCAAAGCTGGGGGCAGGTGGCAGGGCCTTGCGCGCAAGGTGGGACGATGCGCATCGTCGATGCACGCGCTCGATGTGGCTGCACCAAACTTGTCTGGCGTGTCCGGCGGTGAAGCGTCGGACCGCCATATCCAAGAACGTTTCAGGCCCATCGGGATAAATTGAGCCGGTTGGGGCTTGAGCATCGCCTAGTGAGCGCGCTTCGTTTCAACGTCCCTGCGAGTGCTCGGGCAGAGGTTCTCGGCAGCACTGGCAACGGGAAGGCAACCAACTTCCGATCGATCCTTGCCCAATGGAAGTCTCGGTCTCGTCTCACTGCGCCCAGGATTGGCGCCAGCTTGTGTGCGCTGCGCCCTGAGCCACTGACGCCGGGTATCGAGGTCGTCGAAACAGGAAACTCGTGCCATCGCCTGCTGCGCCTGAGTTTGAGCGATTGACATCGTCCACACCGTGCGATGAGTTATCGCAATAACGAAACCGGACCTTGATTGCGTATGGATGAGTGACAATCCTGATTTCGAAGCTCAATCGCTGAAGGCTACATGGTTACCATTTCCATCCAACTTTCGGATGAGTTGTTCGGTCGTTTGCAAGACATCGCTGCTCAAACCGGCTTGAGCAGCGACTTCTACCTGAACGAGATCCTCGGTCAACAGATTGGAAACCTGGAGCGGCAATACGCCGTTGCCCAATTGATGCCCGACATGCCTGCCGGGCGCAGCTTGGCTTACACGCTGGACGACGTGGAGCGAGAGCTGGGGCCGGTCCGCGAGATCCTGCCGGGTGACGCGCAAGGGCTGATCCGCTGCTGATCGCAGGACTTCATGGGCAGAGTGGGGGAGGCTGAGAACGTGTGCTTGCACACTGACTTGAACTGGTAGATCGGATTGCAGGGCATGCAGACCCCGCGCATCCATGGCTGTGCTGAATCTTCTTGGTCATGCTGGATTCAGCGCCAGCGTGTGCATGGCGCTCCCAATGGTCGGTATGGAGCCGGCGGCCGCCCATGCTTGGATTTCCTCTGGCCATCGACGACTCCCTGGCGATATCGGTTCGTGTCAGGCTGAATGTGCGAGCAGACGCCTTGGCCATGCCACCCTCAACCTCGGATGGCGTCATTGCCGTAGGTGACGTCGCCATCGCTGGAACATTGCCGTCGGATCGGAGGCCGCGTCGGCGCATCGACCGACCCTCTGGCCGGTGGACCGGATCACGCCATCCTTACGAAAGCCACTCTGGATGCTGGGCGACCATCATCGAAACGAACGTGGCGACCGCGGTCACAACGACCATGTCGATGTCCATGCTGGTGAAGTCCTTCGGGCCCGGCACCACCGTGCCCGCGTAGACCAGCGAAGCCATGGCGATAGCAGCCAGCACTGCGCAAGCAAGGTCCAGATAGTCCATGGCCTGTGGCCTTGAAGTCGGATGGAAGCCGCATCATCCGCTCGATCGAGGAGAACGCAAGGCGAAGCGCCACGAGCGGTGACGCCCAAACGATCCTGTAGCACGGCCGAGACGCATGGACTGCCAGGACTAGAACACACCGGCCAGTCGTATGGCGTCGACCGCAGCGTCCAAGACCGCATCCGCCGAATCGGCATGAAATCGATCGCACACGTGGACGGTCTTGCGGTCGTCGCAAACGATGTCGACCGCGCCTTCCCATTGACCGCCCGCTGCCCGCTGTCGAGCGTAAGGAACGTATGTCGCGTCGTGGTGAGTGATTGCTTCGAGCATGCACCGAGTCTGTGCATTTAAGCTTGGCACGACAAGACGATTAGTGCCGGGAAACCTGATTTTCGAAGGTTCGCGCCGGCGATTGTGTTTATTCTGCCTTTGGCGTTCCTCGCCGATCCAGGACCTGCGATGTCAGCGCGGTCTGAACTGAAGTCATCGCCTGATCCATTGCGGGTGAACGGCCTGTCCGGACGATTGTCAGTCTGCCGAACATGCTTGGTCCGTGGCCCCACGACGCCGACACGCGTCGATCTTAACGACAGCGCTTCATCGACGCTTCACAAAGACCGCGAACAATGCCGGCATCTTTCTTGCGGCGCAGGTGATTCCCGAGACCTGTGATGACGTTCCCATGGCCAAACTCAATGCTTCCGTACAAACCACCACCCTCGGTGGATTTCGCGCGGCTGTCACGGACATCACGAGACGGTGCACGAATCAGCTCGACGGGTATGTCCATCTGCCGGGGGGTCCGGCGTCGGCGACCTGGAATTTCGCGGGGGTCCACACCACAGGCGACGAGCGTTTCAATCTGGACATGAGCAAACCCGAGCATCAGGTCCTGAAAAGACATCCTGCGCGACCCGCAGCGAGAGCCTGAACATCGGCCACGGGATGCGGCCGAAGTGCGAGGCGCGACTCAGACGCTCGTGTCGCCAGGGCCCGTGAGCGATTCAAGGCGCGGACTCGAATCGATCGCTGGCCTGATTGGACCGCCGACGATGCGGAGCCGCATCCCGGCCGGTGCGCGATCAGTGAAGGTTCTGCGGGATCGCACCGTCACCTTCGGACGATGAGTCCGCGATCCGGATGCCCAACCCTCGGCGCGGCAACACGAGGGCCAGCACCACGATGCCCAGTGTCACGAACAGCATCACCAGGAAGGTGAACTGCAGCGACCCGGCGAGCGCGTTCCGGAGGGCGGCGTCGGCAACCGTCACCATCTCCCTGCCATGCGCGCCCTGCAGCAGTCGATGCAGCTGGTCTTCGGAGATCATCGTGCCGCCGTTGGCGCGGCTGAGACCGAAGTTGAAGATGGCGCCGAAGAACGTGGCGCCCAGCGCACTTCCGAGGTTGCGCGCGAAGATGTTGGATGCCGTCGCCACCCCACGCTCCGGCGTGTCGACCGCTTCCTGGATGAGGATCAGTGAACTGAGGCTGAGCACGCCCATTCCCAACCCGATCACGAAGGATCCGACGCCCGCCAGGACAGGCGAGCCGTCGGGTCGCAGCAGGGCGAAGGCGACGGCGCCGAGCGGCATCAAGGCCGAGCCGATAAGCACCAAGCGCCACAGGCCCACGCGGTGGAAGGTCCGCGACGTCAGTGTGGCGCCCAATGGCCAGCCCAGCATGACCATGGTCAACGCCAGCCCGGCGACGACCGACGATCGACCCAGGACCACCAGGACGTACATCGGCAGGAAGGTCGTAATGCCGATCAGCGACATGCCCACGAGCATCGAGGCGCTGTTCAAAGTCGCGATCATCCGTGCGCCCCACAGGCGGAACGACACCATCGGATCGGGCGCACGCCGCTCCTGTCGGACGAAAAGCACCGCAGCCACCCCGAAAACGACAGCCCAGAACAGTGCCCATCCAGCGTGGCCGACACCGATCTCCGTCAGCGCGGTCATTAGCGCGGCGATGCCGATCGTGAACAGCAGCGCACCGACCAGGTCGATCGAACTGCGGCGCGCCAACGGCGCTTCGCGCAGGAAGCGCCAGAAGCCGAGCACCGCGAGCAGGCCGATCGGGATGTTGATCCAGAAGATCCACGCCCAGGAGAGTTCCTGCACGATCAGCGCACCCAGCATCGGCCCGAGCACCGCGGAGACAGCCCACACGCTCGCGAGGTAGCCTTGCACCTTGCCACGTTCGCGCACCGGATAGAGGTCGGCCACGATGGTCATCCCAACGGGCTGGATCGCGCCCGCGCCCACGCCCTGGATCATGCGGAAACAGATCATGGCCGGCATCGACCAAGCGAAACCCGCCAGGATCGACCCGAGCAGGAAAATGGCGATGCCGACGAACATCACCGGCCTGCGGCCGTAGATGTCCGACAGCTTGCCGAACACCACCGTCATGGCCGTCTGCGCCAGCAAAAACGAGGCGAAGACCCAGCTGTAGAGATGCAGACCCCCCAGCGACGTGGCGATCTGGGGCATCACGGTCGACACGATGGTGGCTTCGATGGCGACCATGGCCATGGAAGCCATGACCGCAGCGATGACGAAGGGCCGGTGGGTGGTCCGGGGAGCGAGGGTCATGGGGGTGCAGGGGCCCGTCGCGCGATGGACCGGCTTTCGGTGAAACGTCGATGCTACTGAGAAGCAGCGCGTGCTGCCCGAACAGGGTCGCGAGCCGGCCGCCGACATGAACCCACCACAGGGCCTCATCTCCCCCGACGTCGCGTCCATCTCGTCTGATCACGCGCTACCGTTCGACCCTGCCATTGCGGCCAGAGGCGCTGATGGCTTTCGCCAGTCCCGTGCTTCTGCCACATGGATCCGGGGCGCGTCATCCTTGGACGATCCGCGCGCAACGTCATGGCGCGCTTCGACGTGGACCGGCTGGCCACGGTCGAACGTCGCCCGGTGGAT
This sequence comes from Comamonadaceae bacterium OTU4NAUVB1, assembly GCA_024372625.1. Classification (NCBI taxonomy): domain Bacteria; kingdom Pseudomonadati; phylum Pseudomonadota; class Betaproteobacteria; order Burkholderiales; family Comamonadaceae; species Comamonadaceae bacterium OTU4NAUVB1. The sequence continues at coordinate 41,194 of CP099604.1, read as the reverse complement.
TCCCGGATCGTCCGGGTCTTCGACGTGGGCGTCGTGCGACTTGGACGCCGGTCGCGACGCGGAGCCGTGTGAATCTGACTCCAGGCGCATGGCCTAACCAGTTCGAGTGGGCATGGGCATGGCGGCGACGTTCCGTCCACTGAGGTTCGCCAGCAGAACGCCTGTAAATCAGGGTTCGTGACCGCTCGCGGTTGAATGAAAGTGCTGGCGAACCTCCCGATCGTTTTATGAAAAGCGCTTGTGCACGATTCACAATGCTTGGCTGACAGATTCCTATCGCAAGAATTTGCGATTGATCAACGTCTGATCAAGTCGAGACCTTCGTTTGGTTTCTCGTGAAACGGTGCCTCAACCGCTGTCCGAACATGCCAAGTCCGGGAAGTTCTTTTGCAGTTCCGCTGAAACCCGCTCGGCAACGATGCGCAGCGCATCGACCTGTCGATTTCCCAGCGCCGTGCGCGGCTGATGGCTGATGCAGCACAACGTTCCGAACAGCCGACCATTGGACATGATGATGGGAGCAGCCAAGTACGTTCGAATCTTGAGTGCTTTCGTGATTTCAAGCCGGTCCGCTTCCGGCAGGCATTGAGCGTCGGGAATTGCCAACGGGAGGCGACCATCGACCACGCGCTGGCAGTAGGTTTCTTCGAGAAGATTGGACTGTCCCTCTCTGATCGTCTCATCGGCATCCGCAGACCTATCGACCCAGCGAACCAATCGTCGACCTTCAGCAAACTCGCTGACGAAAACGATGTCCATGCCGAGGAGCACACGTGCGTCGTGAAGCAAGCCGGTGATGGTCGAAGCCATGATGTCGCTGGAGGCATCCGAGGTGGCGACCACGAACTGTTTTGGCATTGGTGAAAATTCCAGGAAACGTGTTTTTATCTTTCGAGCTCACGCCCAGACGGTGGCGCAGGTGCCTGGGGTTTTGACAACGCATGAGCGCACCTGAACGTACGCATGCCGCGAGAAAATGGATTCATGGTCCGGCGATATTTTCGCGGTCTGAATGCTGCGATCTCCTGAACGTTTGTCCGTCAACCATTAATAAGCCTGATGCCGATGAGCGTGATTGTCACCAATGCGCTGCCGCTGTCTCCTTGACGAAAAAATTGTCAGGAAATCGGAAAATTTTGCATTGAGTCGATTTGCAAGCATTCGTTTTATAGACAGGGCATTTCGAAGACTGCCGGCAACAGCAAGACAGAACAGGCGCAATGCCCCTTGTCGAAGGAGTTTGTGCCCGTGCGAGTGAGCGCGCGTCATCGGATCGCCTTCGACTTTGATGTGACGGACGTTTTCCGTGGCAGGGTCAGTCTTCTCGAACGCCATGTCGCGTTCTGGCATCCAGCTCGATTTCCAGCGATCCTTCGACGGCGACAGCCTGTCGTTGCCCGTTGGCGGCTCGATGTCGATCGACGCGGGCATGAGAGAAACTGCATCGCAGGGTGACGTTCGAACCGCATTTCCCGGTGGAGCGCGGTGTCCCGATGTGATGTTCGAGATGGTCCGTTCCATCATCGAAGGGGCAAGGGGCCATGCACGTTTGCTTGCGACGTCGTCTGCGCCGCTGCGGCGGCCCCGCGAGGAATAAGCAGATGCATCGGACCGGCCTGCGTGGTGGCGCTTCTTCGCCGCTACATCCCCCGAGGATCCCGTGCTGTTCCTGCATTTCGTCACATCGTCCTCCAGCAGGGTGCGTTTTGCGGCCATCAGCTTCTTGTCGGCCTGCATCGATGCACGATCGATCGCCTCCGTGGCGCCGTCGACCGTGGCGTGGCCGCTCGGGTCGGGCGCGTCCGCCGTCACCTGCAGGGGGTCTGGGTGCTCGACCATCGCCACTGGACAACGACTGCACAAGGGCTCGGCAGGCAAGCGCAGCCGTCCCCGACACCGAGGCCGTGCTGCGTGTACGAATCCGGATGGATCACGCCCGCCGGTGCGGTCGCGGCGGTCTCGATCGAGACGAGCAGGACGGTCACCTGTTGCCTTGCCTGGGGCATGAAGACTTTCTCTCTGGACTCGCGGTGGAGTCACCTGGGTGTTCCAGAATCCCATCCATGCAACGATTCACCATCTCGCTCGACGACGAGCTCGCTGCCCAGTTCGACAAATTGATCGCCAGCAAGGGCTACGTCAACCGGTCCGAGGCCGTGCGAGACCTCATCCGTACCGGCCTGGGTCGGGAGCGGCTGATCACGACAGATCCTGCAGCGCCACCCGCGTGGTGCGTCGCCAATGTCAGCTACGTCTACGATCACCACGAGCAGACCATCACCTCGCGCATGCTGGCCCTCCAACACGACCACCACGACCTGGTGATAACCAGCTCGCACACCCATCTGGATCACGATCACTGCTTGGAGACGGTGGTACTGCGCGGGCCGCTGGACCATGTTCGCGCGTGCGCCGAGCAACTGGTCGCCTTGCGCGGCATCCGGCACGGCAACGTTCATCTGGTACCACTGGCAGCAGCGGATTCAGCGCGCCACTCGCACGGTCATCTGCCGGTCCACGACCACTTCAAGCCCATCAACTGAGGCCCGTCGCCCCACACGGCGTACACCGAAGTGACATGCTCGTATGAATAATCCAGGATTCTTCTTACAAATCCTGAACTGCTTGTGCCATGACGCCATTGTTTCCACGGCTGCGCCGTCCGGTCCTGCTCGGCCTTTTTTGCGGCGGCGCGGCGCTCGCGCAGGAAAATCACCTGCCCGAAGTCGAAGTGCGTGGTCCGCGCGATGCGTCCATCGGCGCGGCCGACAGCGCCAGTGAAGGTGCGGTGGAGCGCGAGTCCTACCAGTCGCGACCCAAACTCCGGCCCGGCGACATCGTCGAGGCCGTGCCCGGCGTGGTGGCCACGCAGCACTCGGGCGACGGCAAGGCCAACCAGTACTTCTTGCGGGGTTTCAACCTCGACCATGGCACCGACTTCGCCGTGACGGTCGACGGCATGCCGGTCAACATGCCCACGCACGGGCACGGCCAGGGCTATGCCGACCTGAACTTCCTCATCCCCGAGCTCGTCTCGGGCGTGCGCTATCGCAAGGGACCGTACTTTGCCGAGGGCGGTGACTTCTCGCTGGCCGGCAGCGCGAACCTCGACTACTTCAGCGCGCTCGATGCGCCTTTCGCCGAGGTCACGCTGGGCAGCCATGATTTCCGGCGCCTGCTGGCTGCCGGATCGCGCACGCTGGACGATCGCACCTGGCTCGGCGCGATCGAGATCGAAGGCAAGGACGGTCCCTGGGACGTGGCGGAGAACCTGAGGAAGGTCAACGCCGTCCTGCGCTACTCGCAAGGCTCCCCCTCGCGGGGGTTCAGCATCACCGGCATGGCCTACAGGAGCCGTTGGACCTCCACCGACCAGGTACCCGAGCGGGCGATCGACAGCGGAGAACTGTCGCGCTTCGGCTCGTTGAACCCGAGCGATGGCGGCAAGACGCGGCGCCTCAGCCTGTCGGCCAAGTGGTTCGACAAGGGGCCGCAAGGCGACACCCAGGTCAGCCTGTATGCGATCAACTACCGCTTCGACCTGTTCTCTGACTTCACCTACTTCCTCAACAACCCGGTCAATGGCGACCAGTTCGAGCAGGTCGACCGGCGCAACGTGTTCGGCGCCCAGGCCTCGCACGCGGTGGCCAACAAGATCGCGGGACTCGAGGGTCTGCTGACCTTCGGCGGCCAGTGGCGCGGCGATCGCATCGGGCAGGTCGGTCTCTACAACACCCAGGAGCGCGAGCGCCTGTCCACCGTGCGCGACGACAAGGTGTCGCAGGATCTGTTTTCGGTCTACGGGCAGCAACTGGTCAACTTCAGCGACCGCTGGCGCGGCTACGTCGGCGTGCGTGGCGATGTGCTGCGCTACGACGTGCAAGGCCGGGAGGCGGTCTATGGCGCTGGCAACAGCGGTCGCGGAAGGGATTCGCTGGCGAGTCCCAAGCTGGGCATGGCGTACACCCTGACGCCCGCCCATGAGCTCTACCTGAACGCAGGCGTCGGTTTCCACAGCAACGATGTGCGCGGCGCCACGATCACCTTCGATCCGCAGTCGGGTCAGGCCGCCGAGCGGGTCCCGGCACTGGTCAAGGGTCGGGGATCGGAGCTGGGTTGGCGCTTCCAGCCCGACGAAACCCTCACCGCCACGCTGGCGCTGTGGCAGCTGAAGCTGGATTCCGAGCTCGTCTACATCGGTGATGCGGGATCGACCGAGCCAGGACGTGCCAGCAATCGCCGCGGCATCGAGGCGACCTTGCGCTGGAAGCTGGCGCGGTCCTGGCGCCTGGAGCTCGACGGCGCGCTCTCGCGGGCCCGCTTCCAAGGCAACGCACCGGAGGGGGAAGGCAACGACGTAGACAACGCCGTGGAGCGCGTGCTGGCCGCTGGCGTGACCTACGCCGAAGGGCCGTTGAGCGCGTCGGTGCGGCTGCGCTACCTCGGACCTCGTGCGCTGGACACCAACGACTCGGTCCGATCGCGCCCAGTCACGTTGCTCAACGTCGGCGCCCGCTATGCGGTGAACCGGCAGCTGACCTTGGGCCTGGATGTCTTCAATCTGGCCGGGCGCAAGGGCAACGACATCGAGTATTTCTACGCGTCGTGTACGGCACGCGAGGTCGCAAGCGGGACGTGCGGCGGTGGCATCGAGGGTCGACACATCCACCCGATGGAGCCGCGCACGGTGCGGGTCAGCGCACGTTGGAAATTCTGACGCCGATCAGAGCCGCCAACCCACGCTGGCAAAGACACCCCGACCGTCTCCAGGCGAAACGCTCCGAGGAGCCGCGGACGCATCAAGCATGAACCGTTTCGCGGTTGGCCGGGTTCTTCACTCGGACCTGCAGGTCGATAGTGCAAAAGCGCTGCTTCGGCTCGCGTCCGATGGTCGGGCACAACCGCATGCGTTCATCGGCCACCGCCATGCGCCACGGCCGGGGCCGCTGGTGAATCGACAAGACCTCCGCATCGCAGTTGGAAGCGTCGATCTCACCAACCGCGAGGACTTGGCTACCGATCGCCACCATGAAAGGCCTCTGGTGAATGAGGTCGCCGCCGCAGACGATGGTCACCTGCACGCGACCGAGCCTCGTTCCTCCCACGTGATTCCGACGACGACGTGCGACGGATCGCTTGTCGGCGCGGCGGCGGTCATGGCGCGTGCACGCAAGCGCACGCCGCGCGGCTCATGTCATTGAATGGCGGATGGAGAAAGCGCTCTGTCACGCCGGTTTCACGAACATGTAATAACTGAAAAATAAGATGAATTTTTCGGAGCTTTCCCTGGCGCCCGGAATGACCCCGCCCTTCGAGAACTTCATTCAAACACTGAAAAGGCATTCGCCATGCGCCCAGTTCATCGCTTTCGTTTTTTGCTTGCCAGCAGTGTGCTGGCCGCACTGGCTGCCTGCGGTGGGGGAGGCGACGACGACGTCGCGACCACGCCGCCGCCGGCGGTGGCCACCCCGAACGACGCGACGCGGCAGGCGCAATTCGCGACCGACTATGCCTCGGGTCTTGCCGCGCTCAACACCTATGGTGGCTTGACCAATTCGGCCTTCCTCGACAACTTCGATGAGGCCTTCCTCGACAACGGCTACTCAAAGGCGCAAGTGCGTGATGCCCTGTCGCAGGAGGCGGCTGCCCAGCTGCTGTTCCCGACGCAGCTGTCGTCTTTTCCGGCGGTCAGGTTGTCGGCCGTCACGATCGGCGCGTGCGACGCGGCCAACGTGTGCACGCTCAACGCCACGCTGACCAATTCCGATGTGGACACGACCGCCGTGGCTTTCGCCACGCGCGTGGTCTTCGTTGGCGGCAAGTTCCGACTCCTCGGCGACGGCAAGCAGGCTTGAGGCGCGCCGTTTCTTCACAGACGATCACGAGATTCCATTCATGAAGACTCCTTTTCCTTTGCGCGAATCGGCCGTTGCGGTGGTGGCGCTCGTCGCCATGGGCACCCTGGGCATGACCACGACCCGGGCCGCCGACCGCGCGGAGACCAAGGCCGGTGGCACGTATGTCACGGGCGACTTCCACAACCACACGACCTGCTCGGACGGTGCCCTGTCGGTGCAGAAGCTGGTCGACAAGTCGGTGAAGACCTTCGGCCTCGACTGGTTCGTCCAGGCCGATCATGGCGGCAGCAGCACACGCAACTGCACGCTGGCCGAAGATCCGTTCGAGCCGGTGCCGGCAGGGACGGGCTTGACCAGCAGCAGCACCGGACCTTATCCCCCCAACACGTACCCGAGCGGGGGTCAGCCCGCGATCACCGGCAAAGGCCCCAACCAGACCTGGGAAGCCACGTTGCCCAGCGGTCGCGCGGGCATCAAGGGGGACGGCACCGCCACCCCCAAGGCGATGTGGCGCTGGCAGGAAATCAAGGAGTTTCAGTACCCGGTCATCGAAGCGGAAAGTCGCGCGCGCAACAAGCCCATCTGGATCGGCCTGGAGCAGAACGCGCCGGGCCACGAGCATGTCTCCACCAACGTGCTTCCAGGGCAGCAACCCTGGCCATCGGCCGTCGCCGGCGGCAACGCGGCCCTGCAAGCGCAGTACGAATACTGCTTCGACCGCAGTGACGGCGACACCAGCCGTGGCGCGGAGAACCAATGGGACTGCAGCGTGGCGAGCAGCAACAACAACAGCCTGATCAACCCCACCGCCCGCAAGATCACTGGCAACAACAGTGCGGCCACCCCCAACCTGGGTCACCTCAAGACGGTCGAAGGCATCAAGTGGATGAACGAGAAGGCGCCCACGGCGAGCTATTTCGTGCCTGCTCACCTGGAGCGCGCGGGTGCTTACAACCCGACGGGCAGCAACGGCTTCAACATCGAGCACTTGCGCAATTTCAACAATGCGGCGCCGAAGATCGCTTTCGGTTTCGAATCGATGCCGGGCCACCAGGCGGAAGGCAATCGCGGCAGCTACGGAACGAGCGCGGTGGGCGGTGGCACCTTTGGCGGCACCGGCGTGTATGCAGCAGCGGTCGGCGGCGTGTGGGATGCGCTGCTGGGCGAAGGGCGCAACTGGTTTTTCTTCGCCAGCTCCGACTATCACAACCGCGGCAGCTTCGGTGCGGACCAGCGCGAGACCACGTCCGACTTCTTTCCCGGCGAGTACACCCGCGACCACGTGATGGTCCGCAAGGGCGCCAGCAACCTCACGGCCGAAGGCATCATCGAAGGCCTGCGCAGCGGCAACAGCTTCGTGGCCAACGGCCAGTTGATCGACCGTCTGTCGTTCACGGTCTGCGCTGCCAACCCGGGCCTGCCGCGCAGTGCGGGCAGCGCGCTGTACGAGAAAGCGGGGCAGAACGCCGCCGCGGCCAATGGCGATGTGCGCATCAACGGCTGCGCCACGATGGGTGAGAAGCTGGTGGTGCGTCCGGGCACCGACTTGGTGGTCACGGTGGCGCTGCGCGATCCGCAGGGCACCAACAACTCGCCCTACGGGTTTGCGAATCCTTCGCTCAAGCAGGTCAACATCACGCAGCCGCTCAACGCACCCGTGCTCGACCATGTGGACGTGATCAACGGGACGGTGACCGGCCTGGTCGACCCGGTCGACACGGCGAGCTACGCGGGCGCCCTGGGCTCGAAGGCGGCCACCAACGCCTCGGCCAAGGTCACCAAGGTGTTCAACGCCACGAACTGGACCGCTCAGCCGGACGGCACGCGGTCGATGAGCTATGTCGTTCCGGCCGCGAAGACCTCGCAGTACTTCCGCCTGCGCGGCAGCAACCTGCCTGCGGCCGTGCCATTCGAGACCGATGCGAACGGCAACCCGCTGCTCGACTTCATCTCCAATCCCTCCGATGGCACCCTGCCCGGCAAGATTCCCTGCAGCGACACCGCCTGCCCGGCGCACATGCGCACCCTCGCAGGTGTCAAGTACGCGAGCTATGACGTCGCCGGATGGGCCGACCTGTGGTTCTACAGCAACCCGGTGTTCGTCGAGGTCGTGAACACGACCCGGGTGGCGGGCATCAGGTAAGCAGACGAGGCGCGGTCCTTGACGGGCACGGTGGGCAGGCGATGCCCGCCGTGCCATTTCGCTACAGGTTGACCAAGGACCTTTGCTGCAACGATGGCTGAAGAAATGCCGAGCGCCACGACGGGTGCCATGGCCTCGCATGACACGTCCTTGCAGGGCAAGGCATGGGGTCGAGGCTCGCGAGTCCGGGCTGCCCACTGGCTCATGGCCTTGTCTGGCGCCGCCGCGCTGGCCTGGCAGATGGTCTGGACGGTGCAGCTGGGCGCTGCAGTGGGACACGAGATCGTGGCCGTGCTGGCCGTGCTGGCGGCCTTCTTCGGCGGCCTGGCACTCGGTGCGCAGTGGCTGGGCGCCGCGGTCGCGCGCAGCATGTGGCCGGGGCGCTGGTACGCCGGCTGCGAGGTCCTGCTGGCGTTCTGGGGGCTGAGCGTCACGCTCTCCATGCCCTTGCTCACCGGGGCCATGGCGCTTGTGATCGGGCCTGAACCATCGACGGCGTGGCACTGGACGGTCGCTTTCGTTTTCCCTTTCGTGCTGTTGTTGCCTGCAAGCGCGTCCATGGGGGCGACGTTGCCTGCGCTCGAGCGCCAACTCCGCGCCACGGGCCGTCGGCTCGGCGGGCTCTACGCCGCCAACACCGCCGGGGCGGTGTTCGGTCTGCTGATCGCGGTCTTCGTGGTCATTCCGCAGGGAGGCCTGCTGCGCACCGCCATCCTGTGCGCCGCCGCCAACTTCGGTTGCGCCGTGCTGGCTTGGTGGCTGTGGCGCAACGAGCCGGTGCCGCCACCCGGCGTGCGCGCTGCTGCGCCAGCACCGCGCGCTGCTCACGGCATCCCGCTCCTGCTGGCAGCCACCGGTCTGCTCGGCATTGGCTACGAGGTGCTTGCCATGCGCGTGCTCGGGCAGGTGACCGAAAGCACGGTCTACACCTATGCGCTGCTGCTGGCCGTCTACCTCACCGGCACGGCCATCGGTGCGGCGCTGTACCAGCGACAGGCTCATCGCCAACGAGACGCGCAGCGATGGCGCGACCGGCTGTTGCTGGCCCTGGCTTGCGCCGTCCTGCTCTCCGGTCTGTCGCTGGGATGGGCCGACGCACTGCGTGCGTTGCCCACGCGCTGGTGGGGGCCCGGCGCAGCAGGCGCATTGGCCGGTGAGGCACTGGCCGCCACGGCGGCCATGTGGGCGCCGACCCTGGTGATGGGCGCACTGTTCACCCACCTGTGCACCGAGGCGCAGTCCAGGGGCTGGCCGCTCGGCCGTGCCCTGGCGCTGAACACCGCGGGCGCTGCCATCGCACCCGCGCTGGTGGGCATCGGGCTGATCCCGCTGGTGGGGGCGCCCACCGGGCTGGCCGTCGTAGGGGCGGGTTATCTGTTGCTGCGGTCCCCGGCGCGCTGGCATCGCCCAGGGAGCCTGGGGGTCGCAGCGTTGGCCGGCACCGTGGCACTCTGGGGCGCGGACCTGCGTTTCATCGACGTGCCCGAGGGCGGCAAGATCCTCAGCTACAGCGACGGTGTCATGGCTGCCGTGAGCGTGGTGGCCGATGCGAATGGCGTGGCTCGTCTGCGCATCAACAACCGTGCGCAGGAAGGCAGCAGCGCCAGCGGCCAAATCGAATGGCGCCTGGCGCAACTGCCCCTGCTGCTTCACACGTCGCCTCCCCGGGAGGCCCTGTTCCTGGGTTTGGGAACCGGCTTCACGGCGGCGGCGGCGGCCCAGGAGCCGGGGCTGCAGGTGCATGCCGTCGAACTGCTGCCCGAAGTGATCGCCGCGTCGACGTGGTTTGCCAAGGCGTCGGCGGCGCCCGTGCCGTTGCGGCCGGTGCATGCCGTGGCGGGCGATGCGCGTCGCTTTGCACAGGCGTCCACCGCGAGCTACGACGTCATCGTGGCCGACCTGTTCCATCCGGCGCGCAGCGGGGCTGGCGCGCTCTACACCGAGGCGCAGTTCGCGGCGGTGCGCGCCCGCCTGGCTCCGGGTGGGGTTTTCTGCCAGTGGCTGGCGCTGCACCAGATGGACCTTGCGACCCTGCGCAGCATCGTGGCCGCCTTCGTTGCGGTCTATCCGGATGCGATCGCGGTGCTGGCGGGCAACAGCCTCGACACGCCGGTGCTCGGACTGATCGCACGGCCGGACGAGCCGACCCTTGACCTGGCGGCGGTGCGCGAGCGGCTCGGCCACAAAGGCAGTGCGTCGCGGCTCTCCGCTGCGCACCTCGAAGACGAATATGCGGTGGTCGGCAGCGTGATCGCCGGTCCGCTGGCACTGGCGCGTTTTTCCCAGGGTGCCATACCGAACACCGACGATCGACCGATCGTCGTGCACCAAGCACCGTGGACCACCTATGCGCCGCCGTCGGCGCCGCGCGCGCGGCTCCTGGACCTCCTGCAGGCGTTGCAGCCGCATGCCTACGAACTGCTGCGCGCACCATGGGGGGCGGACGCCGAGCGCATGCAGGCGTACTGGGACGCGCGGCGCCGCTACCTTCAACTGGGCGCCACGGTGCGTCCCAGCGCCCGCCCAGGGGAAATGCTGCAGCTCGTGCAGGCACCTTTGATGGCATTACTGCGCGACAGTCCCGAGTTCCGCCCCGCGTGCGAGCCGCTCGTGGCAATGGCCCATGCCCTGCGCGAAAGCGATCCGTCCCGCGCACGGACCATCCTGGCCGACCTCGAGCAGGTCGGCGCACGCTGCGTTGCCGCCGGGCCCGCTGCAGCCCCCCTGTCCATGCCCTGAGCACCCATCCATCAACCCGCCACTTTCACGTCCCGATCGACGACTGCTCCCATGCAAATTTTTCCTATCCTGCAGCGCGCTGCGCGCGAGCCGCTGCTGCACTTCTTGTGTCTCGGGTTGATCCTGTTCGGCGCTGACCATCTGATCAACGCCCGCCGCGATGACCCACAAACCATTACCGTGGGCACTGACGTGCAGAAAGAAGTGCGCGAGATCTTCGTGGCCGGCATGCAGCGCGAGCCGTCGGCGGGCGACATGAACAAGCTCGTGGGCCGCTGGGTCGACAACGAGATGCTTTACCGCGAAGGGCTTGCGCTCGGTCTGGACCGTGGCGACAGCACCATTCGCGAGCGGGTGATCTTCAAAGCCATGAGCATCGCGCGCGGCGGCATCAGCTTGCCAACGATCGATGAGCCAACCCTGCGCGCGTGGTTCGATGCGCGGCACGACCGCTATGACACGCCGACGCGCTACGACTTCATGGAAGCGATGGTGGTGGGAGACAGCACCCCGCTGGGGCTGGAGACGTTTGCCGCCGCCCTCAATGGCACGGCGAAGAGCGACACGCAAAGCGACCTGAGGATCTTCAGAGACCGCCCGCGCAACAATCTGGTCGAGAGTTATGGCCGTGATTTCGCCGAGCGCCTGGAGCGACTGCCGATGGGTCAGTGGCAAGCCGTTGCGAGCAGCGCGGGCATGCACGTGGTCCGGTTGGAAGCCGTCAAGCCCGGAGCGAAGGCCGAGTTCGATGCCATGAAGGACACCGTCCATCAGGACTGGAAGGACGACACGATGGCACAGCTCACTTCCGATGTCGTGCACGAGATGGCTCGCAAGTACGTCGTCCGCATCGAGGGTGCGACGCCATGAGCGCGGGATGGCGGCACGTGATGCGCCTGCTGCTGATGATGGCTCTCGGCTGGCACGCGGTCGATGCGGCGGCGCATGAAATGAGCATTGCCGAGATGACGGTGCGCGAGGTGGGTTCAGGGCAATTCGTCTGGTCGTGGGGCGCTCCGGGCAAGAGCAAGCCGATCGCCGAGGAACTCACCCCGAAATGGCCGCAGGGGTGCGTCGGCGATGCGCAGACCGTGCAGTGTCCCGGGCCCATGGTTGGCACGTTGTCCGTCGACGGGGTCGGCAAGGCGTATTCGGCCGCGCTGGTCACCATTCATTGGCGCAATGGCCAGCGCAGCGTCCACACCGTCAGCAGCGCGCAGCCCGATGTACAGCTTTTCGGCGCTGCCACGGACGAGCGGGGAGGACTCGAGCTGGCCAAGGTCTATGGCGTCCTGGGCGTCGAGCACATCCTCAGCGGCGTCGACCACCTGCTGTTCGTCGTTGGTCTGCTGTTTCTGGTGGGTTTGAACGCGCGGCTGGTGGCCACCATTTCGGCCTTCACGCTGGCGCACAGCCTCACCTTGGCGGCCAGTGCGCTCGGCTGGTTCACCCTGCGGTCCCCACCCGTGGAGGCCACCATCGCGTTGTCGATCGTGCTGGTGGCCGCCGAGGCGCTGCACGACCGGCAGACCTGGAGTCGTCGCTGGCCGGCGTTGGTCGCGTTCCTGTTCGGGCTGATTCACGGCTTGGGTTTCGCGGGTGCGCTCAAGGAGATCGGCTTGCCGCAGCAGAACGTTCCGCTGGCGCTGCTGAGCTTCAATCTGGGCGTTGAAGCCGGGCAGCTGATGGTGGTGGGACTGGCCTGGGCCGCGACGGTGCTGGTGCGGCGTTGGTCGCTCCCTCTGGCGCGTGCGGTGAAGCGGCCGGCGCTCTATGGCATTGGCGCGCTGGCAAGCTTCTGGACGCTCTCGCGCATCGTCGCGATCGCGGGCTGACCGCCGAGGGGATGCGCGATGACCTCCCAGGCGTCAAAAACCCACGTGTTCGACCTTTTTCCGACGCCGGTCATGCGCGTGGAAGCGTTCATCGACCTGGCACTGGTGGCAGGGCTGCACGCGCAGTTGGGTGCAGCGTGCTCGCAGGACAATCACCGCAGTGACGCGCTGACGCACAGCCGCCTGCTCGCGCCACAGGACGCCCCGTTGCTGCGCGAGGTGGCGCAGCGGCTGGACGGGCCATTGCGAGACTTCGGCGGACTGCTTTTTGGCGAAACGCTGCAGTGGCAGATCAAGGAGATGTGGCTCAATGCCATGCAGGCGGGCGGTCAGCAGGCGGTGCACAACCACGCAAACAGTTTTGTCTCCGGCGTCCTCTACTTGAGCGATTGCGAGCCGCAAAGCAACACCGCTTTTGTCCGCAGCTTGGGTGGGCGTGACTATGTGTTCAGCAACGCCAATCCACGCAGCACGACCGGCCCCTACAACGCCGAGCGATGGATCGGGCCGACGCCCTCGGCGGGCGACCTCGTCCTGTTCCCCAGCTACCTGTTGCACGAAGTGCCCGTCCATCGCGGCGCGACACGCACCACGCTCGCTTTCAACGCCATGCCGCACCGGCTCGATGCCTGGGGCTACACGATGTCGTTCGCGAGCTGAGTCACAGCGTTCTCTTTTTCCATGGCCTGTTCATGATCAATTCCCAGCACCTTCGTCGTTTTCTCTGCCGCACGCGCCATGCGCTCTTCCTCGCGTTCGCCATCGGACCCACGGTGGGTGCGTCGCACGAGTACTACGGCGGCGATTTCACGCTCGTTCACCCATGGGCTGATGCAACGGCGGCAGGCGAACTTGCCACCGCGCCGGTGTACTTCACCATGGAGTCGGTACGCAGCAAGGACCGTCTGGTGCGCGCCAGCACGCCACTGGCCGGCAGGGTCGAGTTCCGCAGCGGCAGCACGCCGTCGGCCAAGGCGTTGAAAGCCATCGAGATCGAGCCGGCCGACAAACTCGACTTCGGCAAAGACCGCCCGCACCTGGTGCTGCACGATCTGAAGGCGCCGCTGCAGTGGGGGCGCAGCTACGAAATGACACTGGTCTTCGAGAAGTCCGGACCCATCCAGGTCATGGTGTCAGTCGGTTCGCACTGAGCGTCTGCGGCCCTGGCTGTATTTCCCAAGGGCGTAGGGGATCGTGCGACTCAAGCGGTTCCCCATTGCGCCCACGCGCGCGGGTCGCGACGATCGTGACCGTGGTGGGGCGCTGGGGTCATCGACTTGTCAGCGGGCACCAGCGCTTGGACAGCGGTGGATTGGAAAGGAGCCGCGCTGCAGCGGAGCTTGTCGCCCACGGTGGAACAAGGTGCAAAGGCAGGCAAATCGCGCCTCTTTGAAGCCGACGACAGCATGGTCTGTCTTCGACAGCACGGCCAGTTGTGCTGTCGCCATGGGCTGTACCAGTGAAGTCCTGGACTAAAAGGCCCTTGTCCTCGAGGAGCATCGTGAGCTGTCGCCTGGTTTCAACGCTTTCGGTCGCCGCCATAAGATCCAGCATGGTGCACACGTCCATCATTCACATGATCAGGTCGGCCCCGGGCATCCGCAGACCAATGAAAAGGGGCCGATGAGAGATCCAGGGATCAACAATTTGCCTGTGCTTCGCTAACGCAGTGACTCTCGTGCAACGTGCTGCGAAAATTCGGTCGCGCTTCCACTGAAGGGCAAGTTGTTCATCGCATGCAATCTGCGCTGCAGGCTTGGATCGTCCAAGGCCGCAGAAATGGCGCGATTCACCCTTTCAACCAGTCCCCCAGGCATTCCAGCAGGTGCGAAGAAACCGAAGAGGGAATCGAGGTTGGCCTCTGGGTAGCCAAGCTCTGCCAGCGTAGGAACGTCTGGAAGCACTTTCAGGCGCTCTGGCGAACCCACTGCCAAAGCGACGAGGCGGCCCGCCGCAATGTCCTCGAGCTGTGCTTTGGCGACGTTGGTGGACAGCACCTCGAAGTGACCCGCGAGCGCATCTGTGAGTTGCTGACCTCCCCCTTTGTATGGGATGTGAATGATTTCGGTGCTGCTTGCATTGCGTATGCGGTCGAGCACCGTGTGGCCGGTCGTTCCCTCGCCGGTCGTCGCCCACCGAAGGCTGTTCGGCCGAGCGCGTGCCTGCTCGATCATTTGAGGGAAAGTGTTGGCGCGCAAACTTCGCGTGCCCACCACGAGCATCGGCGTGCGCATGACACCGGCCACGGGCACCGGCGCGCGGATTGCATTGCCATGCCTGCGCGCCGCACGCGCACTCAGCGCCAGCGCAGTAGCGGCAACGAAACACAGGCTGTGTCCGTCCGGTTCGCGTTGGCCGAGCAGGTTGAGCGCCAGCGTTCCGCTCGCGCCCGCCTGGTTCTGGACCACGACAGCAACGCCGAGTTGGCCAGCCAGGAGCGCGCCCAGCATGCGAGCCACCTGATCGCTGATGCCGCCCGGTGGATAGGCCACCGTGATCTGGATGGGTTGCCGGGGCCAGGGCGTCGGCACCGGTGTCGAAGCGCCGAGCAGGTGTGGAAGCGCGACCGCCAACGGCAGCACGGCCAGGGACCGGCGATGCTGAGACGTGGAGGCGGTACCGGCGACCATCCGGTCAGGCACGGTAATCGACAGCAAGCTCTCGCACCAACGCGATGAATGTGGCCGCGGGTCCGTTGCAATCGGCTTCCCGATAGACGATGGTGAGGGGCGATTCCAGTTGCGAAGCGTCCTCGAAACGCCGGTACTTCACAGCATGGGCATGCACGCCTCGCATGGAGGACGGAACCATCGAGAGGCCAACTCCGGCTGCAACCAGGTTGAGGCCCGTCATCATGCGTTCGACTTCGACCGCTGGCTCCACATGCACCCCGGCGCGGACGCATGCCATGAGCAGGTTGGCGTACAGGCCAGGCGCTCCAGGCCGGCGCACGAGGATGAGCGGTTCGCCCTCGAGCTCTTTCAGTGCCACGCGCGCCGTTTCATCTGCTGCGAGCCGATGATCCATGGGTATGGCAAGGACCGATTCTTCGGTGAGCACCGGCTCGAAGGCGATGCCAGCAGGGCGTGCCACGGGTACGCGCAAAAAACCGCAGTCGAGGCGCGATGACAGAACGGCGTCAGTGATCTCCGCGGCGTTTTTCTCGCTGACATCGATCTGGATGTCGGGGTGGAGATTGCGACACTGACGAAGGCAAGCCGGTGTGAAAGCGTGTGCTGCCGCAGAGGTGGTGAAAGCAACCGAAATGCGACCGCGCTTGCCCTGAACAAAGGCCACCATCCGCTCCTGCATGGCTGAGAACTCTTTCAGCGAACGCTCGGCCTCGACCTGCAGAACCCGGCCCGCGCTGGTGAGTGCCACGCCTTTGGGGTGACGAATGAACAGTGCCGTGCCGAGTGCAGTCTCCAGCGCGCGAATCTGCTGGGACAAAGGCGGCTGCTGCATGCCGAGGGTCTCAGCGGCCCGTGTGATGTGTCCAGATTCCGCCACCGCAAGAAAGTACCGAAGGTGACGGATCTCTATATTCATTTCGTATGCAGCCGAGATCTTAAACATCTTTGCCATCTTCCCCAGGTGTTCCCAAAATCGACCGCATACCTAAAGAAGGAGACATGGAATGAAAGTACGTTCTGATTCGGTCGGCTTGGCTGTGGTTGCGCTGTTGGCGCTCTCGGCGTGCGGCGGTGGCTCTGACGAGACTGTGCAAGGTCCTGCGCCCGCCAGCGCGTCTACCCCTGCGCAGCCCGTGCCAGCGCCACCTGCCGCCCCGATACCTGGGTCGACCGAGGCAGCGCCCAAACCAGTGGCCTGTCCCGAGGCAGTGCCTGCCACCGCGGGCTGTCTGGCAGGCGTCGATTCGAAGGGTGCCTACTATCTGATTGCAAAGCCGGCAGTCTGGAACGGCCGGCTCGTGCTGCACGCCCACGGTGGCCCCAGCCTGGATGCACCGACGGCAGAACGGGCGACGGAGGACCTCACGCGCTGGGCGGTGATGGTCGATGCAGGTTATGCATGGGCCGGTTCCACCTTCCGCCAAGGCGGCGTCGAAGTGACGGCCGCCGCCGAAGACACCGAGCGGCTCAGAGGCATCTTCCGCCAGCATGTCGGCAAGCCGACGCGCACGATTCTTCATGGGCAGTCATGGGGTGCTGGCGTTGCCGTGAAGGCAGCTGAGATGTTTACTGCCGAGACCGTGGGCGAGCAGCCGTACGACGGCGTGCTTCTCTCGAGTGGCGTGCTGGCTGGCGGTACCCGCTCCTACGATTTCCGAACCGACCTTCGCGCGGTATATCAATACCTGTGCAACAACCATCCACGGCCCACGGAGACGCCGTACGCACTCAACCTGGGCCTGCCTGGCGATCGCACGATGACCCAGGCGGACCTCACATCGCGCGTCAATGAATGTCTCGCGCTCAACAAGGCAGTTGGGGATCGCACCCCGGAACAGCAGGCACGGGTGCAGACGATCGAGAAGGTGATCAGGATCCCGTCGAGCGCGATCCAGTCGCATTTGAACTGGGGAACGTTTCACTTCCAGGACATCACGAGCAAGCGTACGGGCGGGGCGAGCCCCTTTGGCAACACAGGCGTTGCCTATGTGGGATCAAGCAACGACGTCGCCTTGAACGCTGGGGTCGCGCGGTATGCCGCAGATCCCGCGGCATACCGGCGTTTCTCCGCCGACAGCGATCCGACCGGCAGGATTCCCGTGCCGGTGCTCACGGTCAAATGGATCAGCGATCCGACGGCCTTCGTCGAACTGGATTCACACTTCAAGTCTGTCATGCAGCAAGGCGGCAGCGGCGATCGCCTGGTGCAGACCTTCACAACCAGCGGTACCCACAGCTACATCAGCGGGCCTACGTATCCCACCTTGGTCTCGGCCTTGCTGGGCTGGGTGGAGCAGGGCAACAAGCCAACACCTGCAAGCATCGCTGCGGCATGCCCTGCCAATGAAGCCCGTTTTGGGATGGGTTGCTCTTTCGCATCCGGCTACACGCCCGGTGCGCTTGAGACACGCGTGCCGACCCGTGAGCGTCCACAGTAGCCGCGCGTTCGCAGTTGGTCCGTCTGGCCGGTTCGAACACGGTTCTCAAGCTCGCTCCCGCCGTATCACTTGCGGTGCTGGCCCGTCCAGCCGCCGATGGCGATATCAGGAGAGTCGATGGTCCCGGTGCAGCTTCGGGTAGTGGTCAAGTTGCGTTCGGATTCGACTTCCATCACTCTCATTGGCCGGGAGAGCCGACCGATGTCGGCGACCCTGGCTGGGCGAAGCCCCCTGAAACGCCGACCGCGGCAGCGCGGTACGTCGGCGCGGAGGTCGATATGCCGTCCCATACGACCGACGAGGCCGCGTTACCGCCGAACACGGCACCGGCGTGGCCAGCCGCGAGCGGTGTAACGTCGGTCACGGCAGCGGCGCGATTGATCACTGTGCCGTCGGTGGCGGTAATGGCCGTGGCCTTGTAGCTGAAGCTGGCCGCGACCATGCCGGTCGCGTTGAAGAGCACCACCGCGTCGCTCTGGCCAAGACCCGGTCCGCCCGCCGCCACGACCGGGAAGGTCGCGGGCAGGCCCCAGGCGTTGAGGAAAGCAGTGCTGTCGGCATCCGCCACGACCACGACGCGCGCGCCGGCGGGGATGGTGATGTTGGGCAGCGCGACGCTCGCCGCGTCGGTGGTGCTGGCCGAGTCGTCGTCCCATTTCCAGCCGATCAGGTTGGCAGTGGTGGCGCCGTAGTTGTAGATCTCGAAGAAGTCGGGACCGGCTGCAGCGTTGGAGTTGACCTCGGTGATGAACAACATGGGCGCCGGGCTCGCCGCGGTGCCTTCGGTGCTGAAGTTGAGCGTGGTGCTGTCCGTGATCCCCGCGAAAGCGTTGCCGGCGGCATCGACCAAGGCACCGGGGGAGATCTGCACGGCATACGGGGAGCCGGCAGCCAGGTCGAGCGCCGGATTGAGGGTGATGGTCGCGCCGCTGATGATGATCTGGGAGGTATCGACCACGTTGATCACCCGCGTGTCATTCGAGCCATTGGTGACGGTGACGGTGCCCGTGCCGGCGCGTACGGGTTCGCTGAAGGTCAGCGACAGGTTGGCGCCCAGCGCGACGCCGGCGGCGTTGTCGACCGGTGTCGAACGCTGCAGCACCGGCGCGGTGGTGTCGGGCACGCTGGTAAAGCTCAGTGCGCCGTTGACCGCCATGGCCGCCACGCCGGTAGCGTCCTTGAAGACGCCGGCGGCGTACTGCACGCGGTAGGTAATGCCGGGGCTCAGGTCGGCCGTGGGATTGATCCTGACGGTGCTGCCGGTGATGCTTACCTGGGTGGCGTCGGTGACGGCAATGGTGCGGGTGTCGCCGTTGCCACCCGTCAGGATGATGTTGCCGGCACCTGCAGCCACGGCGCCGGTGAAGGTCAGGTACAGGTTGCTGGACAGGCCCACCTGTGCGGCCGATCGGGTGGGGGTGTAGACCCACAACTGTGGCAACAGCTGACTGCCGCCACCGGCTTCGTTGGTGACGTACAGGTTGAGCTGTTTGTCCAAGGTGATGCCTTCGTGCCCCAGGTTCAGCGGCGCGTTGGGCAGATCGAGGCGGCCGTAGACCCTGCCGGTGCGGTCGACCTTCAGGATGCGACCGTTTTCCTGACCGAGCACCATCAGATGCAGATGGTCCGGCGCGGAGGGCGCCAGCGTGTTGGACAGGGCATGCACGTCGGCGATGTCGTCCAGGGCCATCAGCGCGGGCTCGAACAGGTTGGTCGAATCGACAGTGGTGGCCGAGCCGTTGGTGGCGGTCTGCGCCGTGAAGTCGATCCCGGTCTGGAAGATGCCCTGCGGGGTCATTTCCTTCACGAAGATGTAGCCGCCCGTCGCTGGGTCGCGCGTGACGCCCTCCAAGCCAATGTTGCCCACCGTGGTGCCGAGCTTGACGGTGCGCACACTGGCAGCGCTTAGCGTGGTGCCAGCCGTGTAGGTGAACAGGTTGGCAGTGCGCTCGCGCTCGTTCGCTACCACGAAGGTGTTGCCACCGGCCCACGTAAGACCCTCCGGGTCGCCGAACAGGCCAGCGGGCAGGTTCATCGTGTCGATGACCGTGCCGGCTTTTGAAAGCTGGGTGATGTAGGTGCCTTCGTCGCCGACGATGAAAAGGCTGTCGGTGGCCTCGCTGTAGGTGACGGCCGAGACTTCCGCCGCGATCTGGTTGGCTCCGGGCGCACCGTTGATCGGCAGGGTCACCCGGCTCGTCAGCGTGTAGTTGGCAAGGTCCAGACTCTCCTGTGGCGAGACGAAGGACAGCGCCGGCACGCCGAGGGGCACCGCAGCGACGGCGCCGGTCGTCGGAGGCGTGACCGGTGTCGTCACGGCCGGCGAGGTCGGCGTTGTCGCGGCCACGGCGTCGTCTTCCCCCCCGCCACAGGCGGTGACGGCGAACGCGGCGCCGAGTAACAACGCCCTCAGACTAAGGTGCCCGAGGGCGGCGGGAGATGGACGGTCGGTGAAAGGCGTTCGCATGGCGGTGTCGATGTCTGGCAACGTTGCAGGGTAGGAGCAAACGGTGTCTTCGCCGTGACATCCCCTGGTGACCGGTCCGAGCGCGAAACGACCTTCACTCGATCAGCGCCCTGTCGTCCTGATTAGATGCTGCGCAGGTTGATCCGCTTCGACAGGGCTTCCGCGTTTTCCCGCCGCTCGCTGTAGCGGTCCACCAGGTAATCCGCGCAGTCGCGCGTGAGCAGCGTGAATTTCACCAACTCCTCCATCACGTCCACCACCCGCTCGTAGTACGGCGAGGGCTTCATGCGCCCGTCCTCCTCGAACTCCAGGAATGCCTTGGCCACGGACGACTGGTTGGGGATCGTGATCATTCGCATCCAGCGCCCGAGCACGCGCATCTGGTTGACGGCGTTGAAGGACTGCGAGCCGCCTGAGACCTCCATCACCGCCAGCGTCTTGCCTTGCGTGGGTCGCACCGAGCCGATTGCCAGGGGAATCCAGTCGATCTGCGCCTTGAGGATTCCCGTCATCGCGCCGTGGCGCTCCGGGGATGTCCACACCATGCCCTCAGCCCACTGCGCGAGGTCGCGCAATTCCCGCACCTTCGGATGGTCCTCCGGTGCGGCGTCAGGCATTGGTAGGCCGCTCGGGTCGTAGATGCGCGTTTCGCACCCCAAGGCCTGCAGCAGGCGGGCCGCTTCCTCGGTCAGCAGCCGGCTGTAGCTCCGCTCGCGCAAGGACCCGTAGAGCAGCAGGATGCGCGGCGGGTGGGTTGTCCGTGCCTTGGGATGCAAGCGCTGAAGGTCGGGCTGGTGAAACTGCCCAGCATCGACGTTGGGCAGGTCGGACGGGTCACGGCCTGGCGACACGCTGACCTTTCTCATCGATCACGGCTTCACCGTCTTCCTTGGTGAGCGGGCCTCGCTGCAGCGCCGGCAAGAGGTCGAGCACCGCTTCGGATGGCCGGCACAGTCGGGTGCCGACGGGTGTTACCACGATCGGCCGGTTCATGAGGATGGGATGCTGCAGCATGAAGTCAATAAGCTGCTCGTCCCTCCACCTTGGATCGCTCAGGCCGAGCTCGTCATAGGGCGTGCCCTTCTGACGTAGCAACTCGCGCACAGGCACACCCATGTCCGCGATGAGTTGATTCAGCGTCGCGCGGTCGGGTGGCGTCTTCAGGTACTCGACGACAGCAGGTTCCTCGCCAGTGTTGCGGATCAGCGCGAGCACGTTGCGCGAGGTCCCGCAGTCGGGGTTGTGATAGATCGTGATGTCGCTCATGTCGGTTCCAGCGTTGTGAAGTCGGACCTCGCTCAGCCCACGCTCAGTCGGATCGCCAGCGCGGCCAAGGTAATGGCGAGGACGGGCACGGTCAGCACGATGCCCACCTTGAAGTACGCACCCCAGGCGATGGTGATGCCCTTCTTCGAGAGCACATGCAACCACAGCAGCGTGGCGAGGCTGCCAATGGGCGTGATCTTTGGGCCGAGGTCGCAGCCGATCACGTTGGCGTAGATCATCGCTTCCTTGACGGCACCGGTCGCGCCGGACGCATCGATGGACAGCGCGCCGATCAACACGGTGGGCATGTTGTTCATGACCGACGAGAGGAGGGCCGTCAGGAAACCCGTGCCCAGGGCGGCTCCCCAGACACCGCTTCGGGCGAAGACGTCGAGCAGGGACGCGAGCTGATCGGTCAGGCCGGCGTTGCGCAGGCCATAGACCACCAGGTACATGCCCAGCGAAAAAATGACGATCTGCCAGGGCGCGCCCTTGAGCACCTTGCGGGTGTCGATGGCCGGGCCGCTCGCCGCGACCGCCAGCAACACCACCGCACCCACCGCAGCGACGGCGCTCACCGGCACGCCCAGCGGCTCCAGGCCGAAGAAGCCCACCAGCAGCAACCCGAGCACCACCCAACCGGCCTTGAATGTGGCCGGATCGCGGATGGCATCCTTGGGGGCTCTGAGTTGCGCCATGTCGTAGCGCGCCGGAATGTCACGGCGGAAGTACAGCAGCAGGACGACCAGGCTGGCCACCACCGAGGCGATGTTCACCGGCACCATGACAGAGGCGTAGTCGGCGAAGCCGATCTCGAAAAAGTCGGCCGAGACGATGTTGACAAGGTTGGAGACGATCAGCGGCAGGCTGGCGGTGTCGGCGATGAAGCCCGCCGCCATCACGAAAGCGAGCGTCGCGGCAGGTGAGAACCCCAGAGCGATCAGCATCGCAAGCACGATCGGCGTGAGGATCAGTGCAGCGCCGTCGTTGGCGAACAGGGCCGACACCACCGCACCCAGCAGCACGATACAGGCGAAAAGGCCTCGGCCGGTGCTTCGGCCCCAGCGCGCGACGTGCAGGGCGGCCCATTCGAAGAACCCCACCTCGTCCAGCAGCAGGCTGATGACGATCACGGCAATGAAAGCCGCCGTGGCGTTCCAGACGATATGCCACACCACCGCGATATCGGCGACCTGCACGACCCCCGTCAGCAGCGCCAGCACGGCACCCAGCGATGCGCTCCAGCCGATGCCTAGGCCACGCGGCTGCCAGACGACCAGCACCAGGGTGACTATGAAGATCAGAAGCGCCGTCAGCATGGGCATGTCGTGGCGGGAAAAGATGAAGCGAAGCCGTCAGCAGTCGCAAGCCAAGGGCCCGCCATCCACCGCACAGGCCTCGCCTTGGCAGCAGTTCTCAGTGAGGTAGCCAAGCAGCGCGTTCATCTGGTCGAACGATGCCCGATAGACGAGATAGCGCCCCTGGCGCTCCTGAGAGGCCAAGCCTGCGTTCGTCAATTCCTTGAGGTGGAAAGACAAGCTGGTTGCTGGCAAGTCCAGGGCTCCACTGAGCGCACCGGGCGTCACGCCTTCTCGACCGGCCACGACCAGGGCGCGGAACACGCGCAGGCGGCTGGCCTGGGCCAGCGCTGCCAGCGACCTCACAACGGTTTCTTCTTCCATAATTCAATTATTGTTGAATTGTCGCATAAAAGTAAGCTAGTGGGGAAACGAGCGTCGAGTAATGCGGGCGCAGATTTTGATCATTGGAACGTGAAACGGGTTGAGCGTGATACGCGGCTCAGGAGGTTTGGGCCCATTTTGGAGTTGGCATCTATACATGGATGGAAGATATGCTCAATCCATGAAGACTTGCCGCAAGGACCCTTGAAAATCCGATGAAGGCCCTGTCGCGTGCGTCTGCGGCTGCAGATTAAGGGAGGGCCCAATAAGCCGCATTGGCATCGCAACTGGACGACGCCGAGACGGCCACCGAGAACCTGAGCGAAATGAAGACCGCGCTGGAAGGGTTGCTGGTCGAATGGGCACCGGAACGGCGCGCGACGTGTGGTGTGATTATGACGATCGATCACCAGGGCCGCATCGACGTCCGGCGTGGCCTTATGCGGCCAGAGGACCGCAAGGCCCACGTCCAGAGCTTGAAGGAGGCCGGCCAGCCCGTCCCCGCCAGCCTGCAAGGTGCCGACGCGGCCAAGGGTGAACGCGCTGTGCATTCCGCGCGCCTGATGCTGGACCTCAGGGCCTATCGCACGGCGGCCCTGCAAGCCGCGCTGGCCCGCGACACCCATGTGGCCTTCGCCCTGGTCGTGCAACGGCTGGTTCGCAGCCGATGTGGTGGCGCGGCTGCGAGGACAGTAGATTGCAGATCGACAGGCAGCACCTGAATTCGGAGCCAATGGCGGTATCAGCGCGCCGCTCGGAACAGGCAGCGCCTGTGGTGCTACAGACGTGGGAGGCGTGATGCTCACGCCCCCCAGTAATTGACTCGATGGTGCAAGCTCAACCACTTGAATGGATGGCAGCGTAGTCACAGGGGCCGTCGGGCCAGGGTGTCAATACCTCGAAGCCATCGGCTGTTACAGCCACCATGTGTTCCCACTGCGCTGACAGAGACCGGTCCTTGGTCACCACGGTCCAGCCATCGGCCAGGGTCTTGGTCTCGCGCCGGCCCGCATTCAGCATGGGCTCAATTGTGAAAACCATGCCAGGCTCAAGCAGCAGGCCCTCACCACGACGGCCATAGTGAAGCACCTGGAGGTCTTCGTGATAGATCTGGCCGATGCCGTGACCACAGAACTCGCGCACCACGGCGAAGTTCTCACGGTTTGCGATGGCTTGGATGGCATAACCGATGTCGCCAAGCGTCGCGCCCGGACGCACCTGTCGAATGCCCGCCACCAGAGCCTCGTAAGTCGTTGCCACCAACCGACGCGCCAAGATGCCGGGCTTGCCGACGAAGTACATCCGGCTCGTGTCGCCGAACCAGCCGTCTTTGATCACTGCAACGTCGATGTTGACGATGTCCCCGTCCTTAAGAATCTTGTCAGGAGATGGAATGCCGTGGCACACCACTTGATTGACTGACGTGAGGATCGTTTTGGGGTAGCCGAGATAGCCAAGGTTGGCGGGGATCGCACCTTGAACATTGACGATGTGGTCGTGACAGATGCGATCAAGCTCCTCGGTGCTGACGCCCGGCTTGACGTGCGGTGCCACCACGCTGAGCACTTCTGCAGCCAACCGGCCTGCAGTGCGGGAGAGTGCGATCTGTGCGGGTGTTTTTACAACGACCTTGCTGTTCATCATTGAACGCCTGTTGACGCGTGCATAGGCGCTTTCGCAAGATCCACCAGCGATTCCAGATCGAAGCCGCCTGACTGCTCTGCACGGATCAGAAGCAAACTGATGTCGCGATGGTTGAGGTCCGGGTGGAGCTCGGACAACATGCCCACGCGCATCCAGTGTTCTGCTTGTGCATTGATTGAACGGCTCAGTGCGTTGCCGGCAGTGCGCAGATTGGCGTGCATGAGGTCTGAAATCTTGACGATGCCCATTGAACGTGCTTTATATGAAACATGTATGAATCATATATAAAAATGATTGCGAGATGGATTGACTATGAAATCTATAAACGGTCGGTCCATGAGCACGCGGGCCGAGGCTGGAATCGATTCGTTGGTGAAGGTCAGCCGGGCGCAGTGGATGCTGGCCGAGGAATTGCGCCGTCTGAAGGCCTGATGAGGCATCGGCCCAAACTGCGCTGCAACCAGACTGCATGCGAGTTTTTCACGGACGCGGAACCCCAATGATCCTCACACCACAGCGCCTCATTTTTCCCCAACGAAGGCGACGCGATCGCCTATTGGCGCGGGCGAGAGTTCAAGACCGGGGCGGTGGACGTCCAGGCCGGGCCACCGTGACGGCCGAGCTACCGCCAGACCGTCTACGTCCGCGCGCGCACGGGCACGGCCGCCGCGGAGGTCGTGCGTCGCGAGATCTACCCGGCGCCGCCGCGCTCGGCGCAATGGCGCTCCCGCCCGGTGGGATCGCGCGAACGGGGATGCGTGCCGACGCCGTTCTAGACTAGGTCCACACCTAACGAGAGATTCGCAGGGTACCCAGTCCCGCATCGAGCGAGCAGGCAAAGAATTTTGAAGTGGAGGAAAAACAGTGACGACCAACATCCAGAACCTGCAGACGCGACGACCCCGGGTCTACCTCGCCGGACCCAGCGTGTTCCGACCCAATGCCAAGGCGCACTTGGCCAGCCTCGCTGCCCTGTGCGAGCGACACGGCCTGACACCGCTGCTGCCGACCGACGATTGCGCCGGCGCGGCCGATGCGCCGCTCGCGCGGCGCATCTACGAATCGAACACCCAGATGCTGCGCAGCGCCGATGGCGTGCTGGCGGACTTGCAGGAGTGGCGTGGCCACGAACCCGACTCGGGCACCGCTTTCGAGGTCGGTTTTGCCGCTGCCTTGGAACTGCCCATCGTGGGATACGGTGCGCCGGTGGACTGCTACGCCGATCGCGTGGCGCAGACCCGGGATTGCGAGCGCGACCCGCTCGGCATGCTGCGCGAGTGCGACAGCCAGATGGCCGTTGAGGACTTCGGGATGCCGCTGAACCTGATGCTGGGTTGCTCGGCCGTGCTGGTGAAATCGGAGGAAGAGGGCATCGCGATGCTGGCGGCCATGCTGCGGCATGGGCCGGCATCGTCCCGCCAGGGCACCTTCGACAGCTGGCTGCGGGCGCGCGTGCTGGACTACAACGCCCGGAAAGTCGCCGGCTAGTCAGACGGCACGGGCCGCGCCAGCCAGGGCAAGCTGCGCGGCCATTTCCTCAAGAGTGCGAAATCACTTGCCTTCGGCCTTGTCCGAAGCGCCGCCTTCGGCGAACTGCTGTGTCAACCAAGCCGGCTTGCGACCACGTGTGCCTTCGCTCCACGTCTGGCCGTTGGGACCCGTGAAGGTCTTGCCCGTACCGGCGACCTTGGCACCCAACGGCTTGCGAACACGCTGCGGCTTGGCAACTTCGCCTGCCTTGCCAACGCGCAAGCCGAGGTCCTTGGCCGTGATGCCGTAGGCGTCGATTTTCTCGATCAGTTCCTGGATGACGGAAGCCATGGCTTCCTTGCGCTGCTTTTCGGCTTCGGCTTGCAACTGGAGGCGTTGAGCTTCAAGTTTCTGGATCTGGGCATTGATATCTACGAGAGAAACAATGGCTATTCTGAATTTTCTCCAGGCTTATTTGTGAAGATGTCAGTATGGCTGATCACAAAAATTTTTTAGTTTATAAAGAAACGCATGGGATCGGATGGTTATTTGAATTTGATGTATTGTATTAATACATTTGAGATACTGTTGAGTGCGGCATTTATTTGCGCGGTGTGTTTCAATATGTTCTGATTGATGTGGACAAAGTACTTTTGATACTACCAAAGTAGTATAAAAAAGCATGTCATCGCGAGGTCATGTCGAAGTAGTCAAATTTCATTAAATTGGGACTTACTTATGAACATCCGTGGCATCGTTTCCGTGCGAGAAGCTTGCATTCAAGCCACTTTGGGTTGCGTGCGAGAAGGGCGGCCTTTTTCGCCGCTGTTCTTTCGCAGGCTCCACAGTTCTGGTCGCTAAAGTGCAAGGCGTGTGGCCATAGGTTTTTTTCCATGCTCCACGGAATCGCGATGTACAAGCTGACTGCAGTTGACGGGGTTTTTTCAAAGCTGCCTGGTTATTCCGCAAATACAAGGCGCTCGTTGTATGATTAACTCTTCTTGTCATAGAAAACAAATAATAGAGAAACTAGACAGTTCGTCGCGTTCTCCTGATGACTGGATGCAATTCTTGATGGGCGAGGACGTTCTGTTCGCTGTTTTCCAACCTATTGTCGACCTCCATCAAGGCACGGTCCTGGGACATGAAGCGTTGATCCGTGGTCCGGTGGATACCCCGTGGCATCCTCCTCTGGCCATGCTGGCGTTGGCAGCGACGGTCTCGCGTTCGGTAGATTTCGAGTTGCACTGTGTCGCGACGGTCCTCTCGTGCTGGGTCAAGGCCGGCGGCCGGGGATGCTTGTTCTTGAATTTAAGTGCCGGCGCGTTGGTTGAAGCCGTGGCTGGCAACGCGCCGAGGTGGCTGGAATCGACCGTGGTCCGCTCCCAGGTCAACGCGAGTTCGATCGTGGTCGAGCTTACGGAACAGGAAAAGACCAACGATCTCGCCATGCTGCGTGATGCCGTTGGCAAAGTGCGCGAACTCGGCATGTCGATCGCGCTGGACGACTTTGGGGAAGGCCATTCCAACTTCCGGCTCTGGGCTGAACTCAAGCCCGAGTTCGTCAAGACCGACAAGTTCTTCACCCAGGACATCTCGTCTAATCCACAGAAAGTGGAGTTTTTGCGCGCCCTTGCAACGCTCGGCCAGACACTGGGCACTCGACTGATTGCCGAAGGCATCGAAGAGGCAGAAGACTTGCGTGTGCTGCGTGATCTGGGCATCCGTCACGGGCAAGGCTATCTGCTGGGTCGGCCGTCGATGGAACTGGCAGCGTCAGTTGCTCCAAGCGCTTCTTGGTCGCTTGTTGACCATGCGGTCGCGGTAAGGCCACATTCCAGGGCACAGGCTGGACGTGGTGTGCTGCGGAATTTGATCCTGACGAAAGCACCAACGATCGATCCTCGAACACTCAACGACGACGTGTCACGGCTTTTTCAGGCACATCCGACCTTGCATGCACTGCCGGTTCTGCGAAATGAGCAGCCTGTAGCGCTGATCAATCGACAGTCGTTCATGGACGACTACGCACGTCTTTACTTCCGGGAAGTGCATGGGCGGCGAGCTTGCCTGGGGTATGCCAACCAGTCCCCGCGGGTGGTGGAACTCGATGACAACGTCGAAGGCCTTCTGGAAATTTTAAAGTCAAACGACCAGCGCTACCTGAAGGACGGCTTCATCGTCTTGGACCAAGGACGCTACGTCGGTCTAGGCACGGGTGAACAGCTGGTCCGCACGGTCACCGAGGCCCGCATTGAGGCCGCCAGACATGCCAACCCGCTCACGTTCCTGCCGGGCAACGTTCCCATCAGTCTGCACATTGATCGGCTGCTGACGGGGGGTGGCAGCTTCGTTGTCTGCTACGCGGACTTGAACAACTTCAAGGTCTTCAACGACCACTACGGGTACTGGCGCGGCGACGAGATGATTCGCCTGTTTGCTCGCACGGCACTCGATCAAGTGGACCCGTATCACGACTTCGTCGGGCACATCGGCGGCGATGACTTCATGCTGCTGTTTCAAAGCTCGGATTGGCAGCGGCGTTGCACATGCATGATGCAAACCTTTGCGGCCGAAGCGTTGACCTTGTACGACGACGATGCAAAGGAAGCAGGTGGCATCGAGGGCGCGGACCGGCACGGCGTCGTGCGGTTCTTCCCGTGTACGACGGTGGCGATCGGCGCCGTGTGCATCAGGCCAGGTTTGTATCGACGTGCGGAGGACGTTGCGAACGAAGCCACTGCCGCGAAGCACGATGCGAAGTCAGCCATCGATGGGTTCGCGATACGCCATGCGGTCGGTCTGATCGAGCAGTAGTAGCCCAGCTTCCAAGCATGAGGACAGAGGTGTTCCTCAACCGGACTTCGCCAATCCTAGTGCCGCAATGCAAGCAGCCTTGCTTCGCCCGCTATCAAGGCCTCCGAAGGTCGATCAAAAATGGCAGGTGATGCATCGATCTCAATGGCATCGACCGCTGTCAACCACTTCATGATGACCCAGGCATAGTGGTCCTGAGCCGGTGTTGCCCTGACTCGGATGCTGAACATGCCTTTAAACATGGTTTTGCACTGCTTGGATCAGGACTGTGCAAGGACCGTTCGCGCTGCCTGACAGGCGGCCTGCAGGCCCTGGACGGCCGTGTCCGTCAGTCCTTTGTCGGTCACAGAAGGACTGGATCCATCGATGATGAACGCCCAGCGCCATGTGCCGCCGTTCTCCATGACGTTGACTTCAACTTGGCGCTGAAGATAGAAAAAGGAGTGGCGCATGGCCTGTTTTTGGAGGGAAGAGAAGAGAGAAGTCATCACGCTCTGCAAGTTGCAGTCAAGAAGGTCTACGGTGGACATCGGTTGACACCCCGCTGCTTCCAAACGATGGTGCAAGGTGCGTGCCAGTTTTGTCGGCTTGGTCATCATTGAACACCTGCATTGAGACGTTCTTGTGACGTCCATGCCAGCAGTGAGACTGCTGATCCTTGATTACACCCATTCTGTGATCGGTCAGCCTCAGAGCATATTGATCTGAGTCGCCGTCTTCTCACTCACTTCGCATCGCAACGCGCTCGCTGATGATGTGAAAAGCAAACGGAATTACTACCCGGCATGATGCTCCATGGCTGCATGCACCTACCCGTGCACGCAATTCGGCAAGCTTTTCACTGTACCCAAGGCAATCTCATGCACGCAATCAAATCAGCACGTCGACTAATCTCGAAACACCCATCGAGCAACAACGCAAAAATACTTTCGGACTTGGTCTTGGCCGTCGAATCCGAAGGCAATCTGAATATTGCCCGTTTGTATGAACTCGACATCGAGTCTTTCGATCTTGCCATTGCTGTTTTGAAGGAGTGGCGCCTGGATCGCTACTATGCGGGCAAGGCCAAATTGTTCGACATGGCTTTGCAAGTGCGCGATCTTCCGTCAAGCGAAAAAGCTGGCTAAATTACATCCAGATTGGATGACAGTTCAAATCTGGACAAGAAAATAAAGTTCTCTCCTGGTGCAGGTTCTTTGAAGAGACTTATTGCGTCAAAAACACAAGCAGGCAGATCCTCAACGGCATGTTGGGCAGCGTCTATCAGTGCCTTGACCTGAAGGGGCGTGACCCCCGCAGTGAGCTTGTCAGCGGCAGGTGAAAACAAAACTGATCCAGGACAAAAGGGTGGCGCCAGCGTAGCAGCAAGGCATCTTCCCTGGCTGTCAATCCTGAGGCGCGGCACCGACGAAGGTTTTCAGGAGGCAAGGGCGCGCTGTAAGGATGCAAGCCTGTGACGCAGGCACCGGCGATCGCATCCACGGCTGCACAGGGTGTCGCCGGCACAAGGGCCAGAATGTCCTTGAAGATTTCAACGCGAAACGATGGGATTACGGTCGGGTGCCACATCAGGGCGATCGCGTCGACGCCATGCTCCAGGATGGCTGTGTTGATGCCACGCGCCAACTCGAATGGCGCTTTTAGGGTGGCATGCCAGCCATGACGCCGTGGACCCGCCGTCAGACGCTCATGCAGCGCGTTGGGCAAGTGCTCGATGACGTGCTGTACGAAAGTTTCCCCGGTGAACGCGCATTGGCCCAACCAGCGGCTGCCGAAATCCCACCAAGGACTGCCAATGGCAGGGGAAAAACGCACAGCAAAACGCGCATTCTGATGCGCCGTCTCATTATTCGGATTCATGCGTCGTGCATTCGAGAACATTTCGTCCTTGACTGTGACTAGAGGATAACAAACTCCTGAGTTTTCATAATTTTGAAACGTCTTTCCGTTAGGACGGAAATATCAAACAGGCGATTTTGACTGCATAGAACGTTGAGAGCGCTTGGCTCAACGAAGGTTGTGCGGTGCGCTCCTACATAGAACTTAGGTAATTAGACGAACGCTTCAGCTTTCAATCACGATTGGAGTCAATCATGACGATCAAGCAGGCATCAACGCCGGTGCGAGAAGACGTCGCTCAAGCAAGCGATATCGAGCAGGAAACGGGTCATGGAGGCAACTTGCGCGATGGCCGTGCAGGGGATCCATTACCCAAACCCGTGATCGGCAGCAGCGGCCACATTCCAGGCAGCGAAGTGGTGCTTCCGTCGGGCGTGGCGGACCAAAGCGCCAGTCCCGGTGCAGACGCCGACCGCGAAGCAGCGCAATAAAGACCTGCCATCGTTGCTTTTCGAAGCCAGGTGCAAAGTGTCGGACTAAAAATAACAGTCCTTATTTGCTTTAAGTTTTATCAATCATTGAGGAGATTTCTATGAAGCGCTTGCTTTCAACATCTTTGTTTGTCGCAGCAACGAGTTTTTTCGTTGCCGGTTGTTCAATGATGCCCAGTGGTTCTTCCAATTCAAGCAGTTCTTCGGCGTCGACCCGGGAGCAGTGCCGTCAACAAAGCGCCATGATCGGAACGCAAAACATGCGCCGCAACGACATGACGGCAAAGCGGGACATAGATTGTGCGACGATGATGCCGAACTGACGACTAAAAACACTGTCGTTGCGTAAGATCTGATCCAGTATTTGTCGAGCATGCAATCTGGGTCAGCTACGCACTCATATCGAACTGCACGACAAGAAATGTTTCGTTGTCTTCATTCAATGTTCTTTTCCAAGCCTGGGGACATGCCGAGCAGGAGGTTGTCATGGCCGAGAGACAATGGCTGTGCGCGCTTTTGCTAACCGGCACTGACTCGGAAGAAGCAGCGCTAAGAAAATCTCAACTACTAGATGCTCGCAAATTCTCGCTTTGGATATTTGGAGAAACTGTGGCTTCAGCCAAATGCTAATATTCATATGCACTGACCTAGGGATGGTCTGAACAAAGCGATGTCAGAGCTGCATCCGGGGCGATTGATATGGCAAACGTTGACAGGTCATCGTTTCAGCGCTCGATGAACCGCTTTGCAAGGTCAGCCTGAGGACTTTGCATACGACGCAGGCAGTCTTGGCTGTGCATCAGACGCACTCATGTCTGGGCAGTCAGCAATTTGCCGCGCACCATCCACAGATTCGACAGCGCGAACAGCGTAACCAGGTGCGCAATGTTCTTTTTCAGCCCTCGGTAGCGCACCTTCACGTGGCCGAATTGGCGCTTGATGACCCTAAACGGATGCTCGACCTTGGCCCGCACGCTCGCCTTGAGCTTCTCGATCTGGTCGATCAGGGCGTCGATCTCGTCGTTCTTGTCCAGCGCCCGCCGCTGGCCCGGGCGCATGGCGATGCGCCAGCGCACGCCCGCTCTGGCGTCAGGCCGTTTTGCTGCGCCTTGGTAGCCCGCGTCGGCGAACACGACGCTCTCGCCTGTGTGCAGCAGGCTGTTGGCCTCGATCACGTCGTTGACGTTGCCCGCGGTGCCGCGCACCGTATGCACCAGGCCCGAGTCGGCGTCCACGCCGATGTGGGCCTTCATTCCAAAGAACCACTGGTTGCCCTTCTTGCTCTGGTGCATCTCAGGATCGCGCTGACCTTCCTTGTTCTTGGTCGAGCTGGGCGCTGCGATCAGCGTGGCATCGACCACCGTGCCGGCCTTGAGCAGCAAGCCTTGGCCGCTCAACAAATCGTTGACCAGCGCCAGGATCTGATCGGCCAGCTTGTGCTTCTCCAGCAAATGACGGAATCGAAGGATGGTGCTCTCATCAGGCAAGCGGCTGTCCCAACCCAGGCTGGCGAACTCCCGGAACAAGGGCACGTCGTGCAGTGCTTCTTCCATCGCCGGGTCCGAGAGGGTGAACCATTGCTGCATGAAGTGGATGCGCAGCATCGTCTCCACGGCAAAGGGCGGGCGACCCCTCTTGCCTTCAGGTGCGTAAGGCGCCACCAATTCGACCCATGCCGCCCAGGGCACGACGTGTTCCATCTGCGCGAGGAATTCCCGCTTGCGGGTGCGCTTGGTCGTCAGGTTCAGGCCCAGATCAGTTCGCTTCATGGCTCAGATTGCAAGCACGTCGCGCGCCAAGTTATGCAGACCTTCCCTAGACGGCAACCAAGACGACGACAAATACGGAAGTCATCAATTTCATCAGTCTTGCTCAAGGGATTGAGGTATGGCGATGGCACCCTATGCCACCGTAATGACTTCCGAATGACGACATAGGCCCGGCTTTCGAATCGCCATAGCACGTGTTCATGTCAGCCACATAACAATCTCGTCTCGCCAAGGTCGGCAGATTCATGGGTTGTGAAACCAGCCGCTATGTAAGAAGATGGTATTCACAAACTTTGGGGATGCACGATGGAAATGGCGTCGATTCCAACGGGCATGACCTGTGCAGGTGTGCATCGGGCCGTCATCCAGCACCTGATGCACGAGGACGGTCCCAAGTCCGAGAAGCGCATCCTTGACATCCCTTGCGGCAACGCGGATCTGATGTCGTCCTTACGAAGCTTCTTTCCTGATGCAGAGCTGCGCGGATGCGACTTAGCCAAGCCGACCGCGTTGGCTGACGACGAGTTCGCGGTGGTGGATGCCAGCCGACCGTTCCAGGTTTTTCCGGAGCGCAAGTTCGACCGCATCCTTTCTGTCAGCGGCGTCATGGAGTTCGACAACACGCTGCAGTTCTTCGAGACCTGCCACGCGCACCTGCATGACGACGGTCATTTCATCGTCACCAACGACAACGTCGTGGCGATGAGGGACCGGCTCATGTATCTTTTCCTAGGGAAGACTCGACGTTTTCAGATGTTCGTGGACCTGGAGGCGCCGACCTGGAAAGTCATCCCGCTCTACAACCTGCTGAGGATCTTGCAGATGGCAGGATTTCGCGTGCGCAGCCTTCAGTATGTCTCGGCGGGCTGGAAGGACTGGCTGCTGCTGCCGCTGGCACTGATCGTTCATCCCGTGCAGAGCCTCTACGTCCGGCTGACCCGCAACCCAATGTCGCTGGCGCACAAACGCCACATGTACCCCTTCAGGTCCCTCCTGTGCTCTCACTATGTCGTGTTTTGCGACAAGCTCGCTTGAGTGCTCGGGTTGAATCACCGTGGCGAGTTATCCCCCGATGCAGGGCACAACGTTGTGGATAACGGTCCTGCTGAGTATCGAAGTCGTTGTCCAGCTTGGCTTGAGCGCCGATGCCTAAGAAAGAAGCAGTAGTGGCCAAGATCTCGTTCGACACCACGTCTCGACAATCATTCGGATGAAACGTCTGCTCGGTTTGTACTCCTGGGTCCATGCGGTCATCGCAGCGCTGTTCGGCATGGCCGCAGTCATGCTGATCGTGATTGCCGCTCGCGTGGCCTGGTCAGCCTTCATTGCCGATCTGAACGCGTCGGCGGCCGAGATCATCATCGAAGCCATGGGCCTGCTGGCGGCTGCTGTGGTGGCACTGCAGATCTCACAGACGATCGCCGAAGAAGAAGTGGTCCGCAATGCCCAGATCAGCGCGCCCACGCGTGTGCGCCGGTTTCTCTCACGCTTCATGGTGGTCATCGTCGTGGCGGTGGCCGTCGAAGCCTTGGTTGCGACTTTCAAAGCACGTGAGCATCCTGAGCTTCTGCTTTACGCGGCTGCCACCCTTACGGCCGTGGGCGTGTTACTGGCGGCTTGGGGACTCTTCGTGCGACTCAACCGATATGCCGAAGAGTTGGAGCCCGAGGCGATGGCTGAAGCAAAACGTGAGGATGAAAAGCTCAAATAATCTTTTGTTTTTCAATTTTGCTAGTAGCTTGATACCATTTCCAATGAAATACTATTTTAAGCGTCGAAAATCCACCAGAGAGGTCAATCGACTCGAAGCAGTGGATCAGCATGGTATTCAGCATACGTTGATCGAACGCATTTCGGTGATTCACAACATTGGTGCCAGCGGTCGGATCTTTGGATCGGAAAACGGATCATCTTCTTATTATTCCGCGACCAGTGGTGATGCCCTGTTGCGTTTGCCCGATGGATCTTTTGAATCCCAAAGACAGAATCCTCGACTTGCGTTAACACTAATTCTTCAGAAATAAAATTTCTGTCGTGGAGCATAAGAATTTATGGAATTTTAGTAACGATATCATGCTGAATGTACACGAATTTAGAGGATCGATTGAAATCTTCGAGGCCTGCGACTGGCACCAGAAAGAGATTTTGAAAAGCATAGACGTGGAGGCGTGATTCGAGCTTACATCGATGAAGCAAACGAGGCGAAAGCTGAAATTTGAAATCAGCGGATTCTGTCATTATTGACGAAATGCTTCATTGCGGGTGTTTGCTAGTTTGGATATCGATCTCTCCTTAAATCAAAGGAGGCACTTCTTATTTAGACAACGCACAGTGTGAGGTCGTGTCACAGACGTCGTTCGTCATCCGCGCGTCATGGTTCCGGAGGACAAGAAGAGCTTCGCCAATCAGGAGAACCTCATGCCGCTCAAGAACTACGGTGTCCTCAAGGGACGTCCCATCAACCGGCAGTTGGGCTCTGGCCAGAACCCGCACTACCAGGTGCACGTCATCGACGAGGCGGGAGACTACCGCCTTGCCGTCAACGTCTTGTCCCAGATGGCACCTTCCGAGGTCGAGTACTTGGTGGAGTCGCAATTCCAGCATCCTTTCCTCGCGCAACTAGAAAAACTGCCGGCGGGCTGGCATGCCTTGCCTGCCAAGCCCGGTGGCCCAGCACTTGACTTCATTCGCTCGAACCTTTTCGATCCGCGCAAGCTGGTGCCACTGCCCTTCAGCGTGGCCGGTCCCGACAACGACCTGAACGAAAAGATTGACCACTACATTCAGCGTGCGATGTCCGACGAGGATGCCTTCATCTATGCGTTCGGCGAGCGCTGGGGGCCGGAGGCTGGCAAGAAGGACAAGATCTTTGGTTTCTTGCCCGGCAACGGGGTGCACGACATCCACATGAACCAGGCCAATTCCGGCCGTTTCACGCAAGACGATGGCGTGTACCAGGACGGTGCGCTGCTGCTCCAGTTCCCGTCGCAGAACCAGTGGGTTGGCATCTTCCTCAAATTCCAGTCGCAGAGCTGGCACAGCGACGACCGCACAGGCCATCGACTCGACGGCGGGGTGAGCGGTCCCCCGTCTGACCCGGCCGATCCGCCTAACCCTTTCACGCCCGGTGCACAGCCGACGCCGGAGGCACCTGACGGTGGCGTGCGGATTGTCTCGGCCCTGGTCAATGCCACCCTGACGCCTGAGGTGGAGACGGTCACCCTGCTGAACGTGACGGCACAGCGTATCGATCTGGCCGGCTGGAAGCTGCTGGACCGTGAGAAGAACGCCATGACGCTGCAAGGCGCGATCGCCGCTGGGGACACCCTGCGCATCACCTTGGCACCGCCGGTCGTGCTGCCGAACAAGGGTGGGTTGATCACGCTCCTAAACGCGCAAGGGCTGCGGGTCGATGGCGTCAGCTACACCCAGGCCCATGCATCGAACCCCGGGTTTTCGGTGAAATTCTGACGCGGTCTTGACATGCAAAAAGCCAGTGAGAAACCAGCATGCGAGTCCAAGTCGACGGCGGAGATTTGCACGTTCACGCAGTGGCCGGAAGCCATGTGGTGACGTTCGGCCTCGATTGGCCCGAGAAGCGGGCTAGCGAGTTGCAAGGCTTTGCGCTGCATCGAACCAACCACCGCACCGGCCGTGCCGATTGGATCGAGGCGCAAAAGCGCTATCGATCGACCGACCCGGGCACGGACATCGGCCAGCGTGTCTCGACGCGCCAGCATCCGGTGCAGACCTTCCTGTGGGCGGACTACACGGTGGACCCCGGGTCGAGTACACCTAACCGTGTGCTGGCGCTGGGCGGCCAGCTGGACCGGTTGGTCGAACTGGCCGAGGCTACGGTGGGTGTGACCACCATCGTGCGCACTACCACAGGCCACCTGGTGCACTTCAACCGAGGCGCAGTAGCGGCACAGGAATACGCCCGCCGCTTCAAGAACGTGCCGCCCGAAGAGGTGCCCAACGGCGGCGCTTACGAGTGGTTGAGCCGCGGCTTGTTCCAAGCCCTTGTCAAGTTCATCGACGCTGCGGAGGGAAGTGACGAGCTCTACGTCGCGATCCATGAAGCCCGGCACAACGGGCCGTTGGACGCACTCAGGCGCGCTCGAGACCGAGGTGTCACCGTGAACATCGTCTACGACGCGAAGGACAACGGTGATACCGCCGAGCTTTCCTTCCAGCGCGATGAAAACGTGGCTTTTCTGGACGACAACGAACTGCTGGAGGGCGCAGTAGGCCGAACCCGCAACCCTGGCTACATCGCACACAACAAGTTTGTCGTCCTGGTGAAGCAGGGCCAGCCAAAAGCCGTGTTCTCTGGCTCAACCAACTGGTCGCCCAACGGTTTCTTCGGTCAGCTCAACGCCGGACATGAGGTCTGGAACGCCGACGTTGCCAAGCAGTACCTAGCGTATTGGAAGCTCTTGAAGGGCGATCCAGAGGCGAAGGACCTGCGCAAGGCGCTGGACAATGGCTTCACCATTCCCGAAGCATGGCCTGACGGCTGCACCACCGTCTTCAGCCCGCAGCCTCTTCGCAATGGCCTGGACCGCTACATCGGCAGTGCTGATGGCGCTGAAGCCGTGTTCGTCACCTTGGCCTTTTCCCTTGACGACAAGCTGGCAGCGAGCTTCAAGACCGAATCGGATGGATTGCGCTACGTTCTGATGGACGGCATCAACGGCAACAAGAAGCAGGTCGAAAAGATCGCCGCAGCGGTGAAGGACATCCGTGCCACTGAAGCGGCGCGCGTGTCGATCGGTGCCTACCTGCGCGGCAATGCACTCGATCAGTTTCTGCTCGAACGCAGCAACACACTGGCCACGCACGTCCAGTTCATCCACACCAAGTTCATGTTGGTGGACCCACTGGGCGTCAGGCCGCTAGTCATCTCAGGCTCCGCGAATTTCAGCCTGGCCTCGTGCACACAGAACGACGAGAACATGCTGATCGTTGCGGGTGACGATGAGGTGGCCGACATCTACCTGGGCGAGTTCATGCGCTCATACTCGCACTACGCGTTTCGAGAGGCCGTCGCGTCGGCGCGCAAGGCGAATCGGCCTTTCGTGGCCAACCCATTGAACGAAGACTGCACCTGGGCCCAAGCGCACTATGGCGATGGCTTCAGGAGCCGGCAACGCCGTTACTTCGCGCGCGGCAAGGTCTGATGCATGTTTCCAAACCGGCCTTGCAGGATCGTGCAGCCACGTTGCGTTCCTCTAGATTGGGTCGAAGAATCTCAGCTCTTTGCGGCCCAAAATTTCTTGGCGTCTGCGATTTTCAGAAGTGATTTCCTGCAAGCCTTGGCTTCGCCCGCTTCTGTGGCGCTCAGCCATCCGACCGCGAACCACGCCTTGGGGTCGTGTGCGGTGCTCTGTTTGTAAGTCGCCAGGGCCACGTGCTTGTCGTTGAACTCGCCCAGCGCATCCTGGGCCGGCGTCAGGTGTTCGAGGTAACGCACCGCTGCCTTGCTGTCGAAGACGGGCCCGACGAACTCTGCAAGGTAACGCAGTCGCTTGAGCTGCTTGCGGACCCGATGTTGCTCTTCGGCGGCGAGTGACTCGAACGATTCACCCCCCCCTTCACCATCTTTTTGTGGAGTGAGTTCAGCCGCTTGGCAAGGATCTTCCGAGCTGCCTTGGCAGTGACCGGCGGTTCCTGCGTTTCATTGTTGGCGTCACTCGCATGCGCTCCAACCTCATCTTCGTCGTCTGAAGTGTCCGACGAGCAAAAAGCGAGCAGTTCCACCAAAGCAGTTTGAAGTTCCGGTTCACGCACGGCCGTGTCGAGCGCCACACCCGCTGGCCTTTCGCCCAGATCCACTTCGGGACTTCCGTGCTTTTCCAATCCCGGCTGCGTCTTGGTCGCCAACAACTCCCAGTCCCGGCGCTTGCCCAAGGCATCAAACGCTTGCTTGAGGGGTGCTTCCCACCGGGAATCAAGGCGTCCGGGGTGCAGATCATCTAGCTCGCGCAGGGCCGTGCGCAAGCGCCTTATGCCCACACGCAGCTGATGCACCACGTCGCGATCGAAGTTGCCCGCGGCGACCTCGGTCGCATTGGGCAAGATCTGGTTCAGGCATCCCGAGACCACCAGCCGTTGAATCTCGTCACCTCGCAGCAGAGTCTTTGGCTTGGAGCGAAAAACCGGTGCCGCTTTCACGGCCACGTCCGTCGGATTTCCCGCCAGCAGCCTGCGACCGCGGGCATCCTTGGACGTCGTGCTTACGGACAGGTGATGACGAGCAAGCCACTCCTTGGCAAGCACCGCTAAGTCAGAGACCCGACCCTCGACCAGTTCCATTTCAAGTTCGCGCACTGGCGAGCTTTGAGGATCGACGCCCAAGCGATCGGGCAAGTTGATCTGG
Source organism: Comamonadaceae bacterium OTU4NAUVB1 (assembly GCA_024372625.1). Lineage (NCBI taxonomy): Bacteria > Pseudomonadati > Pseudomonadota > Betaproteobacteria > Burkholderiales > Comamonadaceae > Comamonadaceae bacterium OTU4NAUVB1. The sequence goes on along the minus strand of CP099604.1, from coordinate 1,721 downwards.
CCCACGTCCAAGGCGATCTCGATTTGGCTGCGGCCATGCTCGATGACGCAGCGCCGGCGCGTGATCTCAGTGGAGAACATAGGAATCAAGCGAGCCTGGGTGTCTTTCAGGTCGCCCAAGAGGTCGCCGATTGGCGTGTTCTTGTACTGTGTGATGTCGGGTGCGGGTTCCTCGGCCAACAAGCCCAGCGCGATGTTGTCTTCGGCTCGCTCCAAGGGTCCATCTGTCTTGACTTTGACCGTCTGGAACCACCTAGGGCTTTCCTGGCGCACGCGCAGGACGACGCCCTTCGAGGCGAGCAGTGCGTCGGGCGTGTCGAAGTAGTGAGCACGCAACTCAACCTGCGAGGCATCCAGTGCCTCCAACTTCTCCATGACCGCTTGGATGCGGTCGCCTGGGATCTCAAACTTGAACTCGATCTCTGAACTCATATAAACCTCTTACATGCATGAGCGCTGGGACGCTTTGGATGAACGTATACCTTTGAAATCGTCGAATCAGCACGCGGGCGTAGACACATGTTTGCTCAATGTGAAATGCTCCAAGAATCCGTCTCGACTGGCTACTGGCCGACGGCTCGGTCGGCGTCGGCGCCCGGACTTGCAGTCTGATCGGCGGCACTGGAGCCGATGACTTCTTCGCGTCCTGGAATGTGCGCACTGCTTCCAACCACGGGCCTGCGCATCGGTGCTTAGGCGCCTGGTCCTGCGTCGCGCAGATTGCCTCCGTGGCCGGACAGTTGCTCAATGTCGCTGGCCTTGGCGGCTTCGTCAGCACCTGATGCGGGCGATCGTTGTGTGGACATGGCTGGTCTCCTTTTGAAGAAAACCAAAGCTTTCTTGCGTCAATCAGACCGTGATGTAGGAACTGTCCGACGAGCAACGTGCGACACGCTGTCGCTGCTTAGCTCAAGAGCATCTTGAGAACACCGGAAGGCTTGTGTACCGCCACCTTACCAGCCATTAGCTTTGATCAGATTCGAAAACTTTCCACATGCCATGGGTTGGCGCGTGGAGAGTATGTGACTCCTGTTTAGAAAAAACAGCGGCTTCTTTTAGATCAAATTTTATGCTGAAACAAACAACGCCTTTATTTGCACCAAAAACGTATAATGATTATGTAATCTATTATTAAATATAATTTTATTAAGAGAGAATGAAAAAATATTCTGCTGTCTTATTTGTCAAAATTAGCACGACTGAGAGCCTCAACAGGCGCCAAAACTGACTGAGCAGTTTTAGTGGGCCATTTGGGGAAATTGATCTTGTCGTAAGTGAAAACATGTTTTTTCGCCGGCGCTGCTCTTTCTCAAACAAATATGCAATAGGCTCGGCCTGAACCCATCCGCCGTCGACTCGAGTTCGCCATGCTGCTGCTAGTCTTATTAAGTCATGGTCGTTCAAGTACTCGAGTTGGCAAGGCAGTCGATATCTAAAATCGTTTTTCAAAACAGCACCTAGAGTTAAATAAAATGCTGAACAAGCTCGCAATGCCCTTGCAGCAGTTCAAGCAGCAAGAAGGCCAAATTTCCTTCGCCCCCAATGAGCGCAGCATAAGGCTAGTTCAGGATAGTGGCCATGGCGTGCATCTCGACGGCATACACCGCCGTCAACATCCTCCTGTTGACTCAAACCTAGGGGTTCTGTGTTGGTACTTGCCTGACTTGGATGCTGAAGCTGTCTCAGACATGATTTATTGTCCTCCGGGTCAAAGGCTGCGCG